>JBIOJT010000161.1:0-10077 GCA_044451055.1 Methylomirabilales bacterium (SeqCode)
CACTCGCTCCTTCGACCGGCTCGGCCTGCCGCGGCTGGCAGGTTGACCTCAACCTTCTGAACCGCCGGATACGGACCCGTACGTCCGGTGGTGTGGGAGGGGAGTAGCAGGGCGCTCCCTGTTACCCCCTATCCCGATTGGCAGAAGCAGCAGCCCCCCCGGGGAAGTTGCCACCGATTCCGGCTCAGATCGCTGATTTCTTGACCCATCGTATCTGCCTTGATATCGTCCCCGGAGACCTTTTTCGTCAGGAGGGTATGTGGCGAGAGTCCGGCTACAGTTCTTTGTCCTGCTCCTCCTGACGTCGCTCACGCTTTCCCCTGCGCTCGTCCCAGACAGTTCTGCGGCTCAGGGCGGCTCCCGGCCGGAGTTGCTCGTCGCCGCGGCGGCTGACCTGGTGTTCGCCCTTCGAGAGATCGCAGCGATCTTCGAGAAGGAGCATCGGGTTAAGGTGACGCTGGTATTCGGTTCCACCGGGCAGTTGGCGCAGCAAATCCAGCATGGGGCACCCGTCGATGTATTCTTCGCGGCGAACGTGGCCTATGTAGATGACCTTCGCGCGAAGGGGGCAGTCCTCTCCGACAGCGTGGAGCCATACGCCCAGGGCCAGATCGTCCTGGCTACTCAGAAGAGTCGTCCAGCGTTATCGACCCTGAAGGATCTGGCCAGGGACGACGTGCGGCGGGTTGCCATCGCCAACCCGACCCACGCACCGTATGGGATGGCGGCACGCGAGGCCCTGGTATCGGCAGGCGTGTGGACCCAGGTTCAACCGAAGCTGGTGTACGGTGAGAATATTCGCCAGGCCCTCCAGTTCCTCCAGACGGGCAACGTGGATGCGGCCATCCTCGCGCTTTCGGTGGCGCAGGAGCCCGAAGTCCAGTTCACGCGGATCGATCCGGGCCTCTACAAACCGATCGTCCAGGCGGCGGCCGTGACGGCACGCTCGCACTACCCAGATCTCGCCCAAGCCTTCATCCGCTTTGTCAATGGGCCGCAAGGCCGGCCTATCATGAGTCGGTTCGGATTGCTGTTGCCTGGGGAGTCTTGAGGTACCGATGGATCTCTTTCCGATCTTCCTCTCTCTCCGCGTCGCCACGCTGAGCACGATCCTGGCCGGTCTCTCCGGCATCGGCCTGGCGTGGCTCCTGACCCGCAAGCGGTTCCCGGGACGCACCCTCCTCGAATCCGTCGTCGTCCTCCCGCTGATCCTCCCCCCCACCGTCGTGGGGTTTTATCTGCTCCTGCTTCTGGGTCGGTCCGGACCGCTCGGCAAGACCCTCGAGGCCGCCGGCCTCGAAGTGATCTTTACCTGGCGGGCGGCTGTGATCGCGGCTACGGTCGCGGCACTCCCTCTCGTCGTCAAGGCGGTCCAGGCCGCCTTCGAATCCATCGATCCCCGTATCGAGGCCGCCGCCCGCACGCTGCGCCCTGCGGCCCGCGTGTTCCTCAGCGTCACCCTCCCTCTGGCGTGGCGCGGGATCCTGGCTGGCCTCATCCTGGCCTTCGCCCGCGGCATGGGCGAGTTCGGCATCACGCTGATGCTGGCGGGCAGCATTCCTGGCCGGACCCAGACGTTACCCCTGGCGATCTACGATGCCGTGCAAGCCAACGATCTTACGCAGGCCAACGCGCTGGCGCTGATCACCATCGGCATCGTCACCGCTCTCCTGTTCATCCTGAGCCGGCTGCCGCGGGTGCGTCTCTGATGCTCGAGTGCAACTTCCGATACCGACTGAACGGTTTCGCGCTGGCCCCCGACCTCACCTTCGAGCGAGGGGTCAGCGCGCTCTACGGACCCTCGGGCGCCGGCAAGAGCCTCACACTCCTCTGCCTCGTAGGTCTTCGCCGTCCCGAGCGAGGCTGGATCCGGCTCAACGGGCGCACCTTGTTCGATGCGGAGGCCGGCATCCACATCGCCCCGCACCTCCGCCGAATGGCTCTGGTCTTCCAGGAGTACGCGCTCTTTCCTCACCTGACGACCGCGGGCAACCTGGCCTACGGCCTTCGTGGACTGACCCGGAACGAGGTGCGGAGTCGGGTGGAGGCAATGCTCCGCCTCCTTCGTCTGGACGGATTTTGGGATCGCTACCCGGGCGAGCTGTCGGGAGGACAGCGACAGCGCGTGGCGCTGGGTCGAGGCCTCATCGTGCAGCCAGAACTCCTGCTGCTGGACGAGCCCTTTTCCGCCCTGGACCAGATGGAGAGGGAGCGGTTGCGCGCCGAGGTACTGGAGCTCCTCCAGGCGTTCGGTGGAACGACGGTACTCGTGACCCACGACCTTGAGGAAGCATATCTCATGGCGCGACAGATCGCCGTCATTGACAACGGGAGGATCCTCCAGTCCGGTCCGAAGGGCGAGGTCCTCCAGCATCCCCGCGACCGCCGCGTGGCGGAACACGTGGGGGCCTCCAACATCTTTCAAGGTACAGTGGCCGCTGCAGCAGGCGGACCGTCGGTCATCGCCTGGCACGGAGACCAACTCGCCTTCTCCGGCAGTCTCCCGCCACCGGGTACGGAGGTGGAGTTCTGCATTCGCCCCGAGCACGTCCGGCTGGTCTGGCCCGAGAGGACGGCTGAGCGGCCGAATGTCCTCCGCGGGCAGATCACCACCGAAGTCGAGCGAGGAACTGACTACCTTCTGCGGTTCCGTCCGGAAGAACCAGCCGCGGGGGTCGGCGAGATCGTGATTAATTGCTCGGAGCATCTGCACGACCTGATGAAGCTCCAGCCGGGCAAGCCAGTGTGGATTTCCTTCCCACCTGAAAAGCTCCAGGTGCTGGCCTCGGTCCCTGATGACGGAGCTGTCGGCTGAACCCGGCGGAGCGCTGCGACCGATCGGTCTGAGATGGATGCTGAGTCATGGGGAGGCAGATGCGACTCGAATCTGAATTGGGGCGTCCGTAGTATACTGGAGCGTATCGCGGCCCTTGTGGAATGAGACAGTTCCGCCTACTCATTGGAGCGAGGTGTGCATCTCGTAGTCGATAGGAGGCAGTCGCAATGCGGATGCTGATAAGGGTATCCATTCTTGTGGTTGCTCTGGCCGTCACGGGCACACCCGCGGTCGCGCGTGGGGCGTCGGATCCGGCAACAGCCGAACCCAGCTTCGCCGAACTGCTCGCAAGGGCCCAGCAGAACATGGGAACAGACGAGGGGACGGCTTACGACAAGGTCATGGGAAGGCAGTTTGAGAGCAAATACACCGATACGGTCGCCCGCTGCGTGAGGGTTGCAGGAACGCCGGAGCCGGAACCGTTCCAGGCGGTAATCGTGGTGGAACAGGACGGCACGGTAAGCAAGGTGGTATTGGATCCCGAGACGGAGGTTGCGAAGTGCATCCGAAGGGCTTTGCTCCAGGAAACGTTTCCCGAGCCGCCCTTCGCGCCGTTCCACGACTTGTTGCGTCTGTCGTTCGAGTAGAGGCGGTCCGTCGAGGCGAACGGCAAGGATGCAGGCGATTTCGGGGTGGCGCCGAAGCACCTGCATCCGACGAGGGCGGCCTTCCCATGTGGAAGGCAGTCGGCGGTCCAAGACGCGACCTCGCAGTTGAAGCGCGGCCCGCGAAGCTCAGCCGGGGCAGAAGCGCCAGTTCGCGGCGACAAGTGTGAGGAGTCCTGAGTAATGAAGAAGGTTGTCGTCATTACCGGGGGGAGTCGCGGCATAGGTGCCGCCACCGCGCACCTTGCCGCCGAGCGGGGCTACGCCGTATGCGTCAACTATCGTCACAACCGGGCGGCCGCCGATGCAGTGGTCGGTGCAATCGAGCGCGCTGGGGGACAAGCGATCGCCGTGGCCGCCGATGTCGCTTTGGAATCCGAAGTGATCCGATTGTTCAAGACCGTGGACAACGCATTGGGAACTGTGACCGCACTGGTCAACAACGCCGGGATCTTGGAGCGGCAAATGAGAGTCGAGGACATGGATGCGGCCCGCCTGGACCGCATCTTCCGAACAAACGTAACCGGTTGCTTCCTGTGCGCACGTGAAGCGGTACGGCGCATGTCCACCAAACATGGCGGCGTAGGCGGAGCGATCGTCAACGTCTCGTCGGGTGCAGCACGTCTGGGCTCTCCGGGTGAATATGTGGACTACGCCGCCTCCAAAGGAGCCATCGATACGATGACCATCGGGCTGGCCAAGGAGGTCGCCGATGAGGGCATCCGCGTGAACGCCGTGCGCCCGGCCATCATCTACACGGACATTCACGCCAGTGGCGGGGAGCCGAACCGCGTGGATCGCGTCAAAGAATTTGTGCCCATGAAGCGTGGTGGCCAGGCCGCAGAAGTCGCGAATGCAATTCTGTGGCTCCTCTCGGACGAGGCATCCTTCACGACCGGATCGTTCATCGATGTCACCGGAGGTAAGTAGTCGCCTGACATTCGCGTTGACTCGGACTGGCCTTTCCGCAGTCCCCTTCTCCTCACCCATCGAAGGAGGCAACCATGAAGCTCGTACGCTATGGCCGCGCCGGCGCCGAGAAGCCGGGGCTCATCGACGCCGAGGGCAAGCTGCGCGACCTCTCCCGGGTCGTCAAGGACATCACGCCGGACACGCTCCGGGCCTCGGAGCTCAGTAGGCTGCGCGCGGTGAAGTCAGCGCGCCTGCCGCTCGTGAAGGGCAAGCCGCGCCTGGGCTGCCCCCTGGCAGGCATCGGCAAGATCGTCTGCATCGGGCTCAACTACACGGACCACGCCGCGGAGGTCGGGCGGCCGCTGCCCACGGAGCCCACCATCTTCCTCAAGGCCAACAGCGCCGTGAGCGGCCCCTACGATCCGATCGTGCGCCCCAAGGACGCCGTCAAGCTCGACTATGAGGTGGAGCTGGTGGCGGTGATCGGCAAGGAGGCGCGGAATGTGGACGAGACCCAGGCGCTCGGCCACGTGGCGGCCTATTGCCTCATGAACGACGTCTCCGAGCGGGCCTTTCAGTTGGAGCACGGCGGCGACACCACCAAAGGCAAGAGCTGTGACACCTTCGCCCCCATCGGTCCCTGGCTCGTGACAGCCGACGAGGTGGCCGACCCGCAGGGGCTGGCGGTCTGGACCGCGGTCAACGGCGAGCGCCGCCAGAACGGCAACACGACCCACATGGTCTTCCCCGTGCGCTGGCTCGTCGCATACGTGAGCCGCTTCCTGTCGCTCCAGGCGGGCGACCTCATCTCCACCGGCACCCCGGCCGGCGTGGGCCACGGCGCCAAGCCGCCGCGCTATCTCCAGCCGCAGGACGTCGTGGAGATGGGGATCGACGGCCTAGGCACCCAGCGCCACGTGGTGGCCGAGTGGAAGGGCCCGAGGCGCGGATGAAAGGCTATGGGTGAAACGCTCGCATTCCGAAGTCGACCCCAGTCGTTCGGGGAGGAGATTGCGAACCGGGATTCCCCGAGCGGTGGCGGCGGCCACGTCCACCGTGGCCGGCACGATGGCCATACTGGCGATGATCCGCAGCCCCCTCCCGGCGGCGATGATCTCGGCGTCCACCGCGTCGTGCATGAGATGGAAGAGACAGTCCGCCCGGCCAATCCGCTCCAACAGCTCCGCCCGTGGCATGATCCGACCGCTGTCTTCGCCACCTCCACCTCGGCCATGCCCCGCAGGCGATCCAGGGCGGATGCCGGGATCGGTTGGGAGATGAGCACCCGAGGTCGCTTGGCTTCCATGATCGCCCTACCGCTTCACGACGGCCTTGACCAGTTTGCGGAATTCCCGACCATCCAACAGCCCCTTCTTCTTCAGCGAGGCGGCCTTCACCCGCAGGACGATCTCATTGACCTGCTCGTCGGAGGCCTTCACCCGCATGCGCTCCAGGTGCATCTTGATGGAATCGATGCCGCTGTTCTTTCCCAGCACCACGCGGGCCGGCCGCTGCCCCACCAGATTCCAGTGGAATGGAAACACCTCCAGGAGGTGTTCCTTCCCCGCGTTCCTGAACCACGATGCGATGATGCCCGACTCGATGTCGAAGAGCGTGTCTCCCACGATCTGGCGATTGGAGGCCATGGCCAGGTTCGAGATCTTCCGAACGTACCGGGACAGCTTGGTGAGCTTCTCCGTCTTGATCCCCGTATCCACCCCGTACATGGCGAGGAGCGACAGCACCGTGTCCTCCGTCGGGACGTTGCCGGCGCGCTCCCCGATCCCGCTGATGGTCGAGTGCACCACCTCGGCTCCCGAGGCCAGGGCGATGATGGTATTGGCCACGCCCAGGCCGAAATCCATGTGGAAGTGGGTCTCCAGCGGCTTCTTGATCCGCGCCTTGGTCTCGCGGACGAAATAGCTGACCGCGTGGGGCGAGAGGACGCCGAAGGTGTCCACCAGACCCAGGGCATCCATGTGGCCTTCGGTGGCCACCCGCTCGATGATCTTCAGGTACCACCCCATGTCGGCCCGCGAGGCGTCGATGGGGAAGAAGACCGTGTAGAGTCCCTGGGACTTGGCGTAGCGGGTCGCCTCGATGGAGAGGTCCAGCGCCCGCTCCAGCGACCACTTGTAGGCGTACTGGATGATGTGCTCGCTACTGGGGATCTCCATCACGATCCCCTTGACCCCCGTGTCCACCGCCCGCTTCACGTCCTCCACCATGCAGCGGGAGAAGGCGAAGATCTCCGCGGGCAGCTTTAACTTCACGATCTCCCGGACGGCCTGGGCGTCGTACTTCGACACCGCCGGCATCCCCGCCTCGATGCGGTGCACACCGGCCTCGGCCAGCATGGTGGCCAGCCGCACCTTCTCCCGCGGCGTGAACTCGACCCCGGCCTGCTGCTCCCCGTCCCGGAGACAGACATCATGAAACTTGATTCGCTGGGGGAAAGCGAATCCTCGCGTGGTTTCCTCCAGGTAGTTCCATGGGCTCACGAACCAGCGGTCCGTGTGCCAGGGGGTGGAAGTCGTGCTCGCCTTCTGCTTCGCCATGACGCACCTCCTTTGGGTTGCCTTCTCCGTCTGACCTGAATGCCGCGCGCCAGACATTGGCCGGGCCGCGGCCTTCTGCATCCCAACTTACAACTTCAAGAGCTTTGCCGCCACGCCACCCAGGATCGCCGTTCGCTCCGCGCGTGAGACCTGTCGCACCGCGCGCACCGCCTGCTCGAGGATCCGCGGGACTGTCCGGACCCCCACCAGCGTGTTGAAAAAGACCAGGAAGAAGATAGTATTGAACAGATTGAACGACCGTCAATGGCACCCACAGCCGTTGCCATTCGTGGCGGTCCCGCTTCCTCCGACGCTGGCCCCACCACGGCCAGAAGTGTGCCTCAACACCCGACCAACGACGGGTGGGGAGCTTATCACCGCAGTCCCGCAGACTCGCCATGGCCGTGGTCCTTGTGTCGAAGGGCGGCGCTATGCCCGCTGAACACGCCGGCCAGAACCAACATGGAGGATGAAGGGCGCCAGGAGGGGGGAGACAACCCGCAAGGGCTTCGCGAGAATCGAAGGCCTGGCCCCAGGAGGGGACCGCTCGCCGAATCCGGTGGCAGTGCCCTCCCGATAGGGCGTTGGGTCCCCTGCTGTCCAGTTCCACGCGTGGCACCATCTCGCTCCGCCTCCCTGGAGCGCACGCCGCGCCATCGCGATGTCGCCCCCCTCCTTCGCGACGTCGCGTTCCCAGTGAATACCGCGCCGACCCTCAGCCGCAGACGGTGATCTCTTCGATGGGGAACCTCGTAAGGATCTCCGCCCCGGTCGGCGTGGCGATGAGCATCTCCTCCAGCCGCACGCCCCAATCGAACAGCTTGCCGTGCTGGGTCTCCAGGGCGAAGGACATGCCTTGCTCGATGGTCACGGGATCGTCCAGCGATATAGATGCGCGAGACCACGGGCATGTCGTACTGCGCCAAGCCCAGGCCGTGCCCCCACATGTTGGCCGCCGCCTGTTCTTCCTCCTCGTAGCCCCACAGTTCCTTGGCCGAGGGGAACTTCAGTGCGATCTCACGCGTGGTGATGCCCGGCCGCACCGCGTTGATGGCGTCGTAGAGCCAATCGTAGGCCTGCTTGTGGACCTGCTTCTGCTCCTTCGTGGGCTCGCCCCCGACGCGGTAGGTCCGGTAGTAGCAGGACTTGTAGCCGTTCCAGGTCACGGCGGCGAGGTCGATGAATACCAAGTCGCCCGGCCGGAGCATCCGGTCGGAGAAGTTCCGCCAGTTGGGCCAGCAGTTGGGGCCGCTACTGCAGATGACGTCCTCCACATCCTCCACGCGGGGAAGCTGAAGAGGTATTTCATCGCGTGCCCGGTCACCTCGTTCTCGGTGATGCCCGGTCGGATGATCTTGGAGATCTCGTAGTGGGTCGCATCGCAGATGGCGGCGCAGATGCGCAGGCACTCGTGCTCGTCATGGTTCTTCACCGCCCGGGCCCGCATCATAGGGGTCACCCCATCCGTCCAGTTGATCCCGGCCTCCTTGAAGGCCGTGATCATGTTCTGGTCGATCAGGTCCGTCCCCATGGGCCGCTTCTCCACGTCCACCTTCTTCAGCTCGCGGAGGATGGAGAATGTCAATGGCCCGACCCGACCGGAATCCTCTCCCCTCGGGACTTGCCGTCCGGCGTGCGTGTCCCCGTCAGCCAGCCACAACGTCCTTGCAGAAGAATACTCGGACTTCCTGATCCAACGCTGTCACTTCATGCTCGGCCATAGACGGGATGTGCATGACCCCGCCCGGCCCGAGCACCCGCCACTCTGCTCCCAACCGGCAACGCAGGCGTCCCTCCAGGACGCAGATCATTTGCTCGTTCGGGTGCGCGTGCGGCTTGGCCCCGGTCCTGGGTGGGTGGCGGTCGTATCCAACCTCGATCTTCTCCCCCCGGATCGTGCCGCCTGCGGCGGTGGAATAGTCGGGCGTCACCAGCTCCGGCACCATCGTGGCCCAGCGATAGAAACCCATGCTCAGATCCCCTCCCGCCTCGCTGCGCCATCCCGGCCGCCCTGGAGTGGGCCACCCCTTTGTATCCGAGGGCCGTCGACACGGCCCCGGCTGCCTCTTGCACAAGCTTGACCATCTCCGGCAACCTTCCAGGATCGAGGCGCGCCGCCGGACCCGCGATGCCGAGCGAGGCCGCCACGGCCTCGGTGTGGTCCCGGACCGGGGCCGCCAGGCAGCGAAGGCCCTGCTCGAATTCTTCGTCATCGGACGCGTAGCCTTTCTCCCGGACTTGCTGCAGTTCCGCCCGTAGGACCCGGCGCGTCGTGATGGTTCGCGCAGTGTACCGCTGCAGGCCCAGGCGGAAAATGTCCCGGAGGCTGGCCTCCGATTGGTAGGCGAGGAGGACCTTGCCCAGTGCCGTGCAGTGGAGGGGCGAGCGCCGACCGACGCGCGAGTACATACGGATGGTCTGCGAGCACTCGATCTTGTCGGCGTAGACGACCTCGTGCCCCTCCAGCAGCCCGAGGTGGACCGTCTCGTTGGTGGCCTCCATCAATCGTTGCAGATGAGACCGGGCGATCATCAGGATGGATAGATGATTCGATACTAAGGCGCCGAGCTCGAGGAATTTCAGGCCGAGGTGGTAGCGGCCCGAGGAAGGGTCCTGGACAACGTAGCCATGGCCGACCAGCGTCTGCAGCAGTCGGTAGACCGTGCTCTTGGCCAGTCGCAGTTCCCCGCTCAGCTCGGTGACCCCGCGACCCTGGTCGCCGGCGGCTAGGGCGTCCACCAGCTTTAGCGAGTGGTCAACGGCCTGGATGGGGGCTGGGGCGCCTGGGTTCGACTTCCGCTGACGCATGGAGCATCCCCGGGTGACACAGGCTCCGCCGGCGAGCCCTCTGTTCCGCGATGAGGAACAGTGTTCGGGAGAGTGAAACACACATCTATAGTCCCGCATGCGCGATGCTGTCAATCAGGATTATCTGATGGTCGTTTGGCACTCGCCCGAGCCGCACCGCTGTAGCGGTCCGCACAGGCCGGCTCTCCAGCCCGTGCCGCCTGTTACTGTGCCGTGCCTAAAATAGGCGACAGTCCCTACCGGACCGCACAGTCCGGGGGAGAGTCCGAGGAGGGGCGGCGGCCCGCCCCTCTCGGTAGCGTCAACCCAGCCGCGGACGGCCGGGGCAATGACGGAAGAAACTGGCTTCCCGTGGGAG
>JBIOJT010000162.1:0-10032 GCA_044451055.1 Methylomirabilales bacterium (SeqCode)
AGGTACAGGCGCGCCGTCACGGCCACCCCCGTGATGCCGTTACCGCGCGGCTCGGGATTGTTTGGGATCCAGACGCTGCCCGAGGAAAAGGCGGTGGTCCCGCCCACCAGATAGCTTTTATCGATAAAGAGCGTCCGCATGCCCTCGATCGCTGAGACGAGTGCGGCCGTCATGCCAGCCGCGCCCGCGCCGAGGACGACCAGGTCGTATTCCTCATCCCACCCCGTCGATGCCGATGTCGAACCCGCTCCTTCACCCGTTGTCGTAGGCATCACAGTTCCTCTTCGTCCGACCTCATTCGAGCAAGGTCACGCTCTGTTATGCCTCCTGCAGCAGCCGGCCCCCGCCCGGAATGTCCCGGCGATCTCCCAGACGGCGCAGCATCTTCCACACGGAGGCGGAGTTGCTGGTCACCACCGGCTTGCCCAGTTTCTGCTCCAGCGGCTCGATGATCTCCAGCGTGCGGAAGTTCGAGCAGCTGATGAAGATGGCCTGGGCCTCGGCCCGGTCCACCTCGGCCACCAGGCCCGCGTTCTGCTCGGGCGTGAAGCTGGCATGCGCCTGGGTGCCGAACCCCTTGATGGCCAGCACGTCAAAATCGCAGGCCTTCAGGTAGCGTTGCAGCTTCTCGTTGAGCCACGGCTCGTAGGGGGATGCCACGCTCACCCGCTGCACCCGCAGAGCCCGCAGCGCATCCACGACCGCCGCCGCCGTCGTCACTCCGGGGATCCCCGTCGCCGCTTCGATGTCGCCGATGATCTGCTGGTCGTATCCGGGCCCCTTGAGGAAGCCGCCGGCCGTGCAGCCGTAACAGATCGCTCCGACCTTGGCATGGGCCAAAAGCTTCGCCGCCGACGGCACCTGGGTGCCCATCCAGGTGAGGTTTTCTTCGGTGTCAGCCGTGTGGGAGATCCGCATGGTGTGGACCGACATGGCCGGGTTCGCCATGCGCTGGAACTCGTATTCCATGACCGTGTTCCACGAGGGAACAATCAACCCCAACTTCCGCTCCCAGGTCGCCATGACTTACCGCCTCCGCGCGGCGATCCGTTTCCAGGATCGCTTGAACTCCAAAAGGTCCGGCACCGTGGGCGCATGGACCGCCAAGAAGACGCAACGGCGCCGGGACCGGTTGTGGGCGTAGTGAGACACACCGTTGGGAATGAACACCAGCCCCCGCCGGGGAATCCGGTAGGCGCGACCGTCCTGGACGCTCGTCAACTCCCCCTCCAGGACGAAGTAGATTTCGCACTCGGTCGTGTGCTGGTGGGTGTGCGACCTTGCCCCGGGAGGGTAGGTGAAAAATCCGACGCACATCGAGGTCTCGGGGAACGACTCCTGATCCACCAGAGCCTGGGCGAACCGGCGATAGGGGGCGGGGGCCTCATACCGGGGAGTCGAATCCACCCGCACGACCCGTTTGGCTGCTGCGGTCTTCACCTGCGCGATCCCTCCTCCGTGACAGGTCTCCAGGCCTCGATTCCCTCTCGAGGGCCCGCGGGATGCCGGCGGAACTGCCTAGCCCTGTGCCGCAAGCACCTTCTCCCACACGAGCGGCTTCCGCTGCTCCGGTGGGACGTTGTAGGCCTGGGCATTGCTCCTATCCACGATGACCACCGGCAGCATGAGCTGCTGTGGGAGCTTCTCCCCCTTCAGGAGCCGGTAGGCCGCCTCCGCCGCGAGATACCCCTGGTCAAAGCCGCTATAGTCGAGGCTGGCGAAGAGCCGGCCCTGGAGGATGGATTGGATGCCCGGCGGGGTGGAGTCACAGCCGGTCACCTTGATCTTTCCAAGCCGGCCGGCAGCATCGATGGCTTCGACAGCCCCCAAGCCTTGCTCATCGTTCGCCCCCAGGACCACGTCGATCTCCGGGAAACGCTGGAGCAGGTTCTCCATGACCTGCACCGCCTGCAGGCGGGAGTAGTTTGCCGGCTGGGCGGCCAACAGCTCCATTCCCTTGGTTTCCCGAAGGGCTCGCAGCCACCCGCGATGGCGATCCTGGGCGGTGATGGCCCCCGGGACGCCGTCGAGGATGACCACCTTGCCCTTGTTTCCTACGGTCTTGAAGGCGTACTTGGCCATCTCGTAGGCCATCTGCTCGTCGTCAGATCCAACGAAGATCTCGACTTTTCCAGCCGCCATCCGGTTGCAGTAGTTCACGATCGGAATGCCGGCGGCCACCGCCTTCTGCACCGAGGGGACCATGGCCACGTAATCCACGGGCACGAAGACCATGATGTCCGGCTTTTTCGTGATCCAATCTTCCATGATCCGGATCTGCTCCTCGATGTTGTCCGGCTTCGTGGGGGCCGCGTAGATCAAGTCGATCGGATGATCCTTGAAGCGGTCCAGGGAGACCTTGGCGCCGACTTGGCAGGCCTTCCAGAACGGGTTGACCACGTTCTTGGTGTGGAAGACGGTCTGCCAAGGCTTCTGCTGGGCCCAGGCTCCCGTCGGCCAGGCCATCTGTCGGACTGCGCCAACCCCGGCTATCGCCGCCGTCGTCTTCAGAAAATCTCTTCGTGTTACCATGATTCCCCCTCTTTCTGTGTGCTGCATTCAGGACTCCATGGGTTTCAGCCGCCATCTGCCTCCTCGTCTCACCCCCTTTCGGATGCTCCCTCTGACCCCCGCCTCAGTCGCCCTCGAACTTCGCCGACCCCAGCTGATCGACGGCAACCGACAGCACCACAATCGCGCCCATGACGAAAGACTGCCAGTAGGGAGAAACGTTCAACAGGTTCATCCCGTTCGTCACCAGGGTCATGATGAGAGCCCCTATGAGGGTGCCGGCGATCCCACCCTCGCCACCAAAAAGCGACGTCCCACCGATGCACACGGCCGCGAGGGCCGGCAGGAGCAGGGTCTCCCCGATGGTGGATTCCACGGCGTTGATGCGCGAGACGTACACCAACCCGGCGAACGCCGAGATCAGGCCGCTGAGCGAATACACCAGCAGCAGGTTCCCGCGGATGTTGATTCCCGAGAGTCGCGCCGCCTCCCGATTCGCCCCGATGACATACACGTATCGGCCGAAGTTCGTCCGGCGCAGGGCGAAGAGGCACGCCACGAGGACCAGGACCATCACCAGGATCGGGACCGGGACCCCGGCCGCATGCCCGGCCCCCAAGAACCGGAACCCGGAGGGGAACCCGGAGATGATCTCCCCTTTCATGAACACCTGGGCGAAGCCGGCCGCGATCCAGAGCATGCCGTAGGTGGCAATGAAGGGCGGCAGGCCGACCAGCGCGACCATGAGCCCGTTCAGGAAGCCGCAGGCAGCCCCGATCACCAATCCCAGGAGGCTTCCGCCCCAAATCCACCCCTGTTGGATGAAATTGGCGGCGACGCTCGCCGAGAGAGCCAGGACCGAGCCGATGGACAGATCGATGCCGGCCGTCAGGATCACGAGGGTCAGACCCGAGGCGAGCAGGAACAGCAGGGAGGCCTGCCGAACGATGTTGACCAGGTTTTGAACCGAGAGGAAGGCGGGGCTCACGAGGAAGAGCACCACCAGGAGCACGATGATCGTCGCCAGGCGCGACAGCGAACTCAACCAGACGCGGGACATGTCAGACCCCCCGCAGGGCGTCCACGACAATGGCGAGAATGATCACCATCCCAACCATGGAGACCTGCCACGACGTGCTGAGGCCGATGAGGTTCAGCCCGTTCCGCAGCACACTGATGGCCAACGCGCCGATGATCGCCCCCCCGAGCCAGCCTCTGCCCCGCTCGAAGGAGGTGCCCCCCAGAAGCACCGAGGCGATGGCGTCGAACTCCAGCCCCACACCGACCGTGGGATGAGCCGCGTTCATTCGGGCCGTCATGACGAGGGCACCGACGCCGGCCAAGCTCCCCCCCAGCACGTACACTCCCGTCTTGTAGAGGCGCGCCCGCACCCCCGCGAGGGCCAAGGCCTCCTGATTTCCCCCGAGGGCAAAGACGTAGGTCCCGAACTTCGTGTGGTACAGGATGATATAAACCACCAGGAATGCGGTCGCGGTCATGATGATCGGGACCGGGATCCCGAGAATCCGCCCATCGTTGAAGTATTGGACTGCCGGGCCCAGGCCAGGCACCGACGAGCCTTCGGTCAGGACGAGGGCGAGTCCCTGGGCCATGCCGAAGGTTCCCAGGGTGACCACGAACGGTGGAAGCCCGATGCGGGAGATCAGCACACCATTCAAGGCCCCGAAGATGCCGCCAACGCCGATGGCCGCCAGAATGGCCAGGGGGAGTGCCACCTGCTGCTTCACGGCGAGGGCCAGGATCACCCCGGCCAGCCCCAGGACCGGCCCCAGCGAAAGGTCGATCCCCTCCGTGAGGATGATGAGGGTCATACCCAGGGAAACGATGACCAGGACAGACCCCTGCATCCCGATGTTGGTCAGATTGTGGAGGGTCAGGAACTGGGCGGTGAACAGGGCAAAAACGATGCTGAGCACGATGAGCGCGTACACCGCCCCCGGCGCCATCGCCACACGCCGCGCCCACGCCCCCCACACGGTCCCGGTCATCTCGTGACTCCCATGGCATGCCGGAGAATGGCTTCTTGGGTCGCCTCCTCCCGGATCAGCTCCTTGGTGATGCGGCCCTTGTGCATCACGTAGATCCGGTCACTCATGTTCAGGACCTCGGGGAGTTCCGACGAGATCATCAGAATCGCCGCCCCCTGCTTCACCAGTTCGTTCATGAGCTGGTGAATCTCGGCCTTGGCGCCGACGTCGATCCCCCGGGTCGGCTCGTCGAAGATCAGGAATCGGGACTGGGTGCAGAGCCATTTGGCCAGGACGACCTTCTGCTGGGTCCCGCCGCTCAGGAACTTGGTCATCCGGTTGATGGAGGGGGTGGCAATGTCCAGCGACTTCACAAAGTCCGTCACCACCGTGTGCTCCTTGGCACGGTTGACGATGCCGGACGGAAAGAGGCGGCGGAGGCTCGCCACCACGACGTTCTCGCGCAAGGGCAGAATGAGGGCGAGGCCCTCTCGCTTGCGATCCTCCGGGAGAAAGCCGACGCCGATGGCCACGCACGCCTTCGGGGAACCGCGGATGGCGCGCCCGAAGATCGTCACCTCGCCCGCGTCGTAGGGATCCGCGCCGAAGATCACGCGAGCCAACTCGGTCCGGCCGGCCCCCACGAGGCCCGCCAACCCAACGATCTCGCCGCAGCGGACCGTCATGTTGATGTCATGCAGCACACCGTGCCGGTTGAGGTCCCGAGCCACCAGGGCGACCTCCCCCTTCTCGGCCAGGAAGTCCCGGGGGAACAGCCGGTCGATGGTGCGACCCACCATCGCCCGGACAATGGCCTCCATCGTGGCGTCCCGGATGTTCATGCTGGCGATCCACTTCCCATCCCGCAGGACCGTGATCCGGTCCCCGATCTCAAACACCTCTTCGAGGCGGTGGGAGATGTAGATCACGCCGACCCCTCGGGCGGTGAGGCGACGGATGGCCGCGAAGAGCTGGCCGATCTCGCGGGTGGTCAGCGCCGAGGTCGGCTCGTCCATGACGACGATCTGCGCGTTGACCGACAAGGCCTTGGCCACCTCCACCATTTGCTGCTGCGCCACGCCCAGGTGATGGACCGTGGCCCGGGGATCGATGTCCACGCCGAGGGACTCGAGGAGCGTCTGGCTCTCGGCGTTCATGCGGGCGTGATCGATGAGGCCGGGAATCTTGGGGTGCCGCGGTTCCCTCCCCAGGAAGATATTCTGGGCCACGCTGAGGAAGGGCACCAGGTTGAACTCCTGGTAGATCACGCTGACGCCCCGGGCCAGGGCCTGGGCCGGATTCTGGATGTCGGCCAGCTGGCCATTGATGGTGATGCGACCCGCGTCGTGTCGGTGAGCCCCCGCCAGGATCTTGATCAGGGTGGATTTCCCCGCCCCGTTCTCCCCGACCAGCATGTGGACCTCGCCTCGACGGAGGTCGAAGCTGACGTCGTCTAACGCCTTGACCCCCGGGAACTGCTTGCTGATCCCCTCGATCTGGAGTACGAGATCTTCAGCCATGCAACCCTCGCAGCCTAGGCAGCACCTCTTTCACACAAGGACGATCCGTCCCCTCGCTCCGAGACGCGCTGATGCCGCTCAGCCCTTGCGACCGCCGGTCTGCTTCACCTCGGGCATGTCAGACGGCGGCGAGGCCACCACGATGAACACGAAGTCCTCCAGCCCCGTGTTGAAGATCCCGTGCCGAACCCCGGGAGGGATATGGATGACCATATGTGGCTCCACCAGATGCTTCTCCCCGTCCAGCTCCACGATTCCCTTCCCCTGGAGGATGTAGTAGATGTTCTCCGCAACCTCGTGGACGTGGACCTCGGCGTACCCTTTCGGTTGATAGCTTGAAATCCGGAAGTCGAAGTGCCGGGTGTCCGCGTTGGATGGGTGCACCAGCATCTTGGAGAAGGCCTCGTAATGCTTCGGGGGCTGCTCCCAGAAGGCTTCCTCCACCCGCATGATCTTCGCTTTGGGTCTCTTCACTTCTCCCATGAATGCCTCCCTCGCTTGAGATCCCCGGGGCTGGCTGGCCCCGGCGCAGCATCACCTCGGCAAATTCGCCTTCAGCCAGGCTGCGTAGTCGGCGATGGCGCTCTCCAGAGGGTATTGCACCTGGAATTCCAGGTCCGTCCGGATGCGGGTGATGTCGAAGGACCCGCGCAGCACCGTGTAATCGATCCAGGGTTTCATCCCGGGACCCACAGACACTTCGGCGCCCGGAAGCACCCGCCGGATGGTCTCGACGATCTGGGCCGCCGAATAGTGTTCGCCGTTGCTCACGTTGTAAAGGTTGCTGGGCAGCGAGTCCTTCCGGTAGGCCAGCAGGAGCGCCCGGGCCACATCCTTGACGTAGGTGAAGTTGGCGATGAACTCCCCTCCGGTCGGCTCGTGCACCTTCTCGCCCCGGACGGCACGGATCAGGAAGTAGGGGATCGGGCCCCGGGGGCCGTCGAGACCGGCCGGAATCAGGGGGGGTCCCCACACCCACGAGACGCGGACGGTGCAGGCGCTGACCCCGTATGTCTTCTGGTACATATTCACCAGCAGTTCGCCCATGTGCTTGGTCGTTCCGTACACGTTTCCCGGCGTGGCCGGATCCGTCTCGCGGATGAACCCCTTCGGGTCCGAGGCCTGATAGACCGCGCCGGTGCTGACGAACACGACGCGACGCCACCTCCGCTGGCGGGCGAGCTCCAGCAGGTGCTGGGCACTGAGGACATTCACGGCGACGGAGTGGACCGGCACCGGGCGGCACACGGTGTCGTTGGGGAGGGCCGCCGAGTGGATTGCCCCCTCCACCCCGTACTCGCCGGCGATCTCCAGGAGGTGGGCGAAGTCCGTCACATCCCCCTTCACCCACCTCACCCGCGGCCCGGCCGCCTGCGCCCAGGCCTGGCGGTACGTGGAGTGGTAGTGGGCGACCACGTCCAGACCCGCCTCCGCGCAGGCCATCGCCGTCATGTAGCCCACATGGCCCATGCTTCCCGTCACGAGAACGCTCATGGCTCGTGGCCTCCCGTTGATGCGACCCCGGGTCTGTCGAAGATTGCCGCCCAGTGGGCGACCAGATCTCGCCGGCCTATATGCCCGGGCCCTACGACCTCCCGGCCTTACAGGTCCGGGACCGGCCGCCCTCGCCGGTACCATTCGATGGTAGCTGCCAGCCCTTGCCGGAGGTCATACTTGGGCTGATATCCCAAGACGCCCCTGGCCCGCGTGATGTCCAGTGCACCCTTCTTTGGAGCCACCATCTGGTCGGTGAACCGGTGCGGGCCTGGCCCGACCGACAGGTCGGCACCCGGGATCAGCTCGCGCAGGATCGCCACCATCTCCGCCGTGGTCCAGGCCTGCCCGCTCCCGATATTGTACACGTCGTGGGGATGCGAGGGATGATCCAGCGCCAGGAGGATGCCGTCCACACAATCGGTGAGATAGGTGTGATCGATCCGGGCATCTCCTCCTCCGGGGAGATGGAGCGGACGACCCTCCAGCGCCGCCTCCATCAGGGTGCGCGGAATCCGCAGGCGGGGTAAACCCGGGCCGTACACCCACGAGGTCCGGACATTGATGAAATCGGTCTTGTAGATGCTGCGGTAGAATCGCCCGAGGTGCTCCGAGGCAACCTTGGTGATGCCGTAGGGGGCAGTGGGGGCTAGGGGATGCTCCTCGTCAACCGGGTCGTACCGGAAGTCCCCGTAGGTCTCCTCTGAGGAGATGTGGACCGTGCGCTCCACGTCAAAAAGCCGCATGGCCTCCAGGACGTTGAGCGTGCCCTCGATGTTCACGCGGGTCACGTGACTCGGTGCCGCCAGGGAGGAGATCACGCTGACGACGGCCGCGGCATGCACGATACGCTGGATCCGGTGCTCCTTAATGAGGAGGAGCAACCCGCTCAGGTCGGTGATGTCCCCCGAGATGAGATGCACGGTGGAGCCGAGCCGGTCCAGGTTCGCCGGGGCGCCCGCCTGGAAGTTGTCCAGGACCACCACCGCATCGCCCCGCGCCGCCAGGCGTCCCACCACGGTGCTGCCCAACCATCCCGCGCCGCCCGTCACCAGCACACGTGCCATTGCTACCCCCTTCTCCCCTGCTCCCCGTCAACCCAGATCCTCGAGGATGCGCCGCACGGCCTCGGCGCCCGCCTTCATCCCGATTTCGGCCGGCGGCAGCACCTCCGGATACCAGCGTCGCTCGTACTCGATGGACAGCCACCCGTCATACCCGGTGCGCTTGAGCTCGGTAACGATCTGGCGCCAGGGAAGGATTCCTTCCCCGACCGGCAGGGAGACCGTCGCCTTCTCGTCGGCCGGCAGCGCCTCGACCGCACCCGATATCCTCTCGGGCGGCGTCTCTTTGAAGCGCAGGTCTTTGACGTGGACATGGATGAGGTATGGTGCCTGGAGGGGAACCGTCTCCCGGTAGTCCTCGGCCCCCAGCATCGTCAGGTTTCCCTGGTCGTACACGATCCCGACGGCCGGATGGTTCACCGCCTGGACCACCTCGACCGTTCGCTTGGCGCTGTCTCCGAGGGTGTTGAAGTGGTTCTCGAATCCCAGATGCACGCCGGCCTTGGCCGCCACCTCGGCCGGCCCGCGCACCGCCTCCACCAAGCGCGAAAACCGCTCTGCCCGCCCGGGACCTCCCGTCTCGCGGCCGGCGTAGGTCCGGACGCACCCCGCCCCCAGGGCGTGGGCGATCTCGATGGCCCGGAGCAGGAGCCCTTGGTGGGCAGCCGCCACTTGCGGGTCGGGAGAGTTCAGATCGGTCGTATAGGGCGTGATGGCTGCGAACGTGAGCCCCTGCCCCTCGGCGTGCCGCCGCAGCTCCCCCAGCTCCGCAGCGGAGACGTCCGTGCGGATCGCACTCCGGTACTCGTCATGGCAGATCGCCTCGATCCCTTCCAGGCCGAGCCGAGCGAAAAGGTCGATGGCCTCAGGGAGGGAGCGCTCCGGTGTCCCCATCGTGTGTCCGGCAATCTTCATCTCAGCCACCCATCAGCGAGCGTCCTGGATGGCCCGGACCGTCTGGGCGGCGGACCAGGCCGCCGCCTCGGGCCGGTTCATAGCCGTGTGAGCCGCCTACGTCGTCCAGCCCAAGGCCTGTAGGCGCTGCAGGCTGACCCGGTTGCTCTCGTCGGGTGTTCGCCGATCCACGATCTCCATGATGGTCGGGCCCGCGTAGCCGATCTTCTTCACCTTCTCGGTGACGGTCGCGAAGTCGATGACACCGGTGCCGATCCGGTCGTGCCCCCACACCTTGTCATCGGTGTCCGAAACATGGAGCAGGGCGAGGTCCTTGACCACCAGGTCCAGGCCGTCCAGCGGCGACTCCACCATGACGGCGTTGGCCACGTCATAGACGAGCTTCAACTTGGGATGGGACAGCTCCCGGCACATCCGGACCGTCAGCTCCGCGGTGTGCGCCACGTTGTAGCCGTTCTCCAGGCCGAAGGTCACCCCCAGGCGCTCGCAATCCCCCAACAGCGACTCGAGCCCGCTCTTCACCAGCCCCCAGAGATGGGA
>JBIOJT010000163.1:0-10023 GCA_044451055.1 Methylomirabilales bacterium (SeqCode)
CGGGCGCTTAGCTCAGCTGGTTAGAGCGCCGTCTTCACACGGCGGAGGTCACTGGTTCGATCCCAGTAGCGCCCACCATCTTGAATCAAGGGGTTAGCGGGTTCCGCTAGCCCTTTTTTCCTTCCGCGATGACGCTGCACTGACGGTTTTCCTCCTTGTGGGCGCAACGCCTCCGACGTGGTCACTTTCCACCATGCCAACGGTATCCATGACCAGGGCCGGTCTTCTTTTCTCCCACCAAGGGTTAGACTGGGGTAGCCCCGCGCTCACTCCGGGGTTTGGCTCTACGCAGTAATTTCATACAGAGAGCAAGCCTCTGCGTAGATGTTGAACATGCCTGAAGCGTGGCCTGCCAGATGGACGTGCGCCATAAGGCTTGGCTGCCCGCCCATCCGCTCCCAGGCGACCCTCGCCAGCGCCTGCCAGTTGTGCTCGGTCCCTTTGTCTCCTGCTAAGGCTCGGAGGTATTCTGTGAACCGCTTGACCCGCATGTCCTCAAAGGCATCTAGTGAGACATCACCTGACACAAGCCCGCTCTGGTAGAGGTTCGTCAGGATGCGATCGCCCATGCCCTGACGAATGCCGTCGGCGCGAGGCCCAAATAGAGCGGCGACTACCACGTCATTCAGGAACCATTCGAAAAGCAGACACTCGATGCCTAACTTAACCATCACTTTCGTCGGTCCAACCATTTTCCGCGCAAGACGCCAGATGATCGGATTATACCCCTGCTCTCTCGCGAGAAAGGGTTCAAGCTCTTTAATGAGCTCGAGCGCGGGCCTAGGGAGAGCCGCGCCCATGAGTTGACCCAATTCTTCCGCACTCACTTTGGTTCGCTCAGGTTCGGATGGTCTGTCCATCATGCCCTCCGCAAGACACCACACCTATGGGGTGCTCAGATCCCGCCATACCGCCGCACGCGGCCGCGTAGGATCTCAAGTGAGAGGCAAGGGCCTTTCCGTCCTGGCGCGTGAGGTTCGGGACGTACCGACAGTACCGCTCCAGCACCATCCGGGGGGTCGTGTGCCCCAGGACGCTCGCCACCCAAGCGGGCTGCTCGCCGGCGGCCAGAGCGGTCGTCGCGAACGTGTGTCGGGTCGTGTATAGGTCGCGCGCCGGAAGCCCGGCCCGCTGCAAAGTCGGATACCACACCCGGTGCCGAATGTTGGCCAGGTTCCACGGATGCCCAACCGCATTCGGGAACACGAAAGGCCCCCTCAGTTGCGTCAGCGGCCGCTGTCTCCGTAGGGCCTCCTCGACAGTCGGAAGCATGGAGACCTCTCGGGAGCTTCCGACTGTCTTCAACTCTGTCACTTCACCCCTGACGATACCCTGGCGGATCACGAGCACTTTTCGGGGGAAGTCCACATATGAGGTCCGCTCGCCGTCGCACGCCCAGCGGAGGGCCAGTTGTTCGCTCGGGCGGAGCCCGGTATCGAAGGCCACGGTAAAATAGTGCCGCCAGTAGTCACTCGGCAGCGCCGCCATGAATCGGGCCTTCTCTTCGAGGGAGAAAGGTAGAATCTCGGGGCGGCAGACCCTCTGCGACCGGACATCTCCGGCCAGGTCCCTCACCGTGTACCCGCGACGGTAGGCCATGTGAAGCATGCTCCGCAGGTGGCCGAGGATCTTGTTGCATCGGGCCGGGCTGAGGGTCTTCCCCTGGGTGCCCGGTAAGGTCCGCAGCCAATTGGTAAAGGCGTCCAGGTCGCGGGGGGCCAGAGCCTTCACGCGAAGATCCCCGAAACGGCACAGGATGCGCTGCTCGACCGTCTGTCGAAGCTCCTGGTAGCCCCGAGGGCGCATGCCGGCCTGCTTGTGGGGCAACCATTCCGCCTCGACGAAGGCCCGCACTCGGGCTTCCCCTGGGTCCGGGGGCCTGTCCAAGCGTTTCGAGTTCGGGAAGTGCCTGGCAGGGTCGAAGGTCCCAAGGGCCAACTCTCCGGCTATCACCCCCGCCTTGATCTCGCACCGCTTCCGATGCTCTGGCGTGTCCTCCCACTTCAGGAACTCACGCCACCGCTCCCCCCGCCAGTAGAAGTCAAAGTAGAGGGTCCCGGATTGGCTGGCCCGGATGTGGACGCGCTTCACCGCTCACCCCCTCTAGCGAGGGGGATCACATTCGCCGCCTCGCTCTCCCTCAGCCAACGCTCGACGGCGGACCAAATGAAAATCGGTCGGCCCGTGCCGTTGGGCTTCACGTAGTGTACACCTAATTTGAAGGTGCCCTTCGTCATCATGTTACGAATCGTCTGGGGGCGGTAGGGGATGCGCTCGGAAAGTTGCTCGATCTTCAGGTACTCCTCGACCATCGAAATTACTCCTTGCCGCCCGCCCCTGGCTGTGGTATAAACCAAAAAGCGGATAGGGTTGTGATCTTCACAGGACCGCTCCCCACCGCACACCACCTCGAAGCCCTTGGAGCCCGCCACTCCAGGGGCTTCACAATTTCAGGTCAGCCCCCGCTTCCCTGATCCTCATCTCCCTGGCCATCATCGGGGAGAATTTGGTCAAGTAGAGCCTCGGCCTCCGGAGGTAGGTCGTCCATCTCGGCCAATTGTTCTAAGTACCCCCACAGCGCATCGTTCTCTTCCAAGAGTTCCTGCTTACTTGGCACCGGATTCACCTCCCCTCACGCGGTCGACGAAGGTACTGAGACCTTCTCGACCAGCCCACACGCTTTAACCACTTCTCCACATCGCCCTTACGGAAGAACAACTGTCGCCCCACCAGGCGCGCCACATCCCTCAGACCGTACCCATCAATATAGCGCCGCAGGGTGCGATCCGAAACACCAAGGAACCGAACAAGGTCTCCGGTGTCCAAGTAGTCATTCGGCCCTAGTTTCGAGAAGACCATCGGCGGGTTTTCCAGATACACCCTCACCGCCCCAGTCGAGGACCGCTCGAAAAACTTTCGAGCAAAAAGAGGCTCTCCCCTCCGAGTCAGGTAGGCTGGCGAACTCCCCAACCACATCTCTGGCAAATCACGCGGCTCTTGCTTAGGAACCATGGTCGAACCTCTCGGCTAGAGTGGCGAGTCACATATGACAGATTCAGAACACCATGTCAAGAGTATTTTACCCCGGCCTTCCCGCCCGACGCAGCAACCCGTCAATCAGGTCTTCGACCTGTTCTTCCGTCTCGTCGCCAGTGAGCCTCTTGGGAAGCTCGTCGTTTAGCCGCGTGTACAGGGCGGGCCACTGGCGCAGGGCCAGGGAACCCCGAGCCTCGATCTCCCCCTGGGCATAGACCAGTCCAGACCGCACCAGATCCGGCTGCCTTCTCCGCCGCTCTTCCTGCTTCTGGATTTCCGGGCCAAAAAGCCGGTCACGGATACGGAGGGCTCCGTCACGCACGCGCAGGAAAAGAACCGCGTCGAATGGCAGCGACCCGGCGAAGCGCTGGATCTCGGCAACCGCCCGCTCGGTCAAAGCTTGGGGAATGGTGACACCATAAGGGGGAGTGTACCTCTCAATCACATCACCAAGGACGAGGGCCAGGACCCCGGCGTGACGGTCGCGCTCTCGCTTCGTTTCCGCTGCTCGCCTCAACCGCTCCCGCGTCTCCGACAGGGCGTCGAGTCGGGCCTGTTCCCGTTCCTGCTCTCGTCTGCGCTCCACGTCCAGGCGGTCCTGTTCCTCTTGGGCGGCCGCCGCTTCCTGCTCATCGAGGAGTCTATGCGCGGCCTGGACTTCACGAAGCGCCAGGCGGGACCGCTCACGGCGAACCTCGGCGGCCAGGGGGTCCAACGAGTCAGCACCGCTGAGCTTTGGCTCAGCACGGCTCAGCTTGCTAGAGCGAGACGGACGGCTCAGCTCTAGCTCAGGTTCACCTAGCCCATGGTCAGCGCCACCCGCAGACTTTCCATCCAAGTACGCCGGGCACGATCGCAGGTGGCCCCTCACGGCGGGTTTACTCTTGAACCGCTTACCGCAGAACCTACAGGTTGCCATGCGCTTCACCCCTTTCAACAGTGGACAACCGCTCGTCGCTCTCGCCGGGTTTTCGATCCTCGCCCAAGTGCCGCAGGGGAGATCCGCAGCACGGGCACGGCGTAGCAGGAGACGGCTCCGCGCGAGACACGATCACCCGACGCTCTCGGCATCGGTCGCAGTAGCGAATCCACGTCGAGGACCCGTCCTCGCGCAGGTTCAACAGTCCACGATGCCCCGCCCCGTGGAAGGACCCACCACAGCGGCAGCGGCAACGGGGATGCTTGGCGGCCTCGCACGCAGCCGCCTGTCTTTCAGTCAATGGTCTGACGTGACTTTTCATCCCTCACCCTCTACGCGCCAGCAGGAGGCACGATCTCCCACCGACTCTAAGACCTTCGACCGCCCGGTTTCCTGCGAAAACCCCCGGTGGACTCTCTGAGGGGGAGAATTCGCCCTCTGGTTCGCCCTAGGTTGCCTTTTCTCCGGGGACCCCTGCTCGGGGTGCCTTCCACGGGACCCTCATCACTATCACGCGTCCAGACGCCCGAGAATTCATTGAGGGTGAACCCCTGCATTTCACCGGAGAGAGCACGTAGCTCCTCCCGCTCGGCCTCTAGTTCAGAACACGTCGGCCACATGGCCCGCTTGCCTTTCTCCGCCCAACAGAAATTGTTTTTCAAAGGTCACCCATTCGTTGCCCCGGAGACCGCAGAAGTAATCTCGCCAGTCTCGGGAAATTCTCGACCGCCCGCCTCGCAGCGTAGGGACCACCCCGAGTGACCATCCCTCCAGCCGTCAACATGCCCGCCTCTCTCGCGTGTGACATATAGTGGAAGTCCCACGGGCACGAGACGACGTCCCCCCGCTGCCTCGCGTTCAGGGCCTTTTCTATGGCCCGGCGCAGGTTCCTCCCGATCTCGTCCTCTGTGATGACGACGACCCGTCCCATCATGGCCCCCGTGAAATGCTAAGCGGTGCCGCCTCGAAGATCGGGCCGGTGGGGTCCTGGTCCCACGGCAAGCTTTCCAGTTGAAACTTCGAGGACCCGCACCCCACACACACAAAGGGCTCTAGGTCACCCTCCTCGATCTCCCCGCCCTCGTCCGGCAACTCACGCACCCCGAAGAGACAGCCCCACCCTTGGAGCATTCGCACTCCCCACGTCTCCACGGCGAATTCCAGGACCTCAGCCGGCGTCCGCAGGTTCGCAAGTTTAGTGGGGTACTTCAGTAGCTCGCGCACGGACCCGGCGTCGGCCTTCTTCACCTTCACGATGTAGGAGTCGCCCGTCAATTCCTTCCACTCCTGCTGTAGCTGCTCCTGGTCCACGTACTTTTCCGCTACCAGGATCGCATGGATGTGCGGGTGCCACGTCCCCTCTTTATGGTTTCTAGTTGTCTCGATGGCCAGGAGCCCGCCCAGGATGTGCTTGAACGAGACATGTCGGCGCAGCCGCTTGAAATTCGCCTTCAGTCCCCGGTACACATCCGGCGTCAGCCGCTCTACGTTCTTCAGCGTTACCGTAAGGAAGAGGAGCCGCCGGCCAAGGGCCGCGTCCAAGATACTCGGTGCATGCTCCCTAGCCATCCGGCGAGCGCGATGGTGCGCGCACACGGCGCACATCCGATCTCCACAACGCCATCCCGCGCCAACCAGGTGGAAAGCCCCGCAATCCTCGCATCGCTGATAGACGAAGGTATCGGCGCACTGTGCTAGGTTCCCTGGTCGATGCTCAAGGTAGTGTTGCTCCCTTGGAAGCTTCCGCCCAAGACCAACCCGTCCCAGGCGCACCGCCAGATTTTCCCCCTTGTACTCCTGTATCCCCTTCCACAGGAGGCCCCCGGATCCGGGCCGCTTCCTTCTTTCGATGCCTCGCTTTCGCCAACCGGAGAACCGCTGAGGTGCGGGAACGTCCTTCAATAACCCGATGAATAGTGGGCGCAGATGACCGGCCCCGTCTCCCGATCTGTTCAGTTGCTCCCCCATTATCAAGACAAGGGGAAGGGCCGCCCGAAGCTCGGAGCCCCCCCGCCCCGCTAGGCCTCGCTTCGCTCGGCCTGCGGGGAGCCGCAGGACCGGAGGCCGATCCTCGCGGACTCGGATCGGCGGGCACCCGGTGCCAGGTGGGGCCGGGAGGATCTGCGGCCTCACCGTGGGAGCTCGGATCAGCGGGTAGGCGATGGAAGCGGTGGGCCGGGCGAGCGGGATCAGGACTAGAAAGAACGGAGGACCCCTCGTGCGAAGGGTCCCCCGCTCCGGGCACCGGTACGCCCGTCCGCGCGCCGTCCTGCGATGACACGCGCGGACCTTGCTCCTGCGGGCACCCGCAGGAATTCGTTTCTGATTCGAGACCAGTGGGAGAAGAATGACAGTGGAGTGACGAAAAGCTTGGATGTGTGGTGACTTTATGGTATATGTCCTGGGCTCTAAGTGATGAAAACTGCGAGGTAGGTACACGGCGGGATGGTCTTGCCGCTGCCTTCACACGGCGGAGGTCACTGGTTCGATCCCAGTAGCGCCCACCACGATCGCTCGAGGGGTTGGCAGCCGCAGGCCAACCCCTTTTGTTGTCCCAGTTCGGATTTCGGGGGTTGCCTCGATCCCGCAACACCCCCATCATTCCGTGATCCAATCCAGGACTCGCTCGCGGGCTTCCCAGAGGCCGAGGTGCTCCACCAAACGGGCCGACGGCCCGCCGGTCAGGCCGGCCGCAATGACCGCGGCGCCCAATGCCGCCTCGTACCCGTCCGGCGGGGCGGGAAGCTGCACGAGAGGCAGTCGCCCCTCCAGCGCCTGACTGAACTCGACACGGCGAACGCCGGTCGGGATCACCTCGGATAGCTTGTGGAACCCCAGGAGGCCGAGCGATTCCTTCTCGACGGTCTCCCACAGCGCCGCCTGTCCGCAGTCAGGAGGCTCTGACCGGGCATCATGCATTCGGCGGGGGCTCGGGGTTCCTCCGGGGTGTGACGCGAGAGGGGCCAGAACTCCCTCCCGTGCCACGCCCGTCTGGTCCGTGGTTGTACCCATGCCATCCACGATGCGGCCTCCCTGCACGACCAGGAGGCTCCTCGAATCGATCCGGGTGTGCAGCAGGAGGAAGTCGCACGCCGCATGGGCACGACCGGTAGCCTCGAGGCAGTGGATGGCCCAGGCAGCGGCGCACAGGGCGTCCGATGTCCCGAGATCGAGCCGGTTGACCTTCCGGTGTGGAGGAACCGTGGGGAGCAGCTTCACCCCGGGGATGCAGAACGCCCGCAGGGGGCGACGCCGCGCCTCCGCCAGGAACTTCCCGAGTTTGTCGGCGATCGGACGGCTGGGCTGCAGCGTCATCTCGACGATGTCCTGGTCCAGGATCTCTCCAGCGCGGGTCACGGGGATGCCGAACCCGGAGGGCAGAACGATGGGCATGGCGGGATGCAGGCTGATGAGGTCCTCGACGAAATCCCACAGCTCGTCCACCTGGGCGAAGGTCTGGAGGTCGGCCGCCCGGTCCTCATCCCAGGCCGCGATCCTCCAGGCCGTGGCGTCGGAATCGATTCCCAGCGAGAGCATAGGTTGAAAACCCCGCACGAGTTCGGGGTGAGTTTACTGATTTCCAGTCGCCAGGACAAGCCTGAATCGTCACGGAAAAACGTTCGGGTGTTCGAGGGTTCGAGTGTTCGATGGTTCCGAACACGGGAGAACGACCGAACCCCCGAACTCTCGAGCTGCCGAACGCTGTCGGCTTCGACAGGGCGTGATGGACAATGCGCAAAGCAGGGTTGACCTTGGCCACTGTGCGTGGCATTCTGCATCTGGTTCCGCGACACATCGAATTGCGGTGCTGGGTTTCTCGCTCGTCAACCCCTGCTGGCACGGGAGGATCTGCATGAGCGGCTCGGGAGCGGTCCGGTGCGAAGTGGCAGTGTGCGGGAGAGAATCGTGGCGCGGGCGCGGATGGGGCGCGTTCCTGTGTATCGTCAGTGTCGCCGTCCTCTTGCTGAATATCGTGAGTGGCCCCGCCTTCGCGGCGAAGTCCAGGCGGGGTTCGCCCCAGGCGGTGGGCCCCGCCGCACCGGCCTGGATCACCATGGATGCGACCACGGGCGACGTCCTGGCCAGCCAGGAACCGGATCGTCCCGGCGCGCCGGCCTCCATGACCAAGATGATGCTGGCCCTCCTGGTCATGGAGGCGATCAGGGACGGCCAGCTGAAGCTTACGGACCCCGTCCGCACCTCGGCGCTGGCGAGCGAGATGGGCGGCTCCCAGGTCTACCTGAAGCAAGGGGAGGTTTTTCCCGTCGAAGACATGATGGCGGCACTCCTCATCGGCTCGGCCAACGATGCGGCCGTCGCATTGGCCGAGGGATTGGCTGGCACTGTCCAGGGGGCGGTGCGCCGGATGAATGAGCGGGCCGCGGAACTGAAGCTGACCTCGACGCACTTCGCGTCGGTTCACGGCCTGCCGCCCGGGCCCGGCCAGGAGGGGGATGTGACCACGCCGCGGGACTTGGCCCGACTCTCCCAGGAGCTGGTGAAGTTCCCGGAGATCCTCCGGTGGACGTCCACCCCCGAGGCCCCCTTCCGCCAGGGGACATTCATCCTCCAGAACAGCAACCATTTGATCGGGCGCTTTCCCGGGGCGGATGGGCTGAAGACCGGTCATTTCCACGAGGCCGGGTACAATGTGGCCGCCACGGCGACTCGCGGGACTCTGCGCCTCATCACGGTCGTGATGGGGGCGCCGTCGAACCGGGGGCGGTTTGAGGAGGCGGCAAGACTCCTCGAGGAAGGTTTCAGCCGCTATGTCGAGATGGTCGTGGCGAAGGCGGGTGTGCCGCTCCAGACGCAGGTTCATCTCCCGCGGGCGACCGGCGCCTTCCGTCCCGTCACGGGAAGTGACGTCCGGGTGTTCGTGCTCCGCGAGCAAAAGGATGCCATCCGGACGAGCGTGGATATCCAGGCCGGGTTACGAGCCCCCTTGACAAAGGGCCAACCGGTCGGCACGCTGGTCGCGCGCGTAGGCGATCACGAGATCGCCCGCACCTCGGTGGTGGCACCAGCGGAAGTCCCCCGGACCTTTTTCTGGTGGCTCACCCCATGGCGGTGAGGACAAGGCGAAGCCCCGGGTGTCCCTATCTTGTCCCTGCGGACGCGGGCAGGTACAATCCATGCCGCAACCGCAGGATCCACCGGCCCCGTGGGGGGCGCTGCACGGGAGTAGCTCCAGCGATGCTGAGTTCTCTCCTCTATCGCCTTTACGAACGGCGGCTGCTGGCTGGAATATGCCAGCAGTCGCTTCCTCGCCACATCGGCCTGATCCTGGACGGGAATCGCCGGTTCGCGCGGCAGCTGGGCCTCGCGGATATCATCCAGGGCCACGAACGGGGTGCAGCCAAGCTGGAAGAGGCGCTGGAGTGGTTCGAGGATCTGGGGATCCCGATGGTGACCATCTGGATCCTGTCCACGGAAAACCTGATGCGCCCGCCGGAGGAGCTCGAGGGGCTCCTCTCCCTGATCGAACGGAAGATGCGCGAGACCGCCGTGGACCCGAAGATCCACGGCCGGCAGGTCCGGATCCGGGCCATCGGGCAACTGGATCTGCTGCCACCCTCGCTCCAGGATGCCATCCGGGCCGCCGAAGAGGCCACGGCCAACTACGAGAACTTCGTCCTGAACGTGGCGGTGGGGTACGGAGGACGCCAGGAAGTGGTGGATGCCGTCAGAAGCCTCCTGCGCGATTGGGGCGGCCGGGGGATGGGCCTCGGGGAGATCGCCGACCGGCTGACCTCCGACGCCATCGGAAAATACCTGTACACCTATGACCTGCCGGATCCCGACCTCATCATCCGCACCAGTGGCGAGCTCCGGCTGAGCGGCTTCCTCCTCTGGCAGAGCGCCTACAGCGAGTACTACTTCTGCGACGCCTACTGGCCCGCCTTTCGCAAGATCGACCTCCTCCGCGCCATCCGCAACTACCAGCAACGCCGGCGCCGCTTCGGGCGGTAGTGCTCTTCCGCTCTCGCCTGGACGCGCAGCGGCATAGTAGGTCCGGGTGAACCGAGGAGAATGGTCTCCGCGCGGGACGATGAGGATCTCGCATC
>JBIOJT010000164.1:0-10004 GCA_044451055.1 Methylomirabilales bacterium (SeqCode)
ACCTGGACGGGGCTTTCTACTGCATCCGCGCCGCCGTGCCCCGCCTGCGGGCGGCGGGCGGGGGCCGGATTGTGAACATCTCCTCGGGAGCGGCGAAGACGGGGGGCATGATCGGCGCCCACTATGCCGCCAGCAAGGCCGGTCTCCTCGCGTTGACCGCCAAAGCCGCGCGCGAGCTAGCCCGCGAGGGGATTGCCGTGACTGCCGTCCTGCCCTCGGTGATTGAGACCGAGATGCTGGACAGCCTGGCTGGCAGCCCGGAGGCCCGGGAGCGCCTCCGGGCTCAATTTCCGATCGGACGGTTCGGCCGGCCGGAGGAGGTGGCCCAAGTGGTGCGCTTCCTGATCGCCGAAGCACCGAGCTATTTGACGGGTGAGTTCATCAGCCTCCGCGGTGGGCGGCTGTGACGCACGTCGCTCATGATAGAGGCCCCTTTGGATTAGGCGCAGTGGTTATCCGAGGCGGGCAGCTTGATGCAGAACGTCGAAAAGATCAGCTGGATTGGTGACTACGAGTTGTCGGGAACCACACCCCATGGGACGGAGCCTTCCCACCACAAGTGAGTGGCCAAACAGTGCGATGCGGTGGGGGCTCTGATCTGCGCCGCCTGGAGGAACTGCAGGACGATCGGCAACCTATTCCAACCTCCCTCCCGTTGACAGGCCCTGCTTCCTCCGCTAGCTTTCCCTCGCCTGCGCTTGCGGAAATCGTGCGTGTGAGAGATTACCAACGCCGGGACGCGCGGTCGGCAGTCCGCTCTCGGGGGACCCTCCACGCGTCATGCTGAGGGGCGCGGTAACGTACGGGGACCGGCCGTCCTAGTGCAGACCGCCGGCAGACACACGAGACGCCGGCCGCGAGGAGTGGAGGGCACGCGATGAAGCTCCCAGACCGCATGCGTTACATCGAAGCCGTCGGGGCGGGCGAGCCGGACGTCCTGCGCCTGGCCACGGCCCCGGTGCCTCAGCCGAAGCCGGACGAGGTCCTGATCCGCGTGCAGGCTGCCGGCGTGAACCGTCCCGACGTGTTGCAGCGCCAGGGGGTCTACCCGCCGCCGCCCACCGCCAGTCCGATCCTCGGGCTGGAGGTGGCGGGGGACGTGGTGGCCGTGGGCGAGGCGGTGACGGCGCTCAAGCCGGGCGACCGGGTCAGCGCCCTCGCGAATGGGGGCGGGTACGCCGAGTATTGCCCGGTCCCGGCGCCGCAATGCCTGCCCTGGCCATCCGGCTACAATGCCATCCAGGCGGCGGCGCTGCCGGAGACGTACTTCACTGTCTGGGCGAACCTGTTCGAGATGGGGCGCCTCGCCCGGGGCGAATCGGTGCTGGTGCACGGCGGCACCAGCGGGATCGGGGTCACCGCCATCCAACTGGCGCGCGAATTCGGTGCCCGCGTCTATGCTACGGCGGGCAGCCAGGACAAGTGCGACGCCTGTGAGAGGCTCGGGGCGGAGGCGGCCATCAACTACCGCGAGGCCGATTTCGCCGAGCGGATCCGCGACCTCACGCGCGGCCAGGGCGTGAACGTCGTGCTGGACATCGTCGGCGGTCGCTACACGATGGGGAACTTGGCCTGCCTGACCATGGACGGGCGGTTGATCCAGGTCGGCACGATGCACGGCGCGAAGGTGGAGGGTTTCGACCTCACAGTCGTGATGAGGCGCCGGCTGATCCTCACTGGCTCCACCATGCGCCCACGCACTACCGCGGAAAAAGGCGGGATCGCCCAAGCGCTCTTGAAGACGGTGTGGCCGGTACTGGAAGCCGGGCGCTGCGGCCCGGTGATCCATCAGATCTTTCCGCTTGCCGAGGTGGCAGCGGCGCACCGGCTGATGGAGCGTAGCACGCATATCGGCAAGATCATGCTCACGGTCACCATCTGAGCTTTGTCACCACGGCAGGGCCAAGATCCCCATCATGGCCTGCTGGCGTCCGGAAAGACTCCGTCTGGGATTCCTTTTCCCCGGAAGTCCTCTCAGGGTGCGCCATCTGTGGTCCGGAAGGATGCCTTGCGGTCCACACAAATGTAGTCCACGAATATGTAGTCCACGAATATTGACCCGCTTGGATGTTTGTGCTATCCGTACTTTGATCCTTAGGGGAAGGCTATGTGACGCGTCTGCGCTGTCAGGACTCAGGATCGATCCGTCATCGGACGCCACTGAGGCCAGAGGATCGTAGGCTCCATCCTGACGCTGATGACCTCTCACACCGGTCCTCCTTGTCTAGTCGACGGCGCAGAGAGCCTCCAGCTTGGGGGACAGGTCTCGGCCCAGTTCACAACAAAACAAGAAGGAGGGGAACATGGATGCCACGAAAGCACCCCGGTCGTCGGGATCCTTGAGGCGGCCTTTGACCCGGCGCCAACTGCTCAAAGGCCTCGGCCTCACTGCCGTGGGCGCGGCCATCTCTGCACCGGTGGCTCGCGCATTCGCTGCTTCGAGCGGTGGCTCTCTCAAGATTGGCGCAATCTATCCCCTCACGGGCGGCATGGCGCTGCTGGGCGAGGAGAGCTGGCGCGGCGCCGAGGTCGCCCGCGTTCTCCAGAACAAGAAGGGGGGGCTCCTGGGCGAGCAGATCGAGTTCGTGAGGGGCGACGCGCCCGATGCCAACGCGGCTGTCTCCCAGGCCAACCGTCTGATTTCCAGTGAGAAGCTGCCGATCCTCATTGGCACCTACGCGAGCCCCCTGGCCCTGGCGGCCACGGAGGTCGCGGAGCGGAATCAGACGATCTATTGGGAAATGGGCGGGATTTCGGATCCCATCGTCCAGCGCGGCTTCAAGTACCTGTTCCGCATCACCCCCATGGGCTCCATGTACGGCGGCAAGGCTGCCGACTACAGCAAGGAGGTGATCGCGCCCAAGCTGGGCATAGCCCCGGACAAGCTAAAAGTATCGATCGTCCACGAGGATGCCCTCTACGGCACCACCGTGGGCACCGGAGCCGAGATGCGGGCCAAGGAGATCGGCTTGAACGTCCTGGGGAGGGACCCGTACAGCGCCAGGGCCACCGATCTCTCTCCCCTCGTCCTGAAGTTGAAGGCGGCCCAGCCCGACGTGCTGATCGCCACCTCGTACATCCAGGACCTGCTGATCTTTTGGAAGCAGGCCAGGGAGCTGGGATTTTGGCCCAAGGCGGTGATCGGGACCGGTGCCGGCTACGCCCTCACGGACTTCGCCAAGGCGTTGGGCGATGACGCGACCGGCGTGTTCAACGTCGACAATACTCAGTACTTGATCAATCCCAACTTCGCTCCGGGCGCCAAGGAGGCGGCCCAGGCCTACCAGGATCTTTTCAAGGAGCCGCCTCGCTCCGGCCACTCCCTCATGAACTTCATGGGTGCCCAGGTGCTGTTTGATGTGATCTCCAGGGCTGGCTCCACCGACCCGGAGGCGATCCGCAAGGCGGCCCTGGCTACGGACATTCCGGATGGGAAGACACCGATGGGGTACGGGGTCAAGTTCGCCCCTCCCGGCGACAAGAACGCCGGGCAGGACATCCGAGCGTTCCCGCTGATATTCCAGTGGCAGAAGGGCCAGCAGTTGACCATCTGGCCCAAGGCGGCCGCCGTGGCCGAGGCCATCATACCCTGGCCCTCCTGGGAGAAGCACAAGGGATGAGGCAGACGCGGAGGACGGAGGGCACCTCACCGAGCACTGCAAGGAACGGGTGATGGGAGGGCCGCTCCCGCTGACCGAGGTTGGCGGCGGGGCGGCCCTCCTGCGTTCACCGGCTCCTCGGTGGAGGTGATCTCCATCCCCGTCCGTCTATTCGCAGCCGTCATCTCGGTCTGCATCGTTTTGTCCTTCCCCGGCTAGCCCGAGTGTCGTTGCAAGTTCACGCTCGCTGAGAGGGGCGGGGCAAAACGATGCGTTTTTGTCTGCAACCTTTGGGTTGAGCCGCCAGCGTGCCGGGGCTCCGCCCTGCGCCAGAAATTCTATCGAGGCCGGTGGTCAGGGCTTGGTAGCCATAGCAGGGGGGTCGCTCTTAACCCGCTCGCCACGCCGCCCCACCGTTGACGCACAGCTTCTGTCAAGAAAAGGTATCGACATGGGAGTCATCCTGGCTCAGGTTGCGGTGTCCGGCATCCTCTTGGGTGGCGTGTACGCACTGATCAGCATCGGACTGACCCTCATCTTTGGAGTCCTTCGGGTGATCAATTTCGCCCACGGCGAGTTTCTCATGATCGCCATGTATGCCAGCTTCTGGCTGTTCCATCTGTACGGACTCGACCCCTACGGGTCCATCCTGCTGGTGGTGGCCTTCCTGTTCCTGGTAGGTCTCGTCGTCGAGTTCCTGGTGATCCGGCCGATCCTGAAGGCCTCCGCCTCCATGCAGATCGCCGCCACCGTCGGGCTCTCCATCCTCCTGCAGAACTTGGCCCTGGTGACGATGACGGCCAACTACCGATCGGTGGACACGCCGCTGTCCAAGGCGGTGCTTTCCATCGGTCCCTTGGTGCTGGGTGTGTCAAGGCTGCTGGCCTTCCTGGTGGCACTGGGCATCACGGGCATCCTCTTCCTTTTTCTGCAACGGAGCTATCTGGGCAAAGCCATCCGCTGCACGGCCCAGGACAGGACGGCAGCGCTGTTGATGGGGATCAACATCGACCGCGTCTATCTCGTCACCTTCGCCATCGGATCGGCGCTGGTGGGCGTCGCCGGGGCGCTGCTCATGCCGCTCTACCCCGTTTTTCCGACGGTCGGCACCTACTTCGTGCTGGCGGCTTTCGTGGTGGTGGTGCTGGGCGGTCTGGGGAACCTCACCGGGGCACTTCTGGGGGGGTTCATCATCGGCCTCGTGGAAGCGTTCAGCGGCTTCTACGTCCCTGAGCTGAAGGAGGCCGTGTACTTCGTGGTGTTCATCATCGTGCTCCTCATTCGCCCCACGGGGCTCTTTGGAGTCGTCGGAGCCGAGGAGGTGGGCCTCAAATGAGCACCGCGACTCGGAGCAGGGGCATGTTGTTCTCCGCCTGGCTGCGACACCGCTCCATTCCCGGCAGCTCTCTCTACGTGCTGGCCGGCCTTGCCGTCGTATCCGCAGCGCTGGCCTTCCTGGTGAAGGACAAGTTCTACCTGCATGTGCTGATCATGATGATGTTCTATGCGTCGGCCAGCTCTGCCTGGAACATCGTTGGGGGCTTCGCGGGGCAGCTCTCGCTGGGACATGCGGCCTTCTTCGGCATCGGAGCCTACACCTCAACCCTTCTGTTTATCGACCTGGGGATTTCGCCCTGGATTGGGATGTTGATCGGGGGCATCCTGGCCACCCTTGTCTCGGGAGCCATCGGCTACCCCAGCTTCCGGCTGCGCGGCCCCTTTTTCACCCTGGTCACCATCGCCTTCGCCGAGGTGCTCCGCATCCTGACCCTGTACGCCCACGATTTCACCAAGGGCTCCATCGGCATCAGCGTGCCCTTCCGGCCCGCGCTCCGGAACTTCATCTTCCGCCAGCTCTCCGCCTATGTCTACGTGGCGCTGGCCTTCATGGTGATAACGGTCCTGGTGAGCCTCTGGATCGAGCACTCGCGCCTGGGCTACTACCTGGCCGCCCTCCGGGAGGACGAGGACGCGGCCCAGGCGCTGGGGATCGACACGGCCCGCTACAAGCTGGTGGCGGTGCTCGTCAGTGCCTTTTTTACCGCCCTGGCCGGCACCTTTTACGCCCAGTATATCTTTTACATTGAGCCATTCGCCACCTTCTCCCTGGACTTTTCGATCCTGCTGGCCATGATGGCCATCATCGGCGGGGTCGGGACCGTCTGGGGTCCGGTGGCTGGCGCGTTCCTGGTGACCCCCCTGCAAGAGGTCTTGCAGGCCAAGCTGGGAGGAGAACTGCAGGGGCTGCACCTGGTGGTCTACGGAACCGTCCTGATCGTCGTGGTGATCCTCCTGCCGCAGGGCATCGTGCCGTCCCTTGCGGGATGGGGGAAGCGCGCGTTCGGGCAGCGGGAGGCCCGGCCCGCTCCATCACTGAAAGGGGACCCATGATCCTGCAGGCCGAGAACCTCACCAAGGCCTTCGGCGGGCTGGCCGCCCTCAAGGCGGTCAGCTTCGGCATGGAAGAGGGAGAGATCCTGGGGCTGATCGGTCCCAACGGGGCGGGCAAGACCACTCTCTTCAACGTGATCTCCGGCTTTTTCCGATCCGACCAGGGCCGGGTGATCTTCGCGGGTAAGACCGTCAGCCACCTGAAGGCCCCCAAGCTTTGTCGGAGCGGGCTGGTTCGCACCTTCCAGGTGGTGAAGCCCTTCGGAAACTTGACGGCGCTGCAGAACGTGATGGTGGGGAGCTTCCTGCGGACGGCCGATCCGGGCCTCGCTCGAGAGCGGGCGCTGGAGGTGATGGATCTGGTAGGGCTTTCGGGCCGCCGGGACACAGCGGCAAAGAGCCTGACCATTTCCGACCGGAAGCGGCTGGAGGTGGCGCGGGCGCTGGCCACCCGCCCCCGATTACTGCTCCTCGACGAGGTGATGGCCGGATTGAACCCTACGGAGCTGGTTCAGATGCTGGAGATCCTCAAGCGGATCCGGGACCAGGGGGTGACCCTCCTGGTGATCGAGCACATCATGGCGGCCATCATGACCATCTCCGAGCGGATCCTGGTGCTGCACCACGGGGAGAAGATCGCCGAGGGCGCCCCCAAAGAAGTTGCTGGGGACAAGCGGGTGATCGACGCCTACTTGGGAGAGGAGTACCTCCTTGCTTGAAGTCAGCGACATCGATGTGGCGTATGGCGACGTGGAGGTGCTCCACGGGATGTCGTTAGCCGTAGAGGAGGGGGAGATCGTTGCCCTGGTTGGTGCCAACGCCGCCGGCAAGACCACCACCATCAGCACCATATCCGGGATGATGCGCCCAAGCAGAGGCTCGATCCAGTTCCGGGGGCAGCGCATCGACCACCTCCCGCCCTATGAGATTGTGGCCCTGGGCCTCGTGCAGGTGCCCGAGGGCCGACGGCTCTTCCCGTATATGACGGTGCTGGAGAACCTGGAGCTGGGGGCCTATTCACGGGAGGCGCGTCAGCAGAGAGTCAAGAGCTTGGAGATGGTCTTCGGCCTGCTGCCGATCCTGAAGGATCGGCAGGGCCAACTGGCGGGCTCCCTCTCCGGTGGAGAGCAGCAGATGTTAGCCATCGGCCGGGGGCTGATGGCCCTCCCCCGGCTGCTGATGCTGGACGAGCCCTCCGTGGGGCTGGCCCCCCTCATGGTCAAACAGATCCTGGAGACGGTGAGGGATGTAAACGCTCGGGGCACTACGGTGCTGCTGGTGGAGCAGAATGTCCAGCACTCGCTGCGGCTAGCTCATCGGGGCTACGTGCTGGAAAACGGGAGGATAGCGCTCGAGGGAAAAGGAGCGGACCTGCTGGCCAATCCGCACCTGAAGAAAGCCTATCTCGGGATGTAGCCCGATGCCCACAGGGTCCTCGGCCCACTCCGCTCGCCCACCGGCCTCGGCGCTCACGCCAGTCCCTGAAGCCCTTGGCATTGCCAATACTCCGCTAACCGCTAGCCGATCCGGCTGTCAAGCCGTAACCGTCCTGCCCCTCACATTTTCCGCGCCTCCACTCAAGAACAGCCATCGGCTTTCAACCTTCACCTCGCCCGAAGCCCTCTCTGGCAGCCGGAATCCAAACCCGGTAGAAGTGCTGGCTTGCAGTCTTCACTCCTCCTCAACCTGCGACCTGTGCCCTTCACCTGCCATGCTGTGCTGTTTCGCCGTTATGCCGCCATCGTCTGACGCCTGCCGGATGAGGGCTGACCGCTCACTAATCCTTGACTTGCGCCAATGCGGATGTTACGAATCCCGCAGCAATGACGTGCGGGAGTGGCGAAATCGGCAGACGCAGGGGACTTAAAATCCTCTGGGCCTCGGCCCGTGCGGGTTCAAGTCCCGCCTCCCGCACCACGAAGCGAGATCGGAGGCCGGTCCGTGACCGACTGGTTGGGCCGACGGAAGTATTCCCGCTATCCAATCGTGGTTCCTCTCCTCTACGGCCTCGAGGGCTCCGATTCGGTGATGGCGGGAGCGGGGTGGACGCGTGATTTGGGCGAAGGGGGGGCTTGCCTGGAACTGCTGGAACGGCTCGAGGTTTCTGCCCCCATTCGCCTTCTGTTTCGCACGGACCAGGGAAGCATCGCGACCGAAGGACAAGTGATCTGGGCAGAAGGACCACTCCATACGGGAGGGATTCTCCATGGGGTGACCTTCACCCCAATGGTCTCTGCTCAGCAGCAGGCCATCCGAGTCTTGGTCCTCCGCAAGAGAATGGTGTGGCAGGCTGTCGTTCGGATTCCCCTGGAGCTGTCTGTAACCTATCAGCTCAAAGGCCAGCCACGGTCGCTCCACCAAGGACAAACGGAAAATGTCAGCCGCCGGGGACTCTTGCTCCGCCTTCCGCTAGTGTATTCACCCGGAATATCGCTGGAGGTCACCCTGCACACCCCTCATGGACATCTGACCGCTGAAGGGATGATCGTGCGCGTGGAACCGCTGGAGGCCCAGACGCCCGGCGAGCCCATCCGTCATGGATTTCATTTCATGGACATCAGCCATGCGACCCAGATGACTCTCGGTCGTGTCCTGGCTGAGGTACGCTAGTACTTCGTGCGGAGATCACGACGAAACCGGCGGCAGGGTTTGATGATTGAGGACGGGCAGTCGCTTCACTGATCGGAGGGGGCGAAGTGGAACAACTCCTCCAGGAGTTCCTTCAGGACGTCCAGGGGCTCTACCCCGGGGACCTAGTGGCTGTGTTTCTCTACGGGAGTGCGGCGGCGGGCGAGCACGTGCCCGGCCGGTCGGACATCAATGTTGCGGTGGTGCTGCGGCGACTGGCGCCCGAGCTCCTCCGTAAGGCCGCCTCCCACCTCCGGAGATGGTATCGCCACGGATTCGCCACGCCCCTGTTCTTTGATCCGGAAAGCCTGCACGACTCCCTGGATGTCTTTCCCATCGAGTTCCTGGACATGCAGGAACGGCATCGAACGCTCTGGGGCCCGGACCTCTTTGCGGGCCTCCACATCGAGCGGCACAATCTGCGCCTGCAGTGCGAGCAGGAATTGCGCGGCAAGCTGATGAAGCTCCGCCAGTCTTACGTCGAGTCCGCCAACGCCCCGGGAGACCTGGAGCGCGTCCTCGTGGCTGCGGCGAGCAGCATCGTGGTGCTGGCCCGCACGCTCCTGCGACTGGGAGGCGGCGATCCGGGGGGTGGAGCAGACGCCGTTTTGGAAAAGACTCAAACGCGCTTCGCCGCTTCGACGACTGCCTTGCGGAAGGCGTGCCAGTTGAAACGGGGACATATCCGCCTCGCGGGCTCGGGCTTCGAGGAGCTGTACCGCGAGGTCCTGGAAGAGGTGCAGGGGCTCGTGAAAGCCGTGGATGAGCTGGATGCGTAAGCTCGCGCTCTGGGTTTGTCTGACCCTCCTGGTTCTCCCGGGTCTTGCGTCCGCAGCCGCCTCCGAACTTCCCTCGCCGACGGGCCCGGTGACGGACCTCGCCAGGATCCTGGACAGCGGCACCAAGGAGCGCTTGCTTCAAGTGATCCTGGATGTCCGGGAGCGCACGACGGCCGAGATCGCCATCCTGACGGTTCCCACCACCGCGGCGGAGCCAATCCAGGAGTACTCCGTCGCGGTTTTCGATCGCTGGAAGATCGGCAAGCGCGGCCAGGACAATGGCCTGTTGTTTCTTGTGGCGGTCCAAGACCGGCGGTTGTGGATCACCACGGGCTATGGCCTGGAGGGAATCCTTCCCGACGGCAAGATCGGGGAGATCCGCGACCGGCAGATCATTCCGTACTTTCGCGCGGGGCAGTACGCCGAGGGGATCCTGCGAGGAACCGAGGCGCTGGCCAGCGTGATCCTGGCGCAGGGAAAAACGGAGACCCAAGGGGCGCGCTCGGCAACCCGTCCGGGCCGCCAGCCGAGCCCATCCTGGAACGGGTCCACAGGAATCCTCCTGGGGATGTTCCTCCTGCTGGTGCTTTTCTCTGCGGGCCTCTCC
>JBIOJT010000165.1:0-9984 GCA_044451055.1 Methylomirabilales bacterium (SeqCode)
GGCCTGGGGCGGGGCGACCGCCGACCGCCTGGCCCGCGTGCAGCTGGTCACGCAGGAGGGAGATGACCTCATCCTCGGGCGCCAGGCGATTCCCTTTGCGTACCGATTCTCCGGCTTCCCCATGGGTGCGGTGGTCGTCCGGGCAACCTTCGCCCTGACGCCGGGAGACCCGACGGCCATCCGGCAGCGGATCTCCCGGTGGCTGGTTCAGCGGAATGCCAGCCAGCCGGTCGAGTTCCGATCGGCGGGCTCCATCTTCAAGAACCCGCCCGGGGATTTTGCGGGACGGCTGGTGGATGCGGCGGGTGTGAAGGGCACCCGGATCGGCGGCGCCATGATCTCGGAGAAGCACGGAAACTTCTTCGTGAACCTGGGCGAGGCCCGGGCGGCCGATGTCCTGGCGCTGGTCGAGCTGGCGCGCGAGCGCGTCCGGACTACGGCGGGGATCGATCTGGAACTCGAGATCCGGGTGGTAGGAGAAGACTGAAAGGCGTTCGACGGTTCGACAGGTCGGGTGTTCGGTGGTTCCTGAAACGCCCGAACCCCCGAACTCCCGAACGCTCTCGAGGAAGGTGCTGTTGTGATCCGAGATTACCACACGCCCAGGTGGCGGGCAGGCATGGTGAGGCGGCGGCGCGAGCGGTTTCCGCGTCTCACGCGCCTGCTCAAGGTTCTGTGCGTGCTGCTGGTCCTCGGGGGGACCGGCGTGGGTCTCTGGGAAGGGTATCGGGTCCTCCTGCGCCTGCCGTATTTTCGAGTGGCCGAGATCCAGGTGGAGGGCAATCTCCAGGTGGCCGCCCAGGACATCATCAATAGCCTGGGGCTCACTCCGGAAACCAGCATCCTGGAGGTGGACCTCAAGGCGCTGGCCCGACGCGTCCTCGAGAATCCCTGGATCAAGGAGGCCTCGGTGCAGCGTCGGTTGCCCCTCTCGCTCACGATCCAGGTCGTGGAGCGGATGCCGGAGGCGGTCTTCATCGCGGACCGATATTACCTGCTCAGCGCCGACGGCGTGATCCTGGCGGAAATGAGTGAGGACGAGCTGCCCACGCTGCCGACGCTCCGCGCGGCGACCCCACGCCACGTCGCCATTGGCGAACGGATTCTGACCTCGGAGATGATCCAGGGGCTGGCGGTCTGGCGCCAGTTCCAGCTGGCCAACGCCCTGCAGGGCGAGCGGGCCCACGAGATCGCCATGGCGGGCGACGGGAGCTACGTGGTGGACCTGGGGCAGCGGATGCCGGCCATCCGGCTCCATGCCCAGGACCTGGAAGGGCAACTGCGGCGGCTGGGATTGGCCCTGGCGGTCAGCCGTCAAAGCCTTGACAGGTTCGCCGATGTGGATCTCCGCTTCCGCGATCGGGTGGTCTTCAAGCTGGAGCATGGGACCGTGGGTCGTCTGTAATCCCCGCGGACTCGGCCAGTGATGGCAGGCGGGAACCCGGTCGCGTTCGATTGGGGGCCGGTCCTCCAGATGGATTGACGAAGGAGGTGGCACGCATGACGAAGAACGGCAACCTGGTTGTTGGCCTCGACATCGGGACGACGAAGGTCTGCGCCATCCTGGCCGAGATGAACGGCGGCGGCGTCGTGGACATCATCGGTGTCGGCCACAGCCCGTCCCGGGGTCTCCGGAAGGGCGTCGTGGTGAACATCGAGGCCACCGTGGATTCGATCCGGCGCGCCGTGGAGGATGCCGAGTTGATGGCCGGCGTGGAGATCCGGTCGGCCTTCGTCGGGATTGCCGGCGGCCACATCAAGGGGATCAACAGTCGCGGCGTGATCGCCATCTCGGGGAAGAACCGGGAGGTCGCCCAGCAGGACATCGACCGGGTCATCGACGCGGCCAAGGCGGTGGCGCTGCCGGTGGATCGGGAAGTGATCCACGTCCTGCCGCAGGAGTTCATGATCGACGACCAGGGCGGCATCAAGGAGCCGCTGGGAATGTGCGGGATCCGCCTGGAGGCGGAGGTGCACATCGTGACCGGCGCCGTGGCCTCGGCCCAAAACATCATCAAGTGCGCCAATAAGGCCGGGCTGGAGGTGCAGGACATCGTGCTGCAGCAGTTGGCCAGCTCCGAGGCCACGCTCACCCCCGAGGAGAAGGAGCTGGGCTGTATCCTGGTGGACGTGGGAGGCGGCACGACTGACGTGGCGGTGTTCGCGGAGGGGAGCATCTACCACACCTCCGTCCTGGCGGTGGGCGGGGACATGCTCACCAACGACATCGCGATCGGCCTCCGGACGCCGCATCCCGAGGCCGAGTCCCTCAAGCGGAAGTACGGTTGCGCCCTCGCCAGCATGACCCGGCCGGAGGAGAAGATCGAGGTGCCCAGCGTGGGCGGTCGCCGCCCCCGCGTTCTGACGCGTCAGACCCTGTGCGAGATCATCCAGCCGCGCCTGGAGGAGCTGTTCATGCTGGTGGACCGCGAGGTGCGACGAGCGGGGTACACCGGGCGGGTGAACGGCGGTGTGGTGGTGACGGGCGGCTCCTCCATCATGACGGGTGTGCCGGAGCTGGCGGAGCAGATCTTTGATATGCCGGTGCGCCGCGGCATCCCGCGAGGGGTGGGGGGCCTCACGGACGTGATCAGCAGCCCCATGTACGCCACCGGGGTGGGGCTGGGCATCTACGGCGCCGCGCACCGGGACCGGCGCAAGTTCCGGCAGGTCACGGACCGGAACATCTTCGACAAGGTGGTTGCACGGATGACGGAGTGGTTCGGCGAGATCTTCTGAGGACTGGAATCAGGGGCCGGGGGCCGGATGCGATCCGGGCCTCGCATGGATGGCGGGCTCGGTCTTGAGAAGGGAGGACAGCGCATGACGATCAAGCTGGAGATGGATTCGGACGCGATGGCGAACATCAAGGTGATCGGCGTCGGCGGCGGCGGATCCAATGCGGTCAGTCGCATGGCGACATCCAGCATGACCGGCGTGGAGTTCATCGTCGTGAACACCGACGTCCAGGCGCTGCGCCATGCGCCGGTCGAGATCAAGCTCCAGATCGGAGAGAAACTGACCAAGGGCCTGGGTGTGGGCGCCGACCCGGAGAAGGGGCGCAAGGCGGCGATCGAGGACACCGACAAGATCCTCCAGCATCTGCATGGCGCCGACATGGTCTTCATCACGGCCGGCCTAGGAGGCGGCACCGGGGGAGGCGCGGCGCCCATCATCGCCAATTTGGCAAAGGAGATGGAGATCCTGACCGTCGGCGTGGTCACGAAGCCCTTCGTCTTCGAGGGGAAGCGCCGGGGCGAGCAGGCAGAGCGGGGCCTGGAGGAACTCAAGGCCTCCGTGGACAGCCTGATCATCATCCCCAATCAGCGCCTGATCAACCACGCGTCCAAGAATACCGGCGTGAAGGAGGCCTTCGCCATGGCGGACAACGTCCTGCGCCAGGCGGTTCAGGGCATCGCCGACATCGTCGTGAAGCCCGGCTACATCAATGTGGACTTCGCGGACGTCCGGACCGTGATGTTGGAACGGGGGATGGCCATGATGGGGATCGGCGAGGCCACGGGGGATAACGCCGCCGTGGATGCGGTGCAGAAGGCCATCAACAGCCCGCTCCTGGAGAATGTCTCCATCAAGGGAGCCCGCGGGGTCCTCCTGAACTTCACCCACGCCTCGACGATGCCCATCTACCAGTTGAACGAGGCCTCCAAGATCGTTCACGATATGGTGGATCGGGACGCCAACATCATCTTCGGGGACGTCCTGGAGGACGAGATGGGCGAGGCGGTGCGCGTGACGGTCATCGCCACCGGCTTCGACGGGACGGATGCGGCACCGGTGGAGGAGACGCCGCGGGTCACGGACCTCCGGGCCTATGCGCCGAAGGCCGCCGCATCAGCCGCGGCCGCATCCGGTGGGGATCGCGGCGTCTTTCTGCGAAAGGGCAAGAAGGCCGTGGGGTCCCAGCTGGTCATTGAGGACATCAACGAGGAGGTCCTGGACATCCCGACATTTCTTCGACGCCAGGCCGATTGACACGGCTGGCCTGGTCTTCGACGGCAAGCCGACTGAGGCTGCGGCCGTGGCTTTCGGCGACAGGCCGACTGAACTGGAGGCCCGATAGGCACCCGAGAAGGACACCGACACCTGGCCAACTGTTATTGCCATTCAATCCACCGTGGGCAGGTTGTCGCCTCGCCATTTGCCAACATGCGGATTTTCACCGCGATACCGTTTGGGCTCCACCTGTCAGGTGAGATCTGATTCATCGTTCGGCCCGGCGGGTGACTTCCATTTCACCCAGGATACTCAACCCGACCCATTTTGCTCCGTCGTCTTCTGTCTTCCCTGTTCCGGGTCTCCTGTGCACCCCTGCCCCTTGCGCGATCCTATTCGGAAGCCGACCGACATCGCCGGACACTCCTGAGGCCTAGATGAAGGAGACCTTCCGGGTCGCCCCCATTACGACAAAGACCCGCTCGTTATTCCCCTTGTCATCCGCCGGGATGACGAAGAACCCCGGCCGACCGGGATCATAGCCCTGGGTTGTCCCCACGAGGATCTCTTGGTCCTTGAAGACCACCCGGATCTTCCGTCCCACACACGACTTTCCAGGATCGAACTCCTGGCGGCGGGTACGCGGCTTCGGAATTCCTGCGAGGTCCTTGACGAAGAATATGGCCTTGAGGTCAGCGACAAACACCTCCGTCGGCTTTGATGACTGGGGAGCGTCAGCGGGCGTAAGGTGGAAGGCGGGCTTGGTAGCAAGAAAGTCTCCAGTGAAGCCCCTGAGGATCCGGCCATCCTGATAGTGAACCACGATCTTGTTCTGGGTCATGAGTCTTCTCCCTTTCCTGCACGTCCCATCCCCTGTCGCTGCTGAATCGAGGAGCGACCGGTCGTGACCTCGGTCACCCGATTGCCGGGCGGGAGACCGACGTGATTTCGGTGTGACAGCGTAGCAACTCCATCATCTCACGTCAAGCGGAGCACAAAGGGACAAACTCCTTGATGTCCCTCGGTTGCGCTGGTAGCATGCAATGCGCGTTCGGCAGGGGAACCGAGCGGCCTGCCTCCAATGAGCACATGAACTGGCAATTCAAAGAGAAAGCGCGCAGGCGCCTCGCCGAAGAGACGGGAACGGTCACCAAGGACTGGGGTGGCCGCATCCGCATCGCCCTGGTGTTTCCCAACACCTACCACGTGGCGATGTCCAACCTCGGGTTCCAGACGATCTACTGGCACCTGAACCAGCGCCCGGACATCGTGTGCGAGCGGGCGTTCTACCCCGACCCCGAAGATCTGCCGGAGCACGAGCGGTTGCGGGTCCCCATCCTCAGCCTGGAGTCACAGCGGCGGCTCTCCGAGTTCGACTGCGTGGCCTTCTCCACGACCTACGAGAACGACTACCTCAACATGCTCCGGATCCTCGAACTGTCGGGCATCCCGATCCGGGCGGCGGATCGCGGAGCGGCCGATCCCCTCGTCAGCATGGGTGGCGTGTGTGCGTGGTCCAACCCCGAGCCGTTGGCGGCCTTCGTGGATTGGTTCTTCCTGGGCGAAGGGGAGGAGTCCAGCCACCAGGTCTTCGAGCTCCTGCAGCGCGTCCGCGAGGCGGAGCGGGAGCCGGAGGCGGTTCGAGATGCATTCTTTCGGGCGCTCTGCGAGATCGAGGGGATCTACGTCCCACGGTTCTACGACGTGAAGTACCACGAGGATGGAACCGTGGCGGATGTCGTGGCCTATGACGGGGCGCCGCTCCCCGTGCGGAAGCGCCGCCTCCTCGACACCAACGCCTACGATACGGTGTCCATGGTGCGGACGGCCAATACCGAGTTCGGCGAGATGGCCCTCCTGGAGGTGGGGAAGGGCTGCGGTCGGGGCTGCCGTTTCTGCATGGAGGGAGAGATCTACCGCCCGGTCAGGCATCGACACATCGATGCGATCCTGCGCGCCGCAGAGACAGCCCTCCAGCACGGCCGACGGATCGGCCTGGTGGGTGCATGCGTCTCCGACTATCCCTGGATCGACGACTTGATGGCAGCCCTGCGGGCCAGGGGAGTAGACGTCTCACTGTCCTCGGTCCGGGCCGACAGCTTGAGCCCCGGTCTGGTGAAGGGCCTGCTGGAGAGTGGCACGCGCACGCTCACCATTGCTCCGGAGGCTGGGACCGAGCGCCTGCGCAGCGTGATCCACAAGAGCCTGAGCGACCAGCGCCTATTCGAGGCGGTGGACCTGATCGCCGAATCCAGCGTCCCCAGCGTGAAGATGTACTTCATGATCGGCCAGCCGACGGAGACGGGCGAGGACATCGAGGGCATCATCCGTCTGGCCAAGACCGCCCGGCACCGCATCCTGCAGAAGCGGCGCGATCCCAAGAGCCTGGCGGGGTTGACCGTGGGGGTGAGCAGCTTCGTCCCCAAGCCCTGGACCGCCTTCCAGTGGTGTGCCATGGCCGAGGTGCGCGACCTGGATGAGACGATCGATCATCTGCGGCGAGAGCTGCGGCGGGTCGGCATCCGCTTCACCCACGATGTGCCCAAGTGGGCCTACCTCCAGGCGGTGCTGTCGCGAGGCGACCGAAATGTTGCCGACCTCTTGCATCCCGCGCTCAAGTACCGGGGCGACTGGAAGCGCGCTTTCAGGGAGTGGCCTCGCAACCCCGACTTCTATGCTTGCCGGGAGCGGCCGCTCTCGGAGCGGTTCGCGTGGGACCACTTCGAGGTGGGGACCAAGCGTGAGCGCCTGGAGACCGAGTATCGTCGCGCCATGGGCGAGTTGCCCGAGCGGGTGGTGAAATGGAAGGCCTCGTTGGCATGACGAACTCGCCGGTTCACCGGGTCATCGATTCACCGTTGCTTATTCAATCCGAGATCCTCCAAGACTCGGACCGCGTCGTGCATGCCTTTGGCACCCGGCAGGGCGGGGTGAGCCGGGCGCCCTACGCGACGCTCAATCTCGGGATGAGCGTCGGGGACGATCCACGCGCGGTCGAGGAGAACCGCCGCCGCTTCTTTGGGACGTTCGACCTCCAACTCTCGCAGGTGGTCCGGGTCAAGCAGGTGCACGGCGACGGGGTGCTGAGGGTGGACGAATCGCTGGCGTCCCGCCGGGGATTCCCGGGCCTCCTCCTGGACGAGGGATACGAATACGATGGGCTGGTCACGAATCTCCCCGATCTGGCCCTGGTGGTCACCACGGCCGACTGCCTGCCGATCATGATCCATGACCCGGTCCGCGGGGCGGTCGCGGCCGTGCACGCCGGCTGGCGGAGCACGGCGAAGCGCATCGGGGCGCGGGCGCTCGAGGCGATGGCCGCCGCCTACGGGACGAATCCTGCCGATTGCCGGGTGGCCATCGGTCCCGGCATCCGGAGGTGCTGCTTCGAGGTGGACGCTCCGGTCATGAATGCCGTGATGGTCGCCCTGTCCACCTGGGCGGAGCACACCGTGGCGACGGGCCCCGGCCACTTTCACCTGGATCTCGCCGGGGTGAATCGGGCCATTCTCCTCGGGGCGGGCGTTCGCCCGGACCGAATTGCCGATGTGGGGTTGTGCACGGCCTGCCGGACGGATCTTTTTTTCTCTCATCGGGCAGAGAAACCGCGAACCGGCCGGATGATGAACCTCATCTTATTGACAGATGAGGGTCGAGAGCCGAGAGCCGAGGTTCGACAGGGATAGCGACAGCGACAGGGGCAGGGACGGGAACGGGAATGATCGAATTGTATCGGAGATCGCTGTCGAAGATCGGGGGAGGGGGAAATGCTGATCAAGCGTGCGCCGATGTTCAAGGCGTCCGAGATAACCGACCCGAAGGTCTATTTCAACCGGCGGGAGTTCATCACTGGAGCCTCGGCGTTTGCCCTCTGGCCTTGGGGAGCACAGGAGGCCGCCACCCCGACCCCGACTGGCCAGCCACTCAAGGCTCCCCGGAACGAATCGGTCAGCATCAAAGACCCGGAAACGAAGTTCGAGAACGCCACCACCTACAACAACTTCTACGAGTTCGGCTCGGACAAGGACGATCCGTCACGCCTCGCGCACACGTTGAAGCCGCGGCCCTGGACGGTCCAGGTGGACGGCCTCGTGGCCAAACCCAAGAAGTATGACGTCGACGAATTGCTCAAACTGTTCCCGCTCGAAGAACGGGTCTACCCCCTCCGCTGCGTGGAGGCATGGTCCATGGTGATCCCGTGGATCGGGTTTCCATTGGCATCCCTCCTCAGGCGGGTCGAGCCGACCGGCGAGGCAAAGTTCGTAGAGTTCACCACGCTCCTCGATCCCGAACAGTTCCCCGCGCAGAAGCCGAGCCTTTTCGGCCTTTCGGGCATCGAGTGGCCGTATGTCGAGGGGCTGCGGCTGGATGAGGCGATGCACCCCCTCACGCTGCTCACGTTCGGGATGTACGGACAGGTATTGCCCAATCAGGACGGCGCGCCCATCCGCGTCGTCGTGCCGTGGAAGTACGGCTTCAAGAGCGCGAAGTCCATCGTCCGGATCCGCCTGGTGAGTAAGGAACCCCAGACCACCTGGGAGAAGGCCGCGCCCAACGAATACGGCTTCTACTCCAATGTCAACCCCGAGGTGGATCATCCCCGCTGGAGCCAGGCCACGGAACGCCGGATCGGGGAGTTCATGCGGCGGAAGACGCTGAAGTTCAACGGCTTCGCCGACCAGGTCGCCTCGCTGTACGCGGGAATGGACTTGAAGAAGTACTATTGACAAGCGCTCAGCCGTCAGCGATTCGCTTGGATCCGGCGAGGCATTATGGCTGTTTGCTGATCGCTGAAAGCTGACCGCGTCCCTCGAGGTGTCCCAGCGTGACTCGTCGAAACCGGATTCTCCTGAAAACCATCGTCTGGATCCTTTGCCTGCTTCCGCTGGCGGTGCTTGGCTATCGGGCCGTCACCGGCGACCTTACCGCCAACCCGATCAGCTTCATCACTAACTGGCTCGGGCAGTGGACCTTCCGGCTCCTCTTGGCCACCCTGGCCTTGACACCTCTCCGCGTACTGTTCGGGATTTCGTGGCAAATCAGCCTGCGGCGCCTTATGGGTCTGTTCGCCTTCTGCTACGCGTGTCTGCATTTCAGCGTCTGGATCCTGGTGGATCACTTCTTCAATTGGGACCAGATGGTCGCGGATATCGTCAAGCGCCGCTACATCACCGTCGGGATGCTGGCGCTGTCCCTGCTCGTGCCGCTGGCCGTCACTTCGACCCAACAGATGGTGAAACGCCTGGGCGGCGTGAACTGGCGCCGCCTGCATCGGCTGGTCTACGTCATCGGCATGCTGGCGGCACTGCACTTCCTCTGGCTGGCCAAGAAAGGCCGCACCGATCAGTACCTCTATGCCGCCATCCTGGCGATGCTCCTTGGCATTCGAGCCTGGGGCGCACTCCGCCGGGCGCTTCGGAAGCGCCGGCAGGCGCACGCCGCAGGGGCGCCCGCCTTGGTTCGGGGATCGAGCTGAGGCGCGAGGTCCGTTTTCTTCCCTCCCACCCATCTCCACCGACAGCCTTCCTGCAAACCCTTCTTTGCTGGGTGGTCGCGGCATCAAAAGTTTTCCCTCCACGCTAGGCAACCCGTCCGCATCGTCTCATCTCGATGGGAATTGGGCCAGGACCAGCAAATGTATGAGGTCACCAACCTCTGCCACCGATAGCTTCACTTGTCGTAGCAGGATCGGTAAGATGACCAACTGTTCCAGAAGCTCGGCTGGATTGACACCTACGCGTGTATGATCATGTCGCACCTGGTCATCACGCTGCCCATCGTGGTCTGGATCATGATCGGGGCCTTCGAGGATGTCCCGCTGGAGCTGGAAGAGGCGGCGCGGATCGACGGCTGCTCCCGCTGGCGGGTGTTCACCAGCATCTCCCTGCCGGTCTGCCGGACGGCCCTGGCCACGGCGGTCATCCTGAGCTTCATCTTCTCCTGGAACAACTTCATTTTTGCCCCGATCCTGACGGGACCGGAGCGGCGCGCGCTGCCCGTGGCGGTCTTCAACTTCATCACCAGTGACGA
>JBIOJT010000166.1:0-9978 GCA_044451055.1 Methylomirabilales bacterium (SeqCode)
GAACCGCGAGCACTACAAGACCGCGATCTACTTCCACTGCGGTGGGCTCGACCTGTACCCGCGCCCCGAGGCTGGCTAATCCATGGCATACGGACCCACCACAACCTATTGGGGGTACCCACACTGAACCCGGAAGAGGCTTCTTTGATCGCCGCGATGATCCTGGGGTGGTTGTGCCCCGGATTGTGCACACAGTAGCCGGAAATGAAATCCAGGATCCGCCGCCCGTCCGAGGTGAAGAGCTCCGCGCCGAGGCAGCGCACGTACCGCACGTTCATCCCCAGGACATCAAGGAGCCTCACCCACTGCGGATTGACGTACCGTTCGTACTGTGTGTCCTGGCCCTCGACACTGATTGTCTGCAGCATAAGAGCTGTGCCTCCTCAGACCGCCGCTCGTGGTTGCTTGCGCCTCAGGGGGCCACCGGCCCTCCGCTGTGATGTCGCTCGCGATGGATATTCGGGCGTGTGGCCGCGTGCGACCAGGGTGAGGTGCTTATCTTGGGTGCTCTTCTGCAGCCGCCCGAGGGCGGCGATCGCTGCGGCGATCAGCACGGCCGTCGCCTGCAGGTGGTTCAGGATCACGTGGAACTGCACGCTATCCATCGCTTCTCCTTTTCGCTAGTCGTCGTCCGTCCGCGCCAGGAGCCCCTGCTGCACGTCGATCTTCAGGGTCCCGACCACGCGACCTCCGTACCGGAGGGGCACACCCCAGGCCCGCCCCTGCTCCGTGGGCCACGTCCAGTCCCCGATCTCCAATCGGCGGAGGGCGCGCTCCACGGCGGGTCGGAGGGCGGTGAGATCTCCCACATCGCCTCCGCCCGTGGGGCACTCATGCCTGACCAGAAAGCCCCCGGTCGCCGGATCCACCCGGAGTCGGGCCACGACCTGCCCGGCATTCAGGATTTCGGCGCGGACCCGTGGAACCACACACCTCCGGTGCCGGACCGTGAGCTGGCCGAGGGTCCAGTGGGCCTGGCTCTCCCGGGCCACGCGCAGGGCCTCGGCAGAGGTCCCGCCAAGGAGGCGGTCGGCCGCCTGGGCGAGGCCGCCCCCCCAGAGGAGGATCGCGGTCAGGACGGGAAGGATTCGAGCGCTCATGAGGCGGGAAGAATACCAGGGGACCCCTGAAGGAATCCTGAAGCGAGGATGAATTTTGCTTCAGAATCGGGCGGGAGCCTCAGGTGGCCAACGGGAGGCGGACGGTGAAGGTGGTTCCCGCCCTCCGCGTGCTCTTTACGGCGATCCGTCCGCCGTAGGCATCCACGATGGCCCGGGCGATGGCCAAGCCCAGGCCGACCCCGGGGAGGTCCGGCGAGCGCGAGCGTGTGCCGCGATAGAACCGCTCGAAGACCCGCGGGAGATCCTCCGGGGGAATCCCCGGGCCGCTGTTCGCAACGCTGAGAACGGCCTCTGTCCCCTCGCGGCGGAGGGTGACGGTCACCCGTCCGGTGGGTGGAGAGAACTTGACGGCATTCTGCAGGAGGTTCGCGATGACGAGGCCGAGCGTATCGGCGGGCGCCTGCACAACCACCTCGGGGGGAGCCGCCACGGCAACAGTGATCTGCCGGGCATCGGCCTCCGGTTTCAGTCGGTTCAGCTCGGCCTCGACGAGAGGGGCGAGGGCGACCGGCGCGTCGGGCCGCGCCACAGCTTCTCCCGCGTCGAGACGAGCCAGCATCAGGAGCTCCTCTGTGAGCCGGGAGAGTCGCTCCACCTCTTCCAGGCCGGAGCGCAGGACCGCCTCGTAGTCGGCGAGCGTCCGGGGCCGGCGAAGGGCCACCTCCAGTTCGGTTCGGAGGCGGGAGAGTGGAGAGCGGAGCTCGTGGGAGGCGTCGGCCGTGAAGCGGCGCTGGCTCTCGACGGTCCGCTCGATCCGGTCGAGCATCTCGTTGAGCGTGGCGGCCAGACGTCCGAGCTCGTCCGAGGTCCCGGGGTCGGGAAGCCGCTCCATGAGGTTCGCCGCCCCGATGAGCCGGGCACGGGCGACGATCTGGTCGACAGGGCGGAGCGCGCCCCTCGCGAGGACGACGCCGATCGCCGTCACCGCCACCAGGATGGCCACAGTGCCACCCAGGAACAAGAGGCGGGCTGCCTGGAGGAATGTGTCCGTCGCGTGGAGGGAGGTGCCTGCTTGAACCGCGTAGCGGACGCGCCCCGCCACCGCGATGGGGAGAGAGACCAGGCGGAGCCGGTCCTCCGCGAAGTCGGGGAGGGTCTCCAGCACGACTTCCCCGCCCTGGAGCCGCGTGAGGAGCGGGGGTGGGGCCGGGAGACGCGCCGCCCCCAGGGTCGCGCTCCGGGCGAGGACCCGCCCGTCCATATCGATAATCTGCACAAGCTTGTCGAGCCGGCGGGAAGGGAGACCCGCGGCGTCCGGCTGGACGTCGAGGAGGTGGATTCCCTCCGCGGGGTCATCCAGTGCCTCGGCCGCCTCGGTCTCCGCGAGCGTGAGGAGGGCGTCGTCCACTTGTGCGCCGATGATCCGCGAGAGGGCCCGGTCGGCCGCGAAGGTCACCCCGAGGAGGATCACCGCCACAGCCGCCCCGTGCCAGAGGGTCAAACGGGCCTTGATGCCCGGCCGCCTCACGTGGGCTCTCCCCCCAGGCGATAACCGCGGCCCCGGACGGTGTGGATCAGCGCCACGGCCGCTGCCTGGTCGATCTTCATCCGGAGGTGGCTCACGTGGACGTCCACGAGGTTGGTGAGGTTATCGTGCTCGGCCTCCCAGACGTGCTCCCCAAGCTGGGTTCGGGTGACGACCTCGCCCGCGTGACGCATGAGGAACACGAGGATGGCATACTCCTTGGCGGTGAGCGATACCGGGACTCCGGCGCGGGAGACGCGGTGGCTCACGGGATCCAGGGTCAGGTCCGCCACCCGGAGGACGGGCGCCCGCGTCACCTCGGACCGCCGCAGGAGGGCCCGGATCCGCGCCAGGAGCTCGGTGAAGGCAAAGGGCTTGGTCAGGTAGTCATCGGCCCCCGTGTCGAGGCCTGCAATCCGATCGGCCAGGGCATCCTTCGCGGTGAGCATCAGGATCGGGGTGGAGACTTCCCGGGCGCGGAGCTCCCGGCAGACCTCGATCCCGGGCGTCCCAGGGAGAAGCCAGTCCAGCAGGATGAGGTCGTAGTGGTTGATCGCCGCCCGCTCTTCGCCCTCATCACCCGAGGCAGCGACATCCACGACGAACCCCTCTTCCTCCAGTCCCTGCCTCAGGACTCGCACGGCTTTCCTGTCATCCTCGACCAGAAGGATTCGCATGGCACTATGGTCCGACAGGGTAAGCCAGCAAAGTCGGGGCGTCAATTCGCATCCGTGGCTCGTGTCCATCCGTGGTTATGTGCCAGGATTCGCATCGACAGCGCGTGGCCGCTGGCTGTACGCTTTTAAGAGAGTATCCCTTCGTGTCCTCCCTTTGGGATGCTCGCTCGCCTGCGTCGGTCACGGGCCTTCTTGGCCTGTGCCCATTGCTCCCATGGTCACTTGACGTCTGCCTTTCCTTGTAGCCAAGGGGACCGGTCTGGGAGTATGGGAGCACGCGGGAGGTCGCCGAAGGGGGATGGCTCGCCCTGGTGCTCGGCGTCGCGCGAGCCCTGCCTTGCCCGTGCGAACTCAGAAGGATCTGGTTCCTCGGGACCACCGGAGGCCGCGGAGGGTGATGCGCGGTACTTGCCGGTTGAGGCAGGAGAAAGGGAGAACCTGCAAGATCCTGGCGGCTTGGCGCGGGCCGTGGTGGGTCCTTAGAGGGACTGCTGGAAAGGCTCCACATAGCGTGGAAAACGTGATCAGGAGGCTGTGACCCGGCACCGGATCGGGCTACTGCGGAGCACGGGGGCTTCCAGCATCGACTGCTGGTGCCGGTGACCGGGGAAGAGTCCTGACTCTCCACGCAAGGTAGGGCCCGAGCAGAATGTTCGGAGATGGGGTTTCTGTTGTTCTCGTGATATTCTCCGCCGGCGATGGCTACCCCATCCAGTAAAGAGAATCCCGAATCTCCCTCCAGCGCAGCCCGTTCCGCCTTCATGGTTGGAACGGGTATTCTGTTGAGCCGTCTCGCCGGACTGATTCGGGACCGTGTGTTCGCCCACTATTTCGGCAACTCCGATGCGGCCGACGCTTTCCGCGCCGCTTTTCGCATTCCGAATTTTCTGCAGAATCTTTTCGGCGAGGGGGTTTTATCGGCGTCGTTCATCCCCGCCTATGCCGGGCTGCTGGCACGGAGGAATACGAAGGAAGCCGGAGAAGTAGCCGGAGCGATCGCCGCTTTTCTCGGCTTGGTGGTTTCCATCCTGGTGTTGTTCGGACTCTGGGCAACTCCGTATCTGATTGCCGCCATCGCTCCCGGCTTTGCAGGAGAGAAGCGGGAGCTTTGTATTCACCTGGTCAGGATTCTCTTCCCCGGCGCCGGACTGCTGGTGTTCTCCGCCTGGTGCCTCGGGATTCTCAACAGCCACCGGTATTTCCTGGTTTCATACACGGCGCCGGTCATTTGGAACGCTGCCATCATCGCGGCCCTGTTGAGCTTTGGAACCAGGCAGCCGCAATTTTCTCTGGCAACCGTGACAGCGTGGGGATCGGTTCTGGGCAGCCTGCTTCAGCTGGTCGTCCAAATTCCTCTCGTCCTCCGTCTGGTCGAGCGTCTGCGCCTGGCGCTGGATTTCCAGTCGACGGAGGTCAGGACCGTGATAAGAAATTTCGTGCCGGTGTTTTTCAGCCGGGGCGTCGTTCAGATCAGTGCGTATGTAGATTCGCTCATCTCCAGCCTCCTGCCCACCGGCGCCGTGGCCGGACTCAGCTATGCCCAGACCCTCTACACGCTTCCGGTGAGTCTGTTCGGCATGTCTGTTTCCGCCGCAGAACTGCCTGCCATGTCCGGCGCTCTCGGCAATCAGGAGGAGGTCGCCGGCTACCTGCGCACCCGCTTGAATTCCGGCCTTCGCCGAATCGCCTTTTTCATCGTTCCCTCAGCCATGGCATTTCTGGCCCTCGGCGACGTTGTGACCGCCACCATCTACCAATCCGGGCGCTTTTCACGTGCCGATACTTTTTACGTCTGGGGGATTCTTGCCGGCTCCGCGGTGGGCTTGCTGGCCTCCACCATGGGACGGCTCTACGCCTCAACCTATTACGCGCTACGGGACGCGCGAACGCCACTCCGGTTTGCCATCCTGCGCGTTCTTCTGACCACATTGCTCGGCTATATCGCCGCCATTTTCCTCCCCCCGCTGCTCGGGATCGATTCGCGTTGGGGCGTGGCCGGTCTGACCGCCTCCGCCGGCGTGGCGGGCTGGCTGGAGTTCCTGCTGTTGCGCAAGCACTTGAGCCGCCACATCGGTCATACCGGCCTGCCGGTTTCATTTGCCCTCCAGCTATGGAGCGCTGCCGCCATAGGAGCCGGCGCGGCATGGATCATCAAATGGGCCGTCGGCCCCCTCCACCCCATTGCCGTGGCGGTGCTGGTGTTGGGGCCGTACGGATTGGTCTATCTTGCCATGGTCCTGGCCTTTGGGGTTCCCGAGGCTCACGACGCACTGGGGCGGGCAAGGAGGATGATGGGTTCTGAGCTGCGGTAGATCTTCGGCGACCTTGGACGGTGCAGTGCTACGAGAAACGTGGCGAAGGCATGATCGCTGCGGCGCGGCCGGTGGCCAAAGGTACCATTGGGGCTTGTGCAGGCCGCCCCCCATCACGGAAAGCCGTGGTTGATGTGATCGCAGCGTCCTCCTCAAGGAGGAGAAGGAGCCGAGGTGAAATGACCCGCGCCGCCGCGACAGGCTGGACATGCGGATGGATCTGAGCTACGGTACCTCGTACCCGCGGTTTCCCCCGACCCTCCGTGGCGGGGAGAAAGGAATACCGATGAGTTTCCACACCGACCTGCCGGCCCACCTGACCATCCCCGAGATCGCCACCCGCAAGGCCTCCGCGGGCCGGGGCGCCCCCCTCACGATGATTACCGCCTACGACGTCGTCTCTGCCCGCCTGGCGGACCGCGCGGGCGCCGACCTCCTGCTCGTCGGCGACTCGGTCGGCATGGTCGTGCTCGGCCGGGAGAACACGCTTGCCGTCACGGTGGACGAGATCCTCCACCACGCCCGCGCCGTCACCGCCGCCAAGCCGCGCGCCGTGGTCGTGGGCGACATGCCGTTCCTCTCGTACCACGTCTCGGTCCCCGAGGCGATCCGGAACGCCGGCCGCCTCATCAGCGAGGGGGGCTGTCACGCGGTGAAGGTGGAAGGGGGCCGGCGGTGCCTCCGGACAATCGAACGCCTCCTCGCCGCCGACATCCCGGTGATGGGACACCTCGGCCTGACGCCGCAATCGGTGCACCGGATGGGCGGCTTCCGCGTGCAAGCGCGACAGGCCGACGCGGCGGAGACCCTGGTGGGGGAGGCGCGCCTGCTGGCAGCGGCAGGGGTGTTCGCCTTCGTGCTGGAGGGGATCCCCGCGGAGGTCGCCCAGATCGTCACGGAGGCGGTCGCCGTTCCGACGATCGGCATCGGGGCTGGGCCTCGCTGCGACGGGCAGGTGCTCGTCTGGCATGATCTCCTCGGGCTCACCGAGGGCCTCACCCCGAAGTTCGTGCGGCGCTACGCAGACGTGGGGAGCGTGATCGTGGACGCGCTCGCCCGCTTCGTGGGTGATGTCCGCGCGGGGGTCTTTCCGTCGTCCGAGGAGAGCTATCATGCCTCCGCCGAAGTGGTGGCCGCGGTGCTGGCGCGGACGGCCCCTCCCGATCCCGCCATGGCGGAGACGGCGCCCCAAGCGGCGAAAGGGACGCGACGTTGAGGCTTCCCGCGGGCTCAAGCGGCGGCGCGTGGTTTACGTCGAGATGACATCTAACCTCAATCCGAAATTCTTGAACCGCCAAGGCGCCAGGAACACCAGATGGGATAGGCCGAAGGGAGGCGCCGGACGAGCAACGCTGACGCCCCACAAGGGGCCGTCGAGTTTTTCGGTTTCGACAGCAGAAATTTGGAATCTTGATAGCCTTGGCGTCTTGGCGGTTGAGCCGGAGAATGTGCAGCGGCGGAGGGCAAACCACACAAATGCCACGAGCGCCGAGGTGACCCCGGTGCTCCTTGGTCTTCAAGCGTTCGAAATCTACTTCCGGCGGTTTCGTAGGCAGGCGATGTCACCAGACTTCGCGAAACCGGACCGGAGTGGGGGCAAAGGAGAGGCGGCGAACTCAGCGGGAGTCCTCCTGCCTCCCGGGTGCCGCGGCCTCTCGCCGAGGATCTAGGATTTCGGTGGAAAACTCGGGCCGTGCCTCGCCTGCCGTTGGAGCCATCGCAAGGGCTTCGACAACGGCTTCTCCTCTCCTGGCAGCCTGTCCCTCTTGGGTGAACTTGGCCCTGCTCAAGTCCGCCCCTTGGAGGTCGGCGCCCCGGAGATCGGCCAACCACAGGTCGGCCTCGGTGAGGTCGGCCCTCCGGAGCGTGGCGCCCTGGAGCTTCGCCCCCGTGAGCCGGGCCCACGCCAACCGGGCCCCAGTGAGGTCCGCCCCTTGGAGGTCGGCGCCCCGGAGATCGGCTCCCTGAAGGTCGAGGCCCCGCATGTTCGCCACCTTTCGGGGCGCCACGCCGTCCCGCGGGAGCGAGGGCGCCGCAGGGGGCTGAGCGCCTTCCGATGGCGTGGCCGTCGCTTGCCGGGTCGGCAGGTTGTCGGCCTTGGGCCGGGTGGACCGAGGTTGAGGCACTGGCACCGATAGGGCAGCGGTTGGAGACGCGCCCGATGGCGGGAGCGAGAGGTCAGGTTGGACTGGTTGGGCTGTCGCTTCCTGAGGCAGCGAGGCCTCTGCCGGCGTCTGAGGGGTGGCAGGACGTCCGGCACTATCCGTCAACACTGGCTGGCTGTTGCTTTTAGCTGGGGCGGACAGTCGTGGCGGCACAGAAACCCAAACGCCGAAGATAGGACTCACGATGGGTGACAGGGACGATGGATCCACTGCTCCACCGGCCTGAATGGATCCGATGGACGATCCGAGAATCCGGGCGGCTATTGGACCGTTCGGATCAGGTGTCACGGGCCCTTGCTGTAAAGAGATCAGTCCGGCCGCTGTCAAAACACTCTGTCGCAACGCCGACGTCACAGCAAGCAAAGGGGGCAACTGGTCTCCCCTCGGCCCGTCCTCGGAAGCACTTGGGTCGGGAACGGAGGCCACCGTTGCGCGGACCTGAATCCATCTATTGTAGATTCCACCCAGATAGAGAGAGAGCACCAGCGCGCATCCGAGCATCACGAGTGCTGTGAGCTCCCGAGGGCTCCGCACCCACCACTTGAGGGGTACGCTCAGGGGGCGATTCCCCGGGACCGCATTCCCTCCTCCGCTTGGGCGCGTCGGGACCTTTTTCTGAGGAGTCACCCTCTCGAGGGGTCTCGTTTTGCCTCCGGGTGCCTCTGCCGTTGGGTTGGCCATCCTCCGGCCACCCTTTTGCTGGCGCAGCTCATCGATGTAGGCAGAGAGGATCTGGGCGACGCTCTCTTTCACCCCAACGAATTCTAGCCCCGTCCGATATATAATCTGGCCCTCGCCCTCGGTCGCAGGTACGACCCGGCTGACGGAGGAGTGAATCGCCCGACCCAATAGCTCCACCTGAATATCCCGCACCGGAAAGCAGAGGCGGTAGACCTCGCCTACCCGCACGCCCACGGCGTGTCCGACGATGGCGCCCGAGAGGCTGAGGTCAAGAAGCTCGGCAGCCCTGAGATGGAACTGGACCGGGATCCCCTCCCACATGGGGGCTCGGGCCCCCCGGGGCTGCGTGGCGGAGATGTCCCCTTGCGACGGGGAAGCCTTGGTTGCCGGTGTCGCAACCAACCCGCGATTGGGGTAAAAGATTCGATCGTCCCTGTCCATGTGAGGCGCCCTCCTTACGGAATCATCAGTCCCTGGAGAAGGCACATGATCTGTAACCATCCGTGTGGCGAGCTGTCCTGTCGGGTCAAGGTCTGCACGAATGTGTCAGAGTTTGGGTCCACTAAATACAAGAACCCCTCACACCCAAGAGGGGCGGGGGTGAACTGGACGTTTAGATTCGCGGTTCGTACCCCGGGTCGAGGCTCCGAAAGACGGCTCGGTGGCTGTTAGGCCCGTCTCCCCAGTGGGTAGTCCGTCAAGGTACTCTTGCCATCGCGAATTGAGCGATTCAGCACCCGAGGCGAACCGCGCGATCGATTCCACAATAAAGCGACCTCGCTGTCAAGCAGTTACTTCTCGGTTCGAGGCGAAGCTTCGCTAGTGAAGGTGTCGATTAGATGTCCAGAGTCCCGGTCTGGTAAGCTTCTTAACCTCGTCAATTCCCCAACTCCAGTTCAACCTGTCAGCATGGGAACATTCATGGACATGACTGCCCTACCTGATCTCCACAGGGCGAGGCTAGGACTTGCCGGATTCAGGAGCCCCAGGGAGCTCCGGAAGGACGGCAAACATGCTCTCGGGGGTCTGGAGGAACTGCACGCCGGTGCGGTACCGGATCGTAGCCGGGCCCTTCCCGACACTAGTCAGGGCACTCCGAACTACCTGGCCGCGGAGCCGTATCGTCCGCCCAGCTTGACAAAGCTCCACGTCGCAGACAGCCCCGGGCGGAAACGACACGCTGTGTTCGACGAGGAGGCCATTCGCGCTGATATTCAGGGCCTGCAGGGGCGCCTGTCGGAAGAGACGGACCTCCAGGGGCTCCTTTGGTTGGACGCGCTGCGCGCGCCGGCGCTCCCGATGCGGCCCAGGATCGGTCGTGCCGGTCCTGAGCCGCCGGAACTGAAGACCAGCAGATGGCGCTGGGTCGCGAGAAGCCTGAGGAAGCTCGGTTGTGCTTCGAGTGAAGGCTGCCGGACGCTCGCTTGTCTGCTCGAATTTGTTCATGCTACACCTCGGGCAGTAAGCGGGCCTCTGGGTTCGCCTCCGGACCGTATTCCCACAAAACCTACAAATCCAGTCGCTCATACCTCCTCCGAAACACCTCGACCTCTGGAC
>JBIOJT010000167.1:0-9974 GCA_044451055.1 Methylomirabilales bacterium (SeqCode)
ACTTCCTGATAAACGTTTCCAGGCGCATCGGTCCTTGGCCTCCTCTCTCTGGGTTGCGAGCCCCGAGGAGGATAGCCGAGTTCCCCGATGCGCTTCTACGTATCGAGGCTTACATACTCAGACACTATTGGGATAGCAGCCCACAATCATATTGGCCACCCCGTCCACGGTGATGAACCGGCGCAGCAGGGACGAGGGCCTGGCCGAGGCGAAGACCTCCGGTTCCATGACATCGAAATCGACCCTGCTGGGAGGTGTGGCCTTCCGTGCCTACCGTCGGAGGAGCTGGGCGGCCGCGCGATCTACCATCCACAGAAGCTGCCCGTTCACGGGGCGGACAATCTGGGCCGGGAGACGGTCGGGTTGATAGGGTCCTTGCAGGACGGCCCGCAACGTCTCTGCCTTCTCCTCCCCGCTGACGAGGAAGATCGTGCAAGCTGCATTGTTCAACACCGGAGGCGTCAGCGTGATCCGGTAGGTCTTGAACTTCTCAACCCACAAGGCCACGACCAGGCGGGTCTGCTCGAAGACCGCGGTCGTCCCCGGAAAGAGCGAGGCCGTATGCCCATCCGGTCCCATTCCCAGAAGGATCAGACCGAAGCGGGGAAACTGGCCTGCCGACAGTCGGAAGAATTCGCGTAGCGCCTCGGCATACTCTTCCGCCGCTTTGGTGGCATCCGGGTTCTCGGCCGGGATCCGGTGGATGTTCTCCGGAGGGATCGGCACCCGAGACAACAACGCCTCGCGGGCCGTGTGGTAGTTGCTCTCGAGGTGGTCGGGCAGGACGTGGCGCTCGTCCCCCCAGAAGACGTGAACCTTATCCCAGGCTACACGCGCTCGAAATCCAGCCTCCTTGTCTGCGAGCAGCGCATAAACCCCCTTGGGCGTCGAGCCACCGGAGAGGGCGACGCTAAAGCGTCCACTCGCCTCGACAGCTTCGTTGGCCAGGAGGACAAATTCCTCCGCTGCGACGCGGGATAACTCTTCACCTTCTGCCAGGATGCGAATGTCGGGCCGGTCCATATTGCTGAGGGAAACTATTCTGAAGCGCGGACCGTGGCGAAGCGGGCGGCGCCGAGCAGGGCCGTCTTGTCGTTCAGAATCACCCGGACCGGCATCGCCTGCAGCAATGGCCTCATTCGACCCTTCGCGGTGAATGCATTCAGGAAGGCGGGATCTTTGAGCTTCTGGACGATCTTGGGAGCAATCCCGCCGCCGAGATAGACACCGCCGCTCGCCATGACTTTCAGCGCCAGGTTTCCCGCCTCTGCCCCGTACATCGAAACGAAAAGATCCAGCGCCTGAATGCACAGCTCGCTCTTCCCGCTCAGCGCCGCCTGGGAGATGACGGCTCCGGGATCCTCATCGCGCATCTGCGCGGCCAGCCACGGCGGCTCCTCGCCGCGGCCGCTGTCCCTGAGAAAGCGATAAATGTTCAGCAGGCCCGGCCCGGACACCACGCGCTCGTAGCCGACTCGCTGAAACTGCTTCTGGAGGTACTCCAGCAGCTCCAGCTCCAGGCGGTTCCGCGGCGCGAAATCCGTATGGCCGCCTTCCGTCGCGAAAGGACGGTGCTCTTTCCCATCCCAGTACAGGCCGGCCTCGCCCAGGCCGGTCCCCGCCGAGATGATGGCCGCGTTTCCCGAGGCGTCGGAGGCCCCCTCATTGAGCACCACGAAATCCTTGGCCCCCAAGACGGCGATGCCCCAGGCATTCGCCTCGAGGTCGTTGATCAAGCCCAGGCTCTTCAGCCCAAGCTCGTGGGCCACCAGGCCGGAGTCCACCACCCAGGGGAGGTTTGTCGCGTCAGACCGCCCGTGCCGCACCGGGCCGGCAATGCCGAAACAGGCGCAGGCGATGGGAAATGAATGGGCCGCAACGAACTTCTGGAGGACTGCCTCGAGGCTGGCATACTCGCGGCTGGGGAAGGTTTCTTCCACGACCCCCATCAAGCGGCCGTCTCTTTCCTCGAGGAACGCCAGCCGGGTGTTTGTTCCCCCGATGTCTCCCGCCAGGATCACTTCTCGATTCCCCTCCACTGCCGGCCGTCGCGTTCCATCAACTCGTCGGCTTCTTTCGGCCCCCAGGACCCCGCGGGGTAGTTCGGGAAGCTCCGGGGCGGCAGTGCCTTCCACACGTCGAGGATCGGGGCCACCACGCTCCAGCCCGCTTCCACCATGTCGGCCCGCTGGAAGAGCGTCGCATCCCCGGTCATGCAGTCATAGAGCAACCGCTCGTAGCCGGTGCTGGGGGTGCTGCCGAAATAGTCTTTGTAGTGGAAGTGCATGTGGACCGTCCCCAGCCGGACGACCGGCCCGGGAATCTTGGCGCCGAAGAAGAGGTCGATGCCCTCCTCGGGCTGGATGTGGACGACGAGCTGATTGGGAGTCAGGTGTTCCACGGGGGTCTTGCGGAAGAGAATGAACGGCGCGCGCTTGAATTGGATCGCGATCTCCGTGACCCGGTCCGGGAGGGACTTGCCGGTCCGGACATAGAAGGGCACGTCGGCCCAGCGCCAGTTGTCGATGGACAGCTTGAGCGCCACGAACGTCTCCGTCCGGGAATCCGGGGCGACCTTCGGCTCCGCGCGGTAGGCCGGCACTCGCTGGCCGTCGATCTTGCCCTCACCGTACTGACCGCGGACCGTGCGCGTGAGGACCTCCTCGGGTGTCGGGGGCTGGATGGCCCTCAGGATCTTGGCCTGCTCGTCCCGGACGGCGTTGGCCTCGAAGGAGATGGGCGGCTCCATCGCCGTGAGGGAGATGAGCTGGAAGATGTGGTTCGGCACCATGTCGCGGAGCGCGCCCGCCTCCTCGTAATAATTGCCGCGCTGCTCCACGCCCACGGTCTCGGCCACGGTGATCTGCACGTTGTCCACGTAGCGACGGTTCCAGATGGGTTCGAAGATCCCGTTGGCAAATCGGAAGACCAGGATGTTCTGGACGGTCTCCTTGCCGAGGTAGTGGTCGATCCGGTAGACCTGGCGCTCGGCCAGGACCGTGCCGATCTCCCGGTTGAGCGCGCGGGCGGACTCGAGGTCGCACCCGAACGGCTTCTCGATGATGACCCGGCGCCAGCAGCCGTTCTCCTCCCGGACAAGGCCGTGCTCGGCCAGGCGACGGACGATGTCGGAGAAGTAGCTCGGCCCCGTGGCCAAGTAGTAGAAATAATTGCCGCGGGTCCCATGCTCCTTGTCCACGATCTGCAGCGTCTTCTGGAGCCCCGGGTACACGTTCGGGTCCTCGAAGTTTCCCTGTAGGTAATGCAGGCGCTCGGCGAACCACTCCCAGAGGCCGGGCTCGACCTGCTCGGTGGCGAACTCCCGGATGTCCCGGCTCATCCTCTGGCGGAACTCCTCGGTGGTCATCGAGGCCCGGGCGACGCCCACGATGGCGAACTCCTGCGGGAGGAGCTGGCTCCGTGCGAGGTTATACAGGGCGGGGATCAGCTTGCGCTTGGTCAGGTCGCCCGCCGCACCAAAGATCACCATGGCGCAGGGACCGGCCGGCTGCCCGGGCAGGTTGCCTTGAACGTTGATTGTCCTGTCGTCGGCCATCGCCCTCACCTCCCGGAAGCATCATACGCGATCAGTCATTGACTGTCAGCCCCTGCTCTGGCGTCGGGAAGCGCGACCCTCCTCCCGGGGAAACGCCCTGCCGCGGCGGGGAGAGGCTCGACGGCATCCCCTCGGCGATCACTCGCCGCTTTGCTGGAACAGCTTGGCCACCAGGCCGGTCCAGCCCGTCTGGTGGCTGGCCCCGACCCCGGCGCCGTTGTCGCCGTGGAAGTACTCGTGAAAGAGGATGAGATCCCGCCAGTGGGGATCACTCTGAAACCTCTCGATGCCCCCGTAGACCGGCCGGCGCCCGTCCGAACCGCGCAGGAAAATCCGGGTCAGGCGCCGGGAAACGTCCGCGGCGACGTCCCACAGCGGCAGCATCTTCCCGGACCCGGTGGGACACTCCGCGCGGAAGGACTTGCCGTAGAAATGGTCGAACTTCTGCAGCGATTCGATCAGGAGGAAGTTCACCGGGAACCAGATCGGCCCTCGCCAGTTGGAGTTTCCCCCGAACAGCCCGGTGGTGGATTCGGCCGGCTCGTAGTCCACCCGGTACTCGTTCCCGTTCGCGGAGAACAGATAGGGATGGTCCCGGTGGTAGCGGGAGAGCGCCCGGATCCCATAGGGCGAGAGGAATTCGTTCTCGTCGAGCATGTACCTGAGGACGCTCACGAGCCGCTCGCCATTGACCAGCGAGAGCAGGCGTCGGGTCTTTCCGTCCGGTCTCTCCTGCGGAATGATGTGATTGCGGAGCTCCGGTCTGTTCCGGATGAACCACTTCATCCGGCGCCAGAACCTGGGGAGGTAGCTCTCGGTCTCCGGCTCGATGGTTTCAACCGCGAAGAGCGGGATGAGACCCACCATGGAGCGGACCTTCAAGCGCTGGAGGCTGCCGTCCGGCCGGTGCAGGACATCATAGAAGAACCCGTCTGCCTCGTCCCAGAGCTGGATCTCCTCTCCCCCCATGCTCATCTTGTTGATGGCATCGGCGATGTACACGAAGTGCTCGAAGAACTTGGTGGCCACATCCTCATACGCGACGTTCTTGCAGGCCAGCTCCAGGGCCATCGCCAACATGTTCAGGCAGAACATCCCCATCCAGGCGGTGCCGTCGGACTGCTCGATGTGCCCGCCGGTGGGCAGCGGCTTGCTTCGATCGAAGACCCCGATGTTGTCCAGGCCCAGGAAGCCTCCCTGGAAGACGTTGTGCCCCTCCGGGTCCTTGCGGTTGACCCACCAGGTGAAATTCAGGAGGAGCTTGTGGAAGACCCGCTCCAGGAACTGGCGGTCCCCCTTGCCGCGGATCCGCTTCTCGATCTTGTACACGCGCCAGGCCGCCCAGGCGTGGACGCAGGGGTTGACGTCACCCAGGGCCCATTCGTAGGCCGGGATCTGCCCGTTCGGATGCATGTACCACTCGCGCAGGAACAGAATGAGCTGGTCCTTGGCGAAGTCCGGGTCCACCAGGGCCAGGGCCACGGTGTGGAAGGCCAGGTCCCACGCCGCGTACCAGGGGTACTCCCACTTGTCGGGCATGGAGATCACGTCGTCGTTGTACAGATGCATCCATTCGTGGTTCCGGCCGTGCTGGCGCTCGGGCGGCGGTGCGGGCTGGATGGGGTCCCCTTCCAGCCAGCGCCGCACGTCGTAGTGGTACCACTCCTTGGACCAGAGCATCCCGGCCAGGGCTTGCCGCATGACCGACTTGGCATCCTCGCACAGTCGGGCGGGAATCACGGTAGCGTAGAACTCGTCCGCCTCCCGCCGCCGCTCCTCGAAAAGCCTCTCGTACTCCTCCCCGAGGGGATTCCCATCGGCCGCCCCGTCGGACAGGCGCAGCCGCACCACCCGGCTCTCACCCGGCGGGACCTCCAGCCGGTAGTGGGCCGCCGCCTTGGTCCCCTCGTGCCCGGGGTTCGCAGCCTCCGTCCGTCCCGCGATGAGATACTCGTGGAAGGCATCCTTGACGAAAGGCTGGCCGTCCTGGACGCCGAAGAGGCGGTGGTGGTTCGTCTCGTTCTCCGTGAAGAGCAGGTCGGGCGTTCCCTCGACCGTCAGCCTGTACGGGGTCTTCATGTCCGGGTGGAGCCCCAGGACCGCCCGGGTCCCGGCCGGCGAGACGACCTGGCTCATCTTCGGCCGCGAGGCGCCGTAATCCCAGCTCCACGTGTTCCGGAACCACAGAGTGGGGAGGAGATGGAGGGGCGCCGGGTCCGGACCGCGGTTCACGACCGTGATCCGGATCAAGAGGTCGTCGATCGTGACCTTGGCATACTCCACAAAGACGTCGAAGTACCGATCCTCGTCGAAGACCCCCGTGTCCAGCAACTCGAACTCGAGTGCATGCCGGCCGCGGCGGGCGTTCTCCTCGATCAGGCGAGCGTACGGGAAGGCCCCCTGTGGATACTTGTAGAGGCCTTGCATGTAGGAGTGGGTCGGCGTTGAGTCAAGGTAGAAGTAGTACTCCTTGACGTCCTCGCCGTGGTTTCCCTGAGAACCCGTCAGGCCGAAGAGCCGCTCCTTCAGGATCGGATCCTTCTCGTTCCAGAGGGCCAGGGCGAAGCACAGGCGCTGGTGGTTGTCCGAGATCCCGAGGAGGCCGTCCTCGCCCCAGCGGTAGGCCCGGGAGCGGGCGTGGTCGTGGGGGAAGGAGTCCCAGGCCGTGCCATGGGGGGAGTAGTCCTCTCGGACCGTCCCCCACTGGCGTTCCGAGAGATAGGGACCCCAGCGCTTCCAGTGGGCCCTTCGTTCTCGAGCCTCCGCCAGCCGCTTCTCTTCAGCCGTCATCTCCTTCCCCTCCCGATTCGCCGCTTCGGCGCTCCCGCTTTCCTTTTCTCCATATCCCGCCCGGCCCCTGGCCGCCGTTCTCAGCCTCCGTGCGCGAACTCAGGATACAGCGTCATCCCCCCGTCAACGAAGATTGTCTGTCCGTGCACGTAGTCCGAGTCGTCCGAGGCGAGCCAGACGACCGCCTTGCCGATGTCCTCCGGGACACCGATCCGGCCGTAGGGGATGAGCTTCAACAACGCCTCCAGGGCCTCCCGCGTTTCCCAGGCCTCCCGGTTGATCGGCGTCTGGATGGCGCCAGGCGCCACCGAGTTTACCCGGATGCGACGGGGCGCCAGTTCCTGAGCCAGCGACTCCATGAACATCCTGACGCCCCCCTTGGAGGCCGCGTAGTTCACGTGTACGGCCCACGGAATTCTCTCGTGGACGGAGGAAATACAGACAATCTTCCCGGTGGCCCTGGAGACCTCGGGACGAGGGCCGCGACGGATCATCTCGCGCGCCGCCTCGCGGGCACACAGGAACATGCTGGTCAGGTTGACATCGAGAACGGTGTTCCATTGCTCCAGCGTCATTTCCGGGAAGGGGGCGTCGCGCTGAAGTCCCGAGTTGTTTACCAGGATGTCGATGGTGCCCCAGGCCTTGAACATCTCCCGAAACATGGCCTGGACTTCGTCTTCCTTTGCCACGTTTGCGCGAATGGCCATCGCCTCTGACCCGAGGCCCCTGATTTTGTCCAAGGTGCGTTGCGCCCCTTCGGGGCTCGAGGAGTAGTTGACCACGACCGAGGCCCCTGCTTCGGCGAGAGCCAGAGCCACGCCCGCGCCGATGCCCGAACTGGCGCCCGTGACCAACGCTTTCTGACCTTTTAACGGCTGGTACAACATCATTCCCACTCCTGTGTGCTCTCCAGCCGAGGAGTCGATGGCTGGTCGCTTCTGGTTAGACACGCACCACTGCGGAAATGATCCGGCCTGGATCTGAGAGGCCGGCAAATGGAGGGGGAGGGAACCTGGGTGCAGCTATGGCCTGGCGAGTTGCTCCAAAAGGAACCGACGAAGGTGGGCCTTCATCTCGTCCGGCATGGCACGCGGGGCCGAGCGGCGAGTGAGTTCTCGTGTTCTCCTGTAAGTATTCAGGTAGGCAACACATGCTTTGCAATTCGCCAGGTGTCGCTCCAGATCGGCCAAGGCTTCCGGGCTCAGGCTGCTATCCAGATACTGGGCCAGGTACTCCAGGATGACTTGCTTGCAGGTCAACCGGCTCAAGGTGAATTCACTCCTCGCCCTCCGATCGCTCCACGTGTCGTCCCCTCCACTCCTCCCCCGTTGGGGAGAAGGCCTCTGTCGAGGAAAGTCGTGTCCATTAAACCAGGCGTCACAACCCCGCGCTAGGGCCCGCGAAGTTTCCGCGCCGCCTCCGCCCGCATCTGCTGCATGGCGCGGGTCTCCTGGCTCGAGTACCGCTCCTCCGTCCACGGGTCGGCATGCATGTGGTAGCCGTTCTCCTCCCAGAAGCCGGGCGCGTTCACGTCCATGAACTGAAACGCCCGCACCCACTTGGCGCTCTTCCAGAAGTAGAGCTTGGGAACAACCAGGCGGCAGGGACCGCCGTGGTCGGGTTCAAGGTCCCGGCCGTTGTGCCTCAGCGCCAAGAGGACATCGTCATCGATCAACTCCTGGAGCAGGAGGTTGGTGGTGTAGTCCGGGTCGGCGTGGATCATGACCGCGACCGCCTCGGGCTTGACCCGCACGTGCTTCAGAAGCTCACGGATGTGCACCCCCTCCCACCGGTTGTCCAAGAGCGACCAGTGGGTAACGCAATGAACGTCGGAGGTGATCTCCGCCCGGGGGAGCCGCTGGAACTCCTCCCATGTCCAGACAACTTCTTGCTCCACCAGGCCAAAGCAGCGAAACGTCCATTTCCGGGGGTCGAAGCGCGGCATCGCCCCGTAGGTCAGGACCGGCCACTTCTGCGTCAGATGCTGCCCTGGCGGAACCCGCTCACCGGGCGCCCTTTCCTTCTTCTCCATCGTGAGTTTCTCCGTGCGCACTCAGCCCGGGGAGGTTGCCTGGGCCCGTCAATTGCCCCTGTGAGATTAGCCTCATTCCACCCTCAAGAAAATAGGAGAATAAGGTCAGATCCGCCAGTGGGATTTCGCAAACCGGCCGGCCCGGCGCCGCCGATCACGATGCGGCCTTCACAGTGTTAGCGCGCGGCGACCCCTGGAGGATTCGTCTGCGGCGCGGGACATCATCGATGAAGTGGATTGCCGGTTCATCGAGTCGGGATGCGGCGCGTGCTGTGTGGGGAACCAGGCTCGGTCGCGCGCTAGGTCCCTCCCTGGGGGCGTCGGCGAAGAATTGGACCCGCCCCCACGCAGAATCGAGAGGCTAGGCCCTAAATGGCGTCCGGTACCCTTTTTCAATCCTCATGAACACCCGCGGCCCTTCGGGGAGTCATCCCCGAGGGGCCGCTGTGCTTTCATCCAGCCCGCCCTGCGAGGGGCAGATCCGGGGGATCGGCTCACTGCGCCGACGGCGCGGAAGAGCAAATTAATGCAGGCAACAACGTCCGAGCCGAGGCTGCCTGGCTCGGTCGCCGAGGGATTGGTTTTCCACGAGAGCGACCGGCGATCTCCGATCTCTGAGGCGCGATGACATCAAGCGGCGCCGGCTCTTCGGCAACCTCCAGGAGTCGCAGGATGCCACGTCCCGGGTTCCATGCGGCTTGACGCGCGCGGCAGAAACTGCCACAATCGGGTATGATCACAGTCATACCACGGAGGGATGATCCATGCCGGCACGTGCAGTGAAAGTCGCCATCACGATCCCCGAGAGGGAATTCCGTGAAGTGGAGGCAATCCGAAAGCGACTGAAGACCACGCGCAGCGGGGTGATCCGAAGGGCGCTGGAGCACTGGCTCGCCGCCCAGCGGGAAGCGCAGCTCGATCGTTCGTATCAGGCCGCCTATCGGCGGAAGCCGGAGACGAAGATAGAAATCGAGACCCAACAGGTTCTGGCGATGCCGGCCTTCTTGTCCGAAGAATGGTGACGATGAAACGGGGGGAGGTGTGGTGGGCAAGCCTTCCGCCACCGGCAGGCAGACGCCCGGTCCTCCTGCTCTCGCGAAACTCCGCCTATGCCGTCCGCAGCCTCATCACCATCGCGCCCAGCACAAGGACGGTCCGCGACATTCCTGTCGAGGTTCCCCTCGGACCGGCCGACGGCCTGCCACGGCCCTGCGTGGTGAACTGCGATTCCATCGCGACAATCTCCAAGGCCATGCTCACCGAGCGGATCACCCTCTTGGGCCCGGCCAAGCTCGCCGCCGTCAACGCCGCCATTCGGTTTGCGCTCTCCCTTCCCTGAGGTCACACCCCAGGCCTGAAAACTCTCCAGATCAGGGGTGAAGTTTCCGTACGGCTCGGGCGACAGATGGAGGAGTTAGAGGCTGAGGGTGCCGGGGGGCTCACCCCCCTCCCGGCAGCTGATCGTTACCCATATCCTGAGGGGCTGGACACGGAGGGTTGCAGCAGATGTCGGGCGTGCCGAAGCGCCATGAATCTGTACATGGCGGCCAGATCATCGAGGCGCTGGAGGCCGAGCCAGGTGGTTTTCGTGCCGGG
>JBIOJT010000168.1:0-9876 GCA_044451055.1 Methylomirabilales bacterium (SeqCode)
ACAGTCCCTCCCGGACCGCACAGTCCGGGGGAGAGTCCGAGGAGGGGCGGCGGCCCGCCCCTCTCGGTAGGGTCCGTGGGGAGGGCTGAGCCCTTGCCGTGGGTCCTGTGCAAGGGCGAGGGCCTTCCCCGCGAACGAAGCAGCGCGGGGAACGGTGTAGCCATTATTCCGCGCTGCGTAGTAAGGGTCAGTTAACGGAGACAGCTTATTCATTCCTGGCGAAAATGACGCTGATGCGAAAAAGCAAATTCCAGATGTTCGACCTCACGCGCCGGGGAGGGCTGGTATTCCAGGCCGTCCTCGTGCTCGTCGCGTTCCTGAGCGGCTGCGGTCGGGGGTCCCAGGGGGTTGAGGCCGAATTCCCGCCGCAAGCCGCCCGGGACCAGGTCCCGATCGTTCTGGTACCCGGGATCAGCCGGGAGGTCGCCGGCGTGCTGCGGGGTGGCTCCTTGGCCCCCTTCTCTGCCATGGCCCTCCGGACCGATGGCGAGGCCGTGGCGAACCTCGGCGATCCTCGCTTCCCGGCGGATGAGGTGCCGGCGATGGAAGCCCCGGCGATGCTCGACCGCGCACTCCGCAGGACGGACGTCCGCGGGCTCCAGTGGCTCATTGACCATCTCGTCCGCGGGGAGGGGTACGTCCGGGGCAATCCCGATCAACCCCGCGACAAGGAGTATCCGGAGAATCCCCCGGCCGAGCGGGAAGACCGGAAGCGCCTCGCCTCGCTCTTCGTCGTCTATTATGACTGGCGCCGGGACCTGGCCGAAAGCGCCTGCGTCCTGGCGGATCGGATCGCGCGGATCCGGGCCGCCACCGGGGCGTCGCGCATTCACCTGGTTGCCCACAGTTACGGGGGTGTCGTGGCCAGGTACTACCTCCGCTACGGGGGGCGAGACGTCGTGCGCGAGCGGGACTGCCCCGTGGCAGGCGGGACAATGGCGGCGGCCGTCAATGCGCCCGGCGGGCAGGGGATCGATCGCGCGGTCTTGTTGGGCGCGCCTTTCCACGGATCGGTGATGGCGTTCCGGGCCCTCCTCGAAGACTTCAACCTGTTTGGGTTCCTGAGCCTCGGGCTGCGCGATGCCGTCTTCACCATGCCGCTCGCGTGGGAGCTTTTGCCGCAGGCCGAGCCCGACGGGCGTGTCCCGCTCCTCGCCGGCGTCAGCGGCGATGGACGCGTCCCGCTGTATGCCCTTCGCACCTGGGTCGATCGGGGATGGCTCCCCGAGGGCGAGCAGGACTCCGGCCGCCTCCGGTTCGTCGAGGCGATGCTGGCCCGCTCCCTCGCCCTCCAGAACAGCATGGCCGGCCGCAACCCTGCGGAGGAGGCGGTGCCACGTCTTGTCGTAGGCGGCGAGTGTCGTCCGACCCCCACGCGTGCCCTCGGTACGGCGGAGGGCGTGCGGTTCCTGGCGCGCGGCCAGACCGATCATCCGCTCTTCAGTGAGGCGACCGCCCCGGGCGATGGGGTGGTGACGGCCGAGAGCGCCACCGACCTGCCGGCTTCTCGGACGCTCACCGTGCTGACCACCTGCACGGGTCACAGCACCTATCTTCAGGACCCGGATCTCGTGGTCCGCGTCGTCCGTTTCCTCCTTTCGGAGAAGAGGGCAGTCTCTTCGGAGAAGACGGCAATCTCCTCTGCCCGCTCGTGAAGGGCGAGACCATCCGGGGGCGGTGCACGGCACCATCGTCAGGGGACCAGCCGCAGATGAGGGAACGAGGAGAACCCGGCTTGTTCCCCGAGGGCTTCTAGGCTATGATGCACCACTACCGCCATTGGTCGCCTCGCGGGTGATTCAGGATCCGTTCCCGCCCCCCGGCGGGTTGAGGCACGCATAAGAATCCCGGGAGCCGCCGCGCTCCTATTCGAGAGGTGAACACCATGAAATCCGACGTCTTCGGCGCCCGCGGCACCATCGACACCGGTCACGGCACAGCCACGATCTATCGCCTGAGTGCCCTCCAGAGGGCGGGCCTCGCCCCGGGCCTCGACCACATGCCCTTTTCCATCAAGATCCTCCTGGAGGCGGTGCTGCACTCCGTGGACGGCGAGCTGGTCACGGAGGACGATGTCCGCAACCTGGCGGGCTGGCGGGCGTCCGCGCCGACAGCCGTGGAGGTGCCGTTCATGCCCGCGCGCGTGCTCCTCCAGGATCTCACCGGCGTGCCGGCCGTGGTGGACCTGGCCTCCATGCGCGCGGCGGTCAAGCGCCTGGGCGGGGATCCGCGCAAGATCAACCCGCTCGTCCCCGTGGATCTGGTGATCGATCACTCCGTGCAGGCAGACGTGGCAGGCACTCCCGAGGCGCTGAGGAGAAACGGCGAGATCGAGTTCGAGCGGAACCGTGAGCGGTTCGAGTTCCTGCGCTGGGGTCAAAAAGCCTTCGCAAATTTCCGCGTGGTGCCGCCTGCCACGGGCATCTGTCACCAGGTGAACCTGGAGTTTCTGGCCAAGGTGGTGATGACGCGAAAGCAGGACGGAGTGGTGGTGGCGTTCCCCGACACGGTGGTGGGGACCGACTCGCACACCACCATGATCAATGGCCTGGGGGTCCTGGGGTGGGGCGTCGGCGGGATCGAGGCCGAGGCCGCCATGCTTGGCCAGCCGCTCTACATGGTCGCGCCCCCGGTCGTGGGGGTCAAGATCGTGGGGCGCCTGCGGGAAGGCGTGACGGCCACGGACGTCGCGTTGACCGTGACCCAGATCCTTCGGAAGAAGGGGGTCGTCGAGAAGTTCGTGGAATTCTATGGCTCGGGTCTCAGCCAGTTGAGCCTTCCCAATCGGGCCACGCTTGCCAACATGGCGCCGGAGTATGGCGCGACGATGGGATTCTTCCCGGTGGATCGGGAGACGCTTGACTACCTGCGCCGGACGGGGCGCCTGGCGGACGCGGACGTCACGGAGCGGTATACCAAGGAGCAGGGTCTCTTCCGCACGGACGCGACGCCGGACCCCGAGTTCACCGAGATGCTGGAGCTCGACCTCGGCACGGTCGAGCCCAGCCTGGCGGGCCCCAAGCGCCCGCAGGACCGCGTGCCGCTCGCCAAGATGAAGACGGCGTTCCATCAGGCGCTGATCGCCCCGGTCAAGGAGCGGGGGTTCGGGCTGCCGGCCGAGGACGTCTCCAAGAAGATGGCGGTGCAGCTCAACGGCAAGAAGGCGGAGATCGGCCACGGGGCCGTGGTCATTGCGGCCATCACGAGTTGTACCAACACCTCCAATCCGTCGGTGCTGTTGGGGGCGGGGCTTCTGGCCCGCAAGGCGGTGGCGCGCGGGCTCACGGTTGCGCCATACGTGAAGACCAGCCTGGCCCCGGGGTCCAAGGTCGTGACGGAGTACCTCAGGAAGACGGGGCTGCTGAAAGACCTGGAGACCCTGGGATTCCATCTGGTGGGCTACGGATGCACGACATGCATCGGCAACAGCGGGCCCCTGGCCGAGCCCGTGACCAAGGCGGTGGCCGAGGCGAAGCTCGTGGTTGCCGCGGTCCTCTCGGGGAACCGGAACTTCGAGGGACGCATCAGCCCAGAGGTCAAGGCCAACTACCTGGCGTCGCCGCCGCTGGTGGTGGCATTTGCCCTGGCCGGACGGGCGGACGTGGACCTCACCAGCGAGCCGATCGGCACGGACAAGAACGGCAAGCCCGTCTTCCTGTCGGACATCTGGCCCAGCCAGAAGGAGGTCGCCGATCTGGAGAGCACGATCAGCAGCGAGATGTTCGCCAGGACCTATGCGAACGTCTTCGATGGAAACCCGACTTGGAACGCGGTCCCTGTGGGCGGTGGCGATCTGTATGAGTTCCGGGACGAATCTACCTACATTCAAGAGCCGTCCTTCTTCGAGGGCTTGACGCTGGAGCCCAGGCCCCTCGCCGACGTCCGGGACGCCCGGATCCTGGCGATCCTCGGCGACTCGGTCACCACCGACCACATCGCCCCTGCGGGGGATATCGCAGAGAACAGCCCGGCGGGCCGGTACTTCAAAGCCAGAGGGGTGGAGAAGAGGGATTTCAACACCTACGGGGCCCGGCGCGGCAACGACCGGGTCATGGCGCGCGCGACCTTCGCGAACATCCGGCTCAAGAACTTCATGGTACCGGGCGTCGAGGGCGGCGTGACGATCCACTACCCCTCCGTCGAGCGGATGGACATCTTCGACGCGGCGGAGCGGTACAAGGCGGAGGGAGTGCCGCTGGTGGTCCTCGCCGGCAAGGAGTATGGCAGCGGCTCGTCCCGGGACTGGGCGGCAAAGGGACCCATGCTCTTGGGTGTCCGGGCCGCCATCGCCGAGAGCTTCGAGCGAATCCACCGGAGCAACCTGATAGGGATGGGCGTCCTGCCCCTGCAGTTCAAACCGGGCCAGAACGCCGAGTCCCTGGGCCTCACCGGCAAGGAACGGCTGACCATCCAGGGAATCAGCGGAAAGCTCACGCCGCGTCAGGACGTCACGGTCGAGGTGGAACGAGCAGACGGCACCAAGACCTCCTTCGTGGCCACGGCGCGGCTGGACACCCCGGTGGAGATCGACTACTACCGGAACGGCGGCATCCTCCAGACGGTCCTCCGGAAGATGCTGAAGGGCTGAAGGCAGCGGCCGGGCGCCCGGCCTACCACGATACTCAGTGATGGGTGTTCGGCTGATCCCGCGTCCCTGGGACTCCGGGCACCTTCGGATGGACGAACCGGCTGCTGGCCCGCCCTCTGTGTCGTCCGCGCCAGGTGCGTCGGACCTCCTCCTCGATGCGATGATCGCCACCGCCCAATCTGTGGAGAAGCGCTTTCTCAACCCGGGCCTCGGGATCAATCCGGGCGTGCGCCGCTTCCAGGAACCATGGGGAGGGAAGCCATTCCTCCCGTATGAGTACTGTCGGTACTGCCCCGGGCGCCCAAAGCTGTTCGACGCCCTGTTGGCGAAGCGATGATCTCGCCCAACGACGAGCGGTACATCCTCACGCATGCCTACGTGCCGGAGCACATCGTGGGCCTCATGACCGGCATCTCGCGGGGGGAGCCTTTTCTCATCGATGGCTACGTGGGTTTCAGCAAGGACAACTGGGTCATTCTCGTCGGCTACCCCCTGGCAGGCACTTTTGATCACGAGGATTTCGGGCGGGTCATCGCGGGGACCATCACGTCCTTTCGCCCCGAGCATCTGTGGTTCGTCGCTCCCGAGGTCCCGACCTCCGTGGCGCAGCTCTGCCGGGCGAGAGAAAGCGACGACTACTATACCCTGGCCCTCCAGCAGTTCGCACCCACGGCCGACTTGAGGCGGACCGTGAACAGGGCGTCCAGGGAACTCAAGGTCGAGCGGGGTAGGGTGATCACCAGAGACCACGAGAAGCTGATCTCGGAATTCCTCCAGCGGCAGAAACCGGGACAGCGCATCGAACGGCTCTTCCTCAGCATGGCGGAGTACCTTGCCGGATCCGAGACGGCGGTGGTGCTGACTGCCAGGGACCGGTCGGGGAAGGCCGCTGCCTTCTATGTGGTGGAACTCGCCGCGACGCAATTCGCCACGTACATGGTGGGCTGCCACTCCAAGCGGTACTACACGGCGGGCGCGTCGGACCTGCTGTTTGCCGGCATGGTCGCGTTGGCCCGGGAGCATGGGAAGAGCTACATTCATCTTGGTCTCGGGGTGGATGAAGGCATCCGACGATTCAAGGAGAAGTGGGGAGGGATCCCGCGGTTGCGATGCGAGTTCTGCGAGTACCGGCGCAGGGAGCGGCTTCGGTCCTTTGCCTTTGCTCACAGGATGTGGGGATGACCGCCCGGCTGCCGCCCCGGCTCTCGCAGGAACCAGAGCTGCCAATGATGTCGGAGGTGGAACGGAACGGTGCAGCTTGGGGTCTCGAGGGTTACTGTGCGGTGCCTGAGAAGGGCGACAGTGGACCTGAAACCGCACAGTCCGGGGGAGAGTCCGAGGAGGGGCGCGGCCCGCCAGCCGCACGGTGTAGTAGCCCTCGCCCGCCCCGATGTCCGCACCTCGCAGGCCCGGCGTGATACCCAGCCGGTCCATCACGCGTTCGGCCTCCCCGTTCGCGTCCCGTGTTTTCTCCTCGGAGAAGGAGGCGGAGACGACGGGCGCAACCGGCCGGTCGGGAGCCGGAAACCGCAGGCCGTCCCGGCCGGATGACGCCTCCTGGCAAGAGAAGAGCAATGCCGATGCGCAGAGGATCAGAAGAAGGAGACCGCGCCGAGTGGCGCTCATGACTCTGCGGAGGCGGATTCTTTCGTCTCTTCCAATCATCACGTTCGGTTCTTGGGCCAGCACATAATCTTGGCCAAGCCTCGCGGCCCGACTGCGTTTCTTATACCGCAATTCGGGAAGGATCCCAGTGCTCGGCATCCAGGCGTGGGACGAGAGAAATGCGTGGGATTTGCCGGATTACTGGTATACACTGACGTTCAAGGACGGCATGTTCGAGGTCGAAGGGCTTCAGTCAATGTCCACCTGTGGTCCGTTTCGTTCTGCCTCCCCTCTTCCTCATCCCCGATGGCCCAGCCATAGGTCGCATCCTCTACCGATTCTGACGATCATTGCCGGGATGCTAGCGTTGGGGTCCATCCTGACGATCTCCAGTCCAGGCAGAGGTGTTGCCGTTTCCGCGGAGTCCGCCAGTCTCACCGGTCAATTCCTCGTGGCGACGGACGAGCTCCAGGACCCGCGATTCATCCGGACCGTCGTCTACATGGTCCAGCACAACGCAGGGGGGGCGATGGGTCTCATCGTGAACAGACCGCTAGGGGATGCGTCCCTCTCTGATCTGCTGGAGCGCCTTGGGTTGGAAGGCAAGGGAGTGAACGGAGACATCCTTGTGCACTACGGAGGCCCGGTGGAGCCAGAACGGGGCTTCGTCCTGCATACGACCGACTACAAGATCGAGAGTACGCAAGTCATCAACGACGGGATAGCCATCACAACACAGTCCGAGATCCTCCGCGCGATTGGTGCCGGCAAAGGGCCGCGCCGCTCCCTGTTCGCTTTCGGCTATGCTGGCTGGGCCCCTGGCCAACTGGAGGCCGAGATCAAGACCGGGGCGTGGGAGATCGTCCCGGCCGACGAGGCGCTGGTGTTCGACGACAATTACGAGAAGAAGTGGGAGCGCGCGATGGCCCGGCGGACGATCAATCTTTAGCGTGTGGCTTTCACCCTCGTCTCAGGGCGGGAATTCCGAACCATCGGACAGACAACTCCCCCACCATTGCTGCCTTCACTCCAATCCTGACTGACTCCCCGCAGGCGCCTTCTTTCCTTGCTGTGTATCCTCCCCTCCCCAGGGCAGAGCAACAACATCCGGCAACATGCCTAGTCAAATCATCGAGTAAGCCCCGCACAAATCTCCGGGACCGATTCAGGAAATCACCGTGACAGCCCGGCCGCTCGCGTGGAAATGCCGTATGTCGCCTATTTCTTGGACCACTGGCCGTTGTCAAGCTGGATCCACCAACCAGCGCTCGACCTGTCGCGCCAGCTGTTCGCAAACAGCCTCTGCAGGTCCCCCATCTTCCCCATGTCGAGATTGTTTGCCCTGATGATTTCGGTGTAAAGCGCCTGGCGGTCTGCGTTTTCCTGCTCCACGAGGCGGTTCAGGTCCGCCTTTTCCTTGAGAGAGAGCGCGCCGGTGTCGCGAATCGCTACCAGTCCGTTGTTCGTCTCGCCGAGCGCGCCTTTATTGTACAGCGGCTGAAGGAGCGGGAACCGGTTCGCCATGGATGCCTTGAGGCCGCGGATCGCCGGGGTCGAGACATTGACATCTACGGCGGCAGCATGCGCCTCAGTCGGGCCAAGGCTTACGAACTGGAGCCGTTCCAGAAAGCTCGTCTTGTCCGGCTTCTGCTCCGGTTTCTGTTCAGGTTTCTGGTCCGGCGTCTTGCGAACGTCATCGACGATCTGGTCAGCGGCTTTCTGGATCGCTGCAGCCGGGAAATAAATGTTCACCGTGACGCACGAAACAAGAAAGACCATCAATACCCAGACACACCACCGCTTTTTCCGTGTCATGGCAACCTCCGTAAGAAATCGCGCACGGCCCACAGTCTGTGAATGAGCCACGGATGAGAAGCTCCTCCGTTGTAGCTCCCGCATATCGGTCCCCTATTTGAACTCGATTCCGGTGGGTTCTGCTTGGGGGGGCCGGAATATCCGCTGGGTGCGCTCCTGCATATCCCGGAAGCTTATGACATTGTCCGGGTTCTGGTTCACGACATCAACCCCGCGCAGGAATCCGCGCCGCACCAGATATTCCTTACCCCCTTCGTGGATCGTGCCATTGACTGAGAACTGGTCGTTGTTCAGCACGCACCGGAAGCCGATCTTGCTGTACGGATATTCCTTGAAAAACTGGGTGATTCCCCTGTTCAAAGCGCTGCCTGCGCCGGTGCCGAGGATCGAGATGCTCTGGATCGCATCCATGCTGATCCGCTGTGCGATGCCTGGCGCCTCCACCGATTCGACCTCCAGGGTAAAGCTCGCCGGCTGCCCATATTCCACCACAAAATGCATGAGCGATCCCTGGATGATTCCCGTCATCTTGCCGATGGCGATCTTCCGCGTCACTTCTTCGAGGTTGATATTCCGGAATGTGATGTCGCCTCCGATCCTTCTGGAGGATGAGGCAATGTTCTCCCCAAAAAAGTTCGTCGCCTCAATCTCGCCACCAAATACATGGATGACCGCTCTTCCCTCGGACGCGATCCGGTTGTTCTCGTATCGCATCACACCGAGATCCGCGTCGACCGTGCCCGGGTATTCCGTTCCTGTCAGTCTTCGGGTCATGCGACCGAGGTCTACGTCTTCTATCTTCACACCAAAGTGGTTGCGGACGGGCGAGAGCAGATCGTCGACCTGCACGCTGTAGAGGTAAATGTGCCCGCCAAAGAACGGCAACACGACCGGCTCCGGGACCTCCAGCGTGTTCTGGGCGATGGTCAGGGGAATCTGGAGACTCTCAATGGTGAGTCTTTTCCTTTGGATGGAGTTGAAGCGAATGAACCCCGGCCGCACCGGAGAGGAGGGAGCCCTCTTACCGGATGACGGAGAAACGAGATCAAATGGCAGGTCCACCGCGATCTCCTGGATGGCAAGAGGCATGTCCGGAGCATCGAGGCTCGTGCCGACCATCCGGTACCTTCCGGCGATTGACGTGGCAGCGTGATCATGCCGAATGGCGGTCTCAAGAGAAGAGGTTCCAGTGATCGAAAGGTTCGCGAGGCCAGGCGACAGCTCCTTCAGGTAGTCTTTCAGGAGTTTCTCCAGGAGTGCCGCATGCAAGACGTCAACGATTTTGACCTGGGCCCCCCAGTCGCTTGGTGTTCCGCCGGCGCTGATCGAGTACTCGCCGGTTTGGAAGACATCCAGCCAGCCGTTCAAGTCAAACTGCGGGTCGCTGCCCCAAACAAAAGTGCCGTCCGCCGCCAGTGATGCCTCTTGGCCGGAAAGGTTGGTGTAAAACTTCCCCCAGAGATACTCGCCGTCGGTCTGCTCCGAACGGATGTTGAACGTGAGCTTTTGATCCGGCGCGGCGTACTGCAGTTTCAGGATGATCCTGCCGCTCACTCCCTGCGCCGCTTTCGTGCTGTCAGGGGAGCTGAATCCGCCTTGAGTGAACGAAAACGTGACGCTGCCATGGAGTGAAGGCCGGTCGTTCGCATAGGTTCCCTGCAACTGCGTTTCGACCGCTCCCTTTCCCTGCAACGCCCAGGCGTGATACTCCTCCGAGAGGAGCGGCTTGATGACGCCAAACACCTGCGCAAAATCAATCGCGGCCACCGAACAAGTCGCGCTCCATGGAACCTCTCCGCGCAATACCGCCTTTGCCATGCCCGCGATGGTCCCAAAGTTCTTGCTCTCCCCGCGCAGCGTGGTTATGG
>JBIOJT010000169.1:0-9815 GCA_044451055.1 Methylomirabilales bacterium (SeqCode)
GGCCCAACGCTTCTGCGATCATTCGGATGGACAACGCAACCCCGCTGCCGATCCCGCTCGTGCTGCGCGGCGGCCGCTACACGATTGATTTTGGTGCGCTGCATGCGTCGCTGACGCCCCGGACCCGCCTCTTGGTCTACACCTCCCCGTCGAATCCGCTGGGATGGGTCGCCACCGAGACAGAGCAGGAACAGCTCCTGGAGTTTGCCCGCAGCCACGACCTCTGGCTGTTCGCCGACGAGGTGTACGAGCGCCTCTACTATCGCGGCCCGGAAGTCGGAGTCCCCGCCCCCTCGATCCTGCGCAAGGCCACCCGCAACGACGCCGTGATGGTCGCACAATCCTTCTCGAAGACCTATTGCATGACGGGGTGGCGACTGGGCTGGCTGATCGCACGTCGGGACGTGGCGGAAAAGGCCGCGCAGCTCAACGAGTTCATCGTCTCCCACGCCCCAAGCTTCATCCAGCGTGCGGCGCAAACGGCCATCGCCCACGGGGAAGAGGAACTCCGGCGGATGCTAATCCGCCTCAAGGAGAACCGGGACTTCTGCTTGTCCGCCCTCCGCCAGATGCCGGGAGTGACGGTGCCTTCCCCCGACGGGGCTTTCTACGTCTTTCCAAAGATCGATGGGCTGACGGACTCCTTCGCCTTCTGCTGGAAACTCCTCCAGGAGACCAAGGTCGGGATCGCGCCCGGCGTGGCCTTCGGCGCCGGGGGTGAGGAATCCGTCCGCATCTGTTATGCGGCCGAGCGGGCGATCCTCGAGCCGGCGATGGAGCGGCTGGCCCGCTTCCTGTCCACATCGTGGAGCTGAGGGCTCCGCCCATGCCTTCCGCCGCGTCCCGTTCAGCGGATCCGAACCGAGTCCTCAGCATCATCATGGGAGGCGGCCAGGGAACCCGGCTGTTCCCGCTCACCCGCGAACGCGCCAAGCCTGCTGTGCCCCTGGCCGGGAAGTATCGTCTGGTGGACATTCCCATCTCCAACAGCATCAACTCGGGGATGCACCGGATCTATCTCCTCACGCAGTTTCTCTCCGAGTCCCTCCACAGGCACGTATATGGTTCGTTCAAGTTCGACCATTTCAGCGGCGGGTTCGTCGAGATCCTGGCGGCGGAACAGACCCACACCGACGCCTCATGGTATCAGGGCACCGCGGACGCTGTGCGGAAGAACATCGTCCACTTCCGGAATGCCGACTTCGACTACGCGCTGATCCTGAGCGGCGACCAGCTCTACCGCATGGATTTCCGGAAGCTCCTGAAGCAGCACGTCGAGTCGGTCGCGGACGTCACAATCGCCACCATTCCGGTGACCCGGGATGCCGCCCAAAGCCTGGGCATCCTGCAGATCGATGCTGAGCGCCGCATCGTCCGCTTCGTGGAGAAACCCAAAGAGCCTGACCTGCTCGATCGCCTTCGGCTGGACCGGAGCGCGTACGCCCGACTCGGCATCGAGGGCGACCAGGAATTCCTCCTGGCCTCCATGGGGATTTACCTGTTCAACCGCGATATCCTCTTCCATCTGCTCGACAACGACCTCGCGGACTTCGGAAGGCACATCCTCCCGCGAGCCATCCAGAGCCACCGGGTCTTCTCCTTTGTCTTCCAGGGCTACTGGGAAGATATAGGGACCATCCGCTCGTTCTTCGAGGCCAACCTGGATCTCACGTCCGAGCTGCCGCGGTTCAACTTCTTCGACATGAGCGCCCCCATCTATTCGCGCCCGCGTTTCCTGCCGGCCTCCAAGATCAACGGGGCGTCTATTGACCACGCCATGATCTCTGAAGGGTGCATCATTAGCCATTGCCACATCGCCCAGAGTGTCGTGGGCGTCCGCTCTCTTGTGGATATCGGCAGCCACATCAGCCACACCATCATCATGGGGGCCGACTACTTCGAGTCGCTGGAGTCCATACGGCGAAACGCCGCGGAGAATCGCCCGCGCATCGGCATCGGCAAGAACACCCGGATCGACCACGCCATCATCGACAAGAACGCCCGCATCGGGGACAACTGCGTCATCACACCCGAGGGGAAGCCCGACACGGCGGATCACCCGCTCTACTACATCCGTGACGGCATCGTCATTATCCCGAAGGACATGGTCATCCCGCACGGCACGGTGATCTGACCAACCTCATGGGCCGGCTTTAATCCCTCGATGAATCCTTCGCGCAGCGACTCCCCGTGGCGGTCCCCGTGACGCAGAGGTCTACCGGAGCGTCTGGGCCAGTTTCCACCCCAGGCGGACGGCAAAGCCCAAGAAGACCGCGCCTGCCACCATGTTGATCACCCGCAACGTTCTCTGCCCCATCCAGCGCCGGCCGCAGCCCGCCAGATACGCGACCACCGTATCCCAGCAGAGGACTCCGCAGATGAAACTTGCGCCGAAGGCTAGAGCCAGGAGCCCAGACCCCCCTCCGCCGTGCGCCGCGATCAACGCGCCGCCGACCGTCAGGAACCACAGCAGGGTGATGGGATTGGAGATGCCGATGCTGAATCCGACCAGGAAGGGGCGACCGGCTCGTGAAGCATCCTCGGCGGTTGGAGGGTCGGTGCTGGCCCGCAGGGCGTCAACTCCCAGGTAGCCGAGCACCAGGATGCCCGCGCCGCCCAGGATCGTGTGCCAGATCGGTCGATCCAAGAGGGCCACCATCCCCAGGAACGTCAGGGAGACGAGGATCGCGTGGGACGCCGCAGCTCCCAGGCCCACCAGCCATGCCGCGAGGAATCCGGCCCGCAGGCCGCGTCGAATGATCTCCGTGATCACTGGCCCCACGGGCAAGGCGATGGCCAGGCCGATCAACCAGCCGCTCACCAGGACCTCGACCATACGGGTCTCCTCGCGACCAGGGTGCAGGAGGGATTCAGGACGTGAGCTTGGCAGATTGCTCCATGAAGGACAGGAAGGCCTTGGCCAGCGGAGAGCGGGATCGGCTCTTGTGCGTGACGAGGAAGAAATCGCGCACCAGCCTGACTCCCTGAATGCGGAGGGCCGCCACCATCTTGTGGCGGATCTCGTCCTCGATCGCCCGGCGGGAGATGACGGAGATCCCGGCCCCGGCTTTGAGGGCCTGGCGGACGGCCTCGTTCCCGGTGACCTCGAGGACCACGCGCAGGCTGTCCGGGTCCACGGCGTGGTCGATCAGGGCTTGCTCCATGACCTTTCGCGTTCCCGAGCCACGCTCGCGCATGATGAAGGGCTGGCCGGCGAGTTCCGTCAGCCGCACCGTGCTCCGGCTGGCCCAGGGGTGCGCGGTCTGTACGGCCAGGACGAGTTCATCCTGCGCAAACGGCTCGTAATGGACGCGCCCCTCTTCGAAGCGGGCGCCCACCATCCCCACCTCACAGGTTCCGTCAATCACGCCCCGCACGATGTCCCTGGACCCGCTGATGTGCAGGGAGATCGTCACCTCCGGATGCTCGCGCTTGAAGGCGGCCACCACGGACGGGAGGATGTAGGCGCCCGGGATGGTGCTTGCCCCGAGGGCCAGGTGTCCCTTGAGGCCGCCCTTGTGCTCGTTGATGGCTTGCTGGGCCTCCTCGCGCAGGGCCAGGATGCGCCGGGCGTACCCGTACAGGATCTCGCCGGCCCGGGTGGGCGTCACCGTCTTGCCCGCCCGGTCGAAGAGGCGTAGCCCCAATTCCGTCTCCAGCGCCTTGATGTGTCCGCTCACCGTCGGTTGGGTGAGGAGCACCGCCTCGGCCGCCCGGGAGAAACTCCGGAGTTCGACGATCTTGCAGAAGACCTCCAGCGCCCGCAGGTCCATCGACCCTATGCCCCCTTCCTGACGGTGAGGGATTGGTAGAGGGTGAGGTGGCCGCCGATCTCCTCGTGACTCACCGCAGCGAAGGGAAGTAGTAGGGCCTGACGATGGCGAGGAGCATGGCGTGTGGTCCGCGGAAGGGTTGCTGGGTCGCGGCTACTTGCCAAAGAGCCCTTTGAACAAGTCTTTCAAACCCTTGCTCTGCTCGCCGGGCGCGGCCTTTTCTATCTCGGTCTCGATCTTCCGCTGGATCCGCCCAAGCTTCGGCACGACGATCGGCTGGCTCGTGGTCCCGGTCACCTTGGCCTCGATGGTGGTGCGCCCCAGCTTTGCCACGACGTCGAAGTTCAGACTGGAATCCTGGAGGCCCAACGATCCCGCAGCCGTCACGGTCCCCTCGGCCTTGGTGAGGGTGAGATCCTTCGTCCGGAGGATCCCCTTGTCCAGCGTATAATGACCGCTCACCTGCTCGAACTCGTTGAGGCGGACGCGGGTCCCCTGGGACGCCAAGATGGGTCCAATGACCTCGGACAGGCGGTCCAGCGGCTTGTAACCGATCAGGCGGCCGTCCTTCAGTTGGAGGGACCCATCGCCGGCTGCCGATCCCAGGGCCTCTGGCTTGGAAACACCCGCGAAGTTCACGTTGCCGTCGAAGGTCAGCGTGCCTTGCAGCGTCCAGGGCCCGAGGCCGAGGGCCCGAACCAACGGTTCCGTCGCGACGCTATCCAGTTTCGATGTCAAGGCGATCCGAGGCAGCTTGGACCGGAGATCCACCTCTCCTTTGGCCCTGATCTTCCCGTTCGCGACATTGGCCTGCACGTCGGGCAACTGAACGACCCCGTCCTGGTATCGGAGGTCGGCCTGGAACGCGGTCAAGGTGAGCCCCTGGCACTTGAGGTCGTCGATGTTCACGCGTCCCTGGGCGGCCAGGCCGGAACCGGTCGTTCTCGTCTCTGCGGCGGGGCGCGGCGGCGCGACCGCATACGCCACGGCGGGGGCCAGCCACGCGCTCTTGGCCGCCGGCTTTGCCAGGAGGCGATCCAGGTCCACCATGGCGGAGGCCACCTTGAATGTCATCCGGGGTGTGCTCAGGTCCGGAATCCGCAGGCTTCCGTCCACCTTCACGTCTTTCAGGAGGAGAGAGAACTTCGGGAGATTCACTCCCTGGTCCTCGCGCCGCCCCTCGAAGCGGAGACTCGCCTCTTCCCCGGCCGCCTTCCGGAACACCTCTCCAACCTGGATCATGACAGGCTTTAGATTCAGATTCCCTGTGAAGACCGCCTGGGGGATGGGTCCGGTTAGCTTGACCTCTGCCGAGAGCGGACCGGAGAGCTTTGACCCGCCGCCGGTGAGGAAGAGGGCCTGCCAAGGACCGACCTCCACATCCTGGAGCGTCACGGTCATATCCAGGGCGGGCACATCCGGATCGGTGAGAGATACCCTTCCGGCCGATTCGATGCGGCCCGTTCCGACTCCCCCGATGCGGGCGCGAAACCGGACCTCCAGCGGATCGGAGACACTCGCCTGCCGGACGGTGAGCCCGAGGTCAGTCAGTGTGAGCGTGAGGCCGGGGGAGCGAGCCTGATCCAGAAGGGTGATCTCACCGTTATTCACGGCGACCTGGTTGAGCAGGAGGCCGCCCATCAAGGGCCCCCTCCCTGGTCGGACGGCCTCCGCCGGTGGCTTTGGCGGCGGGGGAGCCGGGTGCGCGTTCACCAGGTCATCCACGCTCCACGCGCCGTCCCGGGCATGCAGCAGGCGGATACGCGGATGCTCCAGGACCGCCGTGCTCACCTTCACCTGTCCGCGGAGCAGCGGCAACAGTTGGACGCGGACCCGCAGGGCATCCGCCGTGAGGAACGGCTCCGAGCCGAACCCGGGTGCTTGCGCAATCTGGATTCCCCTGGCCTCGGCTCCGATGCCGCGCCAGAGGTCCACCCGGAGCGATCCCAGCGTCACCTCGCGCCCCACAGCTTTGCCCACGCGGCTGGCCAGAACCGCACGGTACCTGTCCAGGTTCACGAGGGTGGGAAGGAGGAGGGCCGCCAGCACCGCCAAGACGACAATGCCACCGAGTGCAAGCCCTAGCCATTTGAGAACACGGATCACCAGCGACCTCCCCGGGCGGCATTCAAAAGTTGCCCGGGGGGCATTTTAATCCGCGACGAGGGGGAAAAGCGAGGGATTTTCGGCGGGTCATCTCTGGGGCAATGGCGAGAAATGGGGGCGGGACCTCAGTGGCCGAGGCGTGCCCCCTAGCGCTGGAGGGCGTTTTCGGCTTCTGGCGTCCTTACTCCGAGTCACGTGGAATTGGGACCGCTCCCTCCCGGGGGAATGACCAAATCCCAATGGCCAACGACCAAACGGGGTTCCGCTTCTCTTGGCGGCGAGCGGCATAGTGGACCAGGATCGCGGCCCCATGGGGATTTGGGAATTGGTCATTTGGACCGGAGAATTCACAATCACCTCCGTGAATGATCCGGGCTAAGCTGCCCGACCTTCTCGAGCAGGACCAGGAGCCCTGTGTAGACCTCGTCATCCCAGAGTGGAGTCAGGCTGGCCTTGAGCCGTCGTCCCTTCAGGTCGAAGGTCAGATCGTGCCTCTCAACCTTCGGGTCGGTACGGAGCGTATCCGTCGTCCTTTCCACCTCTTCCCGATGGGTCGGTCCGAAGACTTCCCAGAGTTTCGACCCGATCAGCGCCTGCTCGCCCGCGTCCAGCATCGCTAAGGCCGACGGGTTCACGTAGAAGATCCGATCCTCCTCATCGGCCTCGATGACCCCCTCGCTCATGATCCGAAGCAGAACGTCCACGTGGCGTTTCATCCTCAGCAGCTCGGTGACCAGCCGCCTCGGGCGGAAACCTTCGTACCCGAAGACGGCCTCCTCGAGGGGGGCGGATCGGCCGTAGAGCTCCACATGTTGGATGGCGGCCAGGATGTTCTTGGTCACGATGGGAAGCGGTCCCTTGGCCACGTAGGCATCGGCCGACACACCCTGTAGGCCCAGAATATCCCGAGCCGCCAGAGCCGAGAAGACGATGATGGGGATGTGCTGAAAACGGGCATCCTCATGGAGATAGAGGCAAACCCGCCCTCCATCCACCTTGGGCATGACGAGGTCGAGAACGATCAAGTCCGGCGGCTCATCTCGGACAGCCTTCAGGGCCTCCAGTCCGTCCGCCGCCAGCCGCACCTGGTATCCCTGCTGTTTCAGGAACTCGCCGACGGCCTCCCGGAAAAACCGATCATCGTCGGCCAAGAGGATGGATTTCTGCCCCATGGGATTATTTCCTCCCCTGTGCCAGCAGATACCCGACCACCTTCTCCAGCCTCGGTCCAAGCTTGTCGGGAGTCGCGTCCGATCCTTTGTTGAGGTACAGGGCCGGCTGGCAGCGGGCGATAAGCCTGCTCAGGGTCTCGTCGTACCGGGCGCCCGAGAGGAAGAGGATGGGGGTCGGTCGCGCCGCCCCTAGCCCCTGCTCTACGGCTCGCAGGGCCATGGCCGCGGTGATTCCGTCCATCGGCTCCATGATGATGTCGAGGATGGCCAGCGGGTTGGGGAGCCCCTGGTGCAAGCGTTCAGTGGCTGAGGTCAGGAATTTGCCGCCGCTTTCGCAGGAGATGACATTCTCTGTGAGGCCCCGCTCGACCAGGAGATCGGCCAAGAAGGTGAGGAAGAATCGGTTATCGTCGGCGATGATGATGCAGTCCAGGGGGCGGATAGAAGGACCCTGGACAAGAGTGACGGGGAAGCCGCAGGGGCTACAACGTAGCTCGACGACCCCCTCCTTCAAGACGGTATATGTATAGACCCGCTCCCCGCAACTCGGGCAGTATCTGAAGGGCGCCTTTGTGTCGGCCGTCACCAGAGCCTCCTAGGACAGGACGGTGAACGCCACGCGCCGTTCTGGGATCCGTGCAGCGTGCATGTGTCCTCGCTCGTCGTTGGGCCTGATGGGGTTTCTCGAAGACAGAAAAGTGATTGGACCATAGAGAACAGGATTCCCGGCGTCAAGGAGGTTGTCGATCGGCGTGCAGCCGCTTGCCCAGCGGCTCATCGACCAGTTGCTGGCCGACCTCGTTTTCCCGTCATGAGTCATCTTGGAAGGATCAACCCCGAGGAGGCCTTTATTCGAACGATGACGGGTCTCAAGAGTTCCGGAAGCCGAGGCCTTTCAGAGGGGAAGATGGCAGGTCCGCGTGGCTGGTCACCACGATTATGGGTCAGCCCAGCGAACAAACGGGTCTGCGTTCTCGACATCCTGGGGGGTGTGATCCATAGTGTGGACCCAAAGCTCCGGATGCCATAGAAAGATACTCCGCTCGATGCACACCAAACTGGGCCGACAGGACAGCCAACGGCGCGGATGGATCGTCGTCGGCACGACGTTCATGACCCTGGTCGTGACCTACGGGGCCTGGTACTCTTACTCGGTCTTCCTCGTTGCCCTCCTCCGCGAGTTCGGCTGGAAACGTTCCCTCGTCGCCGGCGCCTTCTCGGTCTTTGTCCTCGTCTCCGGCCTGTGTAGCCCGGCAGTCGGCTGGTTGTTGCGGGTGGCCGGGCCGAGGCGGCCCATCCTGGCGGGCGCCCTGATGATGGGGCTTGGCCTGTGCCTCACCGCACAGACGAGCGAATGGTGGCACCTGTACCTGGCGTTCGGCGGGATCGCCGCCATAGGAATGAGTCTGACCAGTTGGATTCCAGCCGTGGTCCTCATCCGGGGGTGGTTTCCGAACCGGGTTGCCACAATGATGGGCATCGCCTCGGCCGGGATCGGGGTTGGGATCTTCGGATTGGTACCCCTGGCGCAGTTCTGCATTGACCGGGTGGGCTGGCGCTGGGCCTTCCGCATCCTGGCAGGGCTGATCGTCGGCTGGGTGATTCCAGCGACGCTCGGGTTTGTGCGGGACCCGCCTTCCGTCGAGGCAGTTCATCCTCCGTCCGAATCCCGGGTGGGGCATGCGGCCGCGAACGGAAGGCCGTACTGGACTCTGGCTGCCGCCGTCGGGAGCTGGCGCTTCTGGGGGCTCGCAGGAAACTACTTCACGGGGAACTTCGTCACGCAGATGCTCATGATTCATCAGGTCGCATACCTGGTGGACCACAGGGTCCCTGCCCTCGCCGCCGCCGCAGTGGGTGGCGCCTCGGGACTGGTCAGCATCGTGGGGAAGATCGGGTGGGGCTGGCTGTCGGATCGAACCAACCGCGAACTGACCTATAGCCTGGCTTTTGTGTGTGTCGCCCTCAGTATGGGCGCCCTGGTCTTGGCGGGGATGTATCCGACGCCCTTCCTGCTCTATCTCTACGCCGTACTCATCGGGCTTGGCTATGCGGTGATGGCACCGGTGCCGCCGGCCGTCGCCAGTGACTTGTTCGGAGGACCGGGCTTCTCGATGATCTTCGGCACTCTCTATGTCGTGACCTGCCTGGGGCTCGCCACTGGCACATGGAGCGCGGGGGAGATCTTCGATTACACGGGAAACTACGCGGCAGCCCTCTGGCTGGGTCTGGTGATGACCGTGCTCTCGCCGGCCCTCTTGTGGGTTGTGGCGCCTCGCCGTCCGAACCCACCTCCCATGCGCCAGTAATCCGTCGGTAGACGTCAGCGATCGGCGTTCAGCAGTCAGCTCACGGACGAGTGGTGCGACGTCGGTAGCTGAGGGCTGACTGCTGACCGCCGACCACTCACCTTACTTGAACGCCTGCGCCAGCTTGGCGTACTTGTCGAGAATCGGCAGGACCGTGTCCCGGTCGGCGGATGGCAAGTAGAAAATGGCCCGCTCGGCACCGGCCTTCTCGTACTGCCGAACAGTGCTCTCCTCTGCGGTGGCCGCATAGACGGACACCGAGAGGGAGTTCGGATCGCGCCTGGCCTTCTCCGCTAGGCGGCGGAGATCGGCAATCCCGGCGGCGAGGTCGCCGGCGCGCCCGGCGAGCGGGAACCAGCCATCGCAGTACTCGACGACCCGCTCGCGCGCCTTGGGCGTGTTCACCCCCAGCAGGATCGGCGGGTGCGGTTTCTGCGCCGGCTTGGGATACGACC
>JBIOJT010000170.1:0-9804 GCA_044451055.1 Methylomirabilales bacterium (SeqCode)
CCGCGCCAGTCCTCGACCCTACTGACCGGGCGGGGGCTGGAGACGGGCCCACGGCGATCCTAATCGGGCACGAAGCTGGAAACGGCGGACACAGCCAAGGGGAGCCTACGGGGTACCGCGCCAGTCCTCGACCCTACCAGGCGTCGGATGAGTGCGCCGGCACCGCGGGCTGTCAGTTAGCGGATAAAGGCGTACTGGGCGAAGCGGCGGGCGGCATCCGCGAAGGGCAGAGTGAGGGAAACACGGAAGGTCGAGTAAGGAACTCGCGCAGGATTATCGTCCTCGTAAGGGACACGCCGGGCCGTTCCGACCGGGTCAAGGCTCAAGGAGAGCACCTACTTTACTGGCCCCAAGGCAGATGAGAACCCTTTGGTAAGTTGCCAACTTGGCCAGGGGTTTTCTCTTTGTCTTGGCTGGCGTTGGGTGGAGTTGGGTAGTTTCCAGGCCGTCGCGGGCACATTCTCGGGCACATCACGCGGGAGGGATTAAAGGGATTAAATGGTTGGCTGCACCCTTAGCATCCCCGCAGCCAAGGGCAATCCAAGCTGGAGGCGAGTACTTTCCTCGGCAGCAGCCCGAGTTGGAGCATGATCGCCGCAAGGATGAGGAGCGTTAGGAGTCCCACGATTCCTCCCACAAGCTCCCCATCCCGATCGCCGCGCACGAGTACCGCGACTTTGGATCCGAGATTTATCGCCCCCACCGAGATCACGAGCAGAAGGAGTGCTAACACGCCGTGGCCCTCCCAGTTGTATTACCCGTTCATTACTCAAGCAGACCGCTCCAGCGAAGTCAAGGATCATTCAGGGTTTCCCGCTTGCTCCCGCGAGCCTTCCTCTGGTGCATCCAGTCGCCTCGTTCGAGCGTTACCCCTGCGCCCTCCTGGCTTCGCGCCGCATCCTCCCATACGCCGTGGATGGGGCCACGGCCAATGGTTTATCCCACAGGTCACTGTCTCGGCTGCCGATCGTATCTCGGATTTCCCTGAGCTGTGGGTTTCTCCCCAAGTCTTGGCAATGGTTGAGGTGGTTGGCCACCGGTGATAAGATGTGACTGGTGATGAGACATGTCCTGGCCGGCGTATCTTGAACTGCACCAGGCGGGGGAACTCGAGCGGCGGGCTCAAGCGGCCGAGCGGCTGCTGGAGAGCTGCCGCGTCTGCCCGCGGGAGTGCCTGGCACAGCGCCTTCAGGGGAAGACAGGGGTGTGCGGCGTGGCCGATCAGGCCCTGGTCTCGAGCTACGGCCCGCATTTCGGCGAGGAGAGACCCCTGGTCGGCGTCGGCGGCTCGGGAACGATCTTCCTGGCGCACTGCAACCTCTGCTGCGTCTTCTGCCAAAACTTCGAGATCAGCCAGCAGGACGGGGGACGGATCGTCTCCGCCAAGGAACTGGCGCAGATGATGCTGGACCTGCAACGCATGGGCTGCCATAACATCAACTTCGTGACGCCGACCCACCAGGTGCCGCAGATCCTCAGGGCTCTGCCGATCGCGGTGGAGGGGGGCCTCCAGGTGCCTCTGGTCTACAACTGCGGAGGCTACGAGGCCCTGGAGACACTGCGACTGCTGGACGGTGTCTTCGACATCTACATGCCGGACTTCAAGTACGCCGATGTTGATGTGGCGAAAAAGTATTCTAACGTGAACAGCTATCCAGAGGTTGCCAAGGCCGCACTCCGCGAGATGCGCCGCCAGGTGGGGGACCTGACGCTGGATCGCCGGGCGATCGCCCGCCGCGGGTTGCTGGTGCGCCACCTGATCTTGCCCAATAGCCTCGCGGGGACAGCCGAGGTCGTCCTGTTCTTGGCCGAGTTGTCGGAAGACACGTACGTGAACATCATGGACCAGTACCGGCCGTGCTATCGGGCTCACGAGTATCCGCCCCTGGCTCGGAGGCCAACGAGGGCGGAGTTCGAGGAGGCGCTGCAACTGGCGCGGGCCGCCGGCCTCCACCGGATGGATCGATACAAATGACCCCTTGAGAGCAAAGCTGCCCAGGGCACCATGGAGGGTTCCTTGGCGCCCCGGGTGCTTTGCCGGTTGATTCAAGATGAAGAACATCGAGATCGCACACCTGTTCAACGAGATCACCGACTTCCTGGAGGTCAAGGACGAGAATCCATTCCGGATCCGCGCCTATCGCCGGGCGGCCCAGGCCGTGGAGGGCCTGTCCGAGGATGTTGCGGCCATCGCCGAACGGGGCGCACTCTTGGAAGTCCCCGGGATCGGCAAGGACCTCGCGGCCAAGATCCAGGAGTATCTTGCCAGCGGCAAGGTCGGGTATCTGGAGGACCTCCGGAAAGAGATCCCAGTCGGCGTGATCGAGATGATGGGAATCCACGGGGTCGGGCCGAAGACGGCCAAGCACTTGTACGAGCAGGTCGGCGTGGATTCGGTGGAGAAACTCGAGGAGCTGGCGAAGACCCACAGGCTGGCCGGCCTGCCCGGGATCAAGGCCAAGACCGAGGAGAACATCCTCAAGGGGATCGCCGTCTGGCGAAGCGGGCGCGAGCGCATGCCGCTTGGCACGGCGCTGGTCCTGGCCGAGGCGATCCTGGAGAAACTCCGGGAGCTTCGGGAGGTGGACCAGATCGAGGCCGCCGGAAGCCTCCGCCGCATGAAGGAGACGGTGAAGGACATTGACATCCTCGTCACCTCGAAGACACCGGCACGGGTGATGGACGGGTTCGTCGGCCTCCCCAATGTGGCCGAGGTCTCGGCCCACGGCGAGACGAAGTCCAGTGTCCGCCTGCGCGAGAATATCGCGGTGGACCTGCGCGTGGTCGAGCCGGACTGTTTCGGCGCGGCGCTCCAGTACTTCACCGGATCCAAGCAGCACAACATCCGCGTGCGCGAGCTGGCACAGCGGAAGGGGCTGAAGGTCAGCGAGTACGGGGTCTTCAATGAGAAGACCAATCGGCGGGTGGCGGGCAAGACCGAGGCCGAGGTGTACCAGGCCGTCGGGCTCCCCTTCATCCCGCCCGAGCTGCGCGAGGATGGTGGCGAGATCGAGGCGGCCCTGGAAGGACGATTGCCGACGCTGGTGTCACCTCCGGACATTCGGGGCGACTTGCAGATGCACACGACGTGGAGCGATGGGGCCCACTCGCTGGCGGAGCTGGCCGAGGGGGTCCGGGCCAAGGGCTACCGGTACATGGCTGTGACCGATCACTCCAAATCGGCCACGGTCGCCGGCGGCATGAAGGACGAGCAGGTGCTCCGGATGATCGCCGAGGTCCGTGCCCTCAACAAGAAAATGAAAGGCTTTCGCGTCCTGGCCGGATGCGAGGTAGACATCCGGGGGGACGGGAGCCTGGACTTTCCGGACGAGATCCTCCGGCAGCTCGACCTCGTGCTGATCTCGGTCCACTCGCGGTTCAAGATGAGCCGCGAAGAGATGACGGCGCGGATCGTGCGGGCCGTGCAGCACCCCCTGGTCCACCTGCTGGGTCATCCCACCGGGCGGCTCATCGGCGAGCGCGGGGCGTACGAGGTGGACATGGAGGCGGTCCTCACCGCCGCCCGGGCGGCCGGCACCGCCGTGGAGATCAACGCCTCGCCGTCGCGGCTTGACCTGAACGATCTGCACGCGCGGCGAGCCAAGGAGCTGGGCATTCCCGTCGCGATCAACACCGACGCGCACACCATCGGTCAGTTGGACAACATGCGCTACGGTGTTGCGGTGGCGCGGCGGGCGTGGCTGACGCCCAAGGATGTTCTGAATACCTGGACGGAGAAACATCTGGTCTCGTGGTTGGAGAAGAGGCGATCACGCGCCTGATGGAGTGACAGACCCAGAGGCAGGGGAAGCGGTGCGAGGACGGTGAGCGGAGAACCCATGGTGGTCAAGGTTGGCTGCTGCGGTTTCCCCATGGCACGGGCGGAGTACTACCGACGGTTTCCCGTGGTGGAGATCCAGCAGACCTTCTACAACCTGCCGCGGATTGCCACGGCGGAGCGGTGGTGCCGAGAGGCGCCGGCCCGCCGGCCGCGGAATGGGCCGGCCGACTTCGAGTTCACGATGAAGGCCTGGCAGCTCATCACCCACGAACCGTCGAGCCCGACGTACCGGCGGCTCCGCAAGGCGATCCCTGAGGCTGAGAAAGCTCTGTACGGAAGTTTTCAGCCGACCGAACCGGTGCTGAGGGCTTGGAGCGAGACGGCGGCCGTCGCCCGTTCCATGGGGGCGAGCGTGATCGTCTTCCAGTGCCCGCCGCGCTTCACGCCGACGCCGACGCACGTGGAGCATCTGCGGAAGTTCTTCAGCGCGATCGATCGCACGGGCCTCGTGGCGGCGTGGGAGCCGCGAGGCGACTGGCCGCCGGATATGGTCCGGGGGCTGTGCGGGGAACTGGACCTCGTCCACGTGGTGGATCCCTTGAAGCAACTCCCACAGCGTGAGGGCCTGCGGTATTTCCGGCTCCACGGGGTGACGGGGTACCGGTATCTCCACACCGATCAGGACCTCCAGGCTGTGGCGGAGCAGTGCGCTGCCGAGGCGCCGACCTACGTCCTCTTCAACAATTTGTTCATGGGAGAAGACGCCCTCCGTCTCCAGAAACTGCTGGCTCGCCCGGCTCTGCGACTGGTGCGTCCGGACCGCCAGCGCCGTGCATGATCGAGCGGAGATCCCTATGAGCGGCCACACGGCCCGCTGCTGGATTGGAACCAGCGGCTGGAATTATCCGCACTGGTCCGGGATCTTCTATCCGCAGAACATGAAGCCGCCCGCCTGGTTCCAGCACTACGCAAAGTTCTACGACACGGTGGAGGTCAACAACACCTTCTACCGCTTGCCGAGCCCCGAGGTCTTTGTCCGCTGGGGCAATGAGGCCCCGGCCGGGTTCTGCTTTGCCCTGAAGGCCAGCCGCTTCACCACGCATGTCAAGCGCCTCCTGGAGCCGGAGAGATCGGTCGGGGAGTTCCTGCAGCGGGCGGCCGGGCTCAGAGGGAAGCTCGGCCCCATCCTGTTCCAGATGCCGCCCTCGGGCCGGGCGAATCCGGCGCGTCTCAACCTCTTCCTCGAATATCTGAGGCACCAGACAATCCTTCCGGATGTGCAGGTGGCCTTCGAGTTCCGGGAGCCCAGTTGGCTGGCGCCAGAGGTCTTGGCCGCACTGGAGAAAGCCAACGTGGCCCTCTGTCTGGCGGACTGGCCCGAGTTGCACGTCGAGGGGCCGATCACCGCCGACTTTGTGTATATTCGGCGTCACGGTGCCGGGGACCTCTACGCGGGGAGTTACTCTCGCACCGCGCTCCGTCACGAGGCGGAGCGAATCCGAGCCTGGCTCGATGCGGGCCGGAGCGTGTACGTCTATTTCAACAACGACGCCAACGCTCATGCAGTCATGAATGCCCTGACGCTGAAGGAACTGATGGGCTGACTCGTTCACGGGTGAGCCAGCCACTGACCGCCGAGAACGCAGAACACCCAGGAGCCGCGAACGTCGGGAAGGAGAGTGCCACATGCCAACTTTCACCACCCGTCCTGTCATCATGGGCACGCGCGGGGTTGTCACCTCCGGCCATTACCTGGCTACAGCCGCAGGCTTTCGCATGATGGAGCAGGGCGGGAATGCGATCGATGCGGCGGCCGCCATGGGTTTTTGCCTGAACCTCCTCGAGCCGCAGAGCAACGGGATCGGCGGCGAGGTGCCGACGCTCGTCTATTCGGCCAAGGAAAGGAAGGCCTTCGCCGTCAGCGGGATGGGATGGTCGCCGAAGGCATTCACCATCGCCTGGTGCCGCGAGCACGGTATTGACCTCATTCCCGGCGACGGCTACTTGCCGGCATGCGTTCCCGCGGTGGTGGACACCTGGGCGACAGTGGTGGCGCGCTTTGGGAGCATGAGTCTGTCTCAGATTCTGCAGCCTGCCATCGAGTTGGCCGAGAACGGCTTTCCGGTGTACGAGGGGCTGCGCGCCGCTCTCACCACCAACGCGCGGAAGTTCAGCGAGCGGTATCCCACGACCGCCGAGATCTACTGCCCCAAGGGGCGCGTGCCCGAGGTGGGCGAGGTGCTCCGCAACCCCGACTGGGCCACTGCCCTCAAAACGATGTGCCGAGCGGAGGCGGGGGCCAGTCACCGGGGGCGTGTCGCCGGCATCGAGGCGGGACGGGACGTGTTCTACAAGGGTGAGATTGCCAAACGGATCGTGGATTTCATCTCCAACAACCCCGTCGAGGACGCCAGCGGCTCGGCGCATACCGGTCTGCTTGCTCTCGAGGACCTGGCGGAATGGCACGCGACGGTGGAGGAACCGGCGAGCCTCCGCTCCCACGACCTGGATGTCCACAAGTGCCCGCCGTGGACGCAGGGCCCGGTCTTCTTGCAGCACCTGGGGATTCTGGAGGGGATCGACCTCAAGTCCCTGGGGCACAACTCGGCGGAGTATCTGCACCTCCTGATCGAGTCGGCCAAGCTGGCCTTCGCCGACCGCGAGGCGTACTACGGCGACCCGCTCTTCGACAAGGTGCCGCTGGACGTGCTGCTCTCGAAGGAGTATGCCGCGAAGCGACGCCGCCTCATCTGCGAGGAGGCCTCGCGGGAGATGCGCCCCGGCGATGTGGGTCGAGGCCTCCCGACCTATGCCACATTCGACGTGGCGGAGGACAATCGCCGTGCCCTGCAGGTGGCGGCGCGCTCGGTCCGCGAGTTGGGTCTGGGGCACGCCCACGTTGGGGACACCACGCATCTGGACGCCGTGGACCGTGAGGGCAACATGGTGGCCGCCACCCCCAGCGGCGGCTGGATCGGAGATTCGCCGGTCATCAAGGGCCTGGGCTTCCCCCTGGGGACCCGAGGCCAGATGTTCTACCTCAATCCGGAGCGACCCAACGCCCTGGCGCCGCGCAAGCGCCCACGAGCCACCCTGACGCCGTCGCTCGTCACGAAGGACGGGGAGCCGTTCATGGTGTTCGGGACGCCGGGCGGCGATGGCCAGGACCAGTGGACCCTGCAGTTCTTCCTGAACTACGTGGAGTTCGGCATGAACATCCAGGAGGCCCTGGACGCGCCCACCCTCCACTCTGTCCATTTCCCCTCGTCATTCTATCCCCGGAAGGCCTACCCCGGCCGCGTCGAGGCGGAGGGTCGGATTTCCCGGGAGGTCATCGCGGCCCTGGAGCGCCGCGGGCACGAGGTTGGCATCCTTGACGGCTGGGCGAACGGCAAGGCCATGGGGATTCGCTATGACAAGAAGCAAGGCATCATGCTGGGCGGGGTCTCGCCCCGGCGGCTCATCGGCTACGCGCTGGGCTGGTAGGCGAAGGACGGAGCGGCCCAGCGAACGAACCTCGCGCGACGCGCCTTGACAGGGGCGGGGAAGTGTGCAACCGTCCTCCCGCCGCCTCAGGAACACACATGGACCTTCAGGAAAAGATCCGCAGCCTTCCCGACGCCCCCGGGGTCTACCTCTTCAAGGATGCACACGGCGAGGTGCTGTACATCGGCAAGGCCGTGTCCCTCCGGAAGCGGGTCTCCTCCTACTTCACCGACCGCGATTTTGGCTACGACGGCGAGCGCCTGAGCAGCATGGTGGGGCAGGTCGCCGACGTGGAATTCCTGCTCACCAAAAACGAGCTGGAGGCGCTGATCCTGGAGAGCAACCTCGTCAAGCAGCGCCGCCCCCGGTACAACATCGTCCTTCGCGATGATAAGCACTATCCGTTCATCCGGCTGAACCTCAAGGACCCGTTCCCGGCCCTCCAGGTGAGTCGCCGGATCAAGAACGACGGCGCGCTTTACTTCGGCCCCTACGTTCCGGCCGGGACCATGTGGGACGTCCTGGCGCTGATCAACCGGACGTTCCCCCTGCGGACGTGTCGCAGCATCGCCGGGCGCACCCTGTGCCTCGAGTATCATCTGGGCCGGTGCCTGGGGCCGTGCGAGGGACTGGTGACCCGGGAGGAGTACGCAGAGGTCGTCCAGAAGGTGCGACTGGTCCTGGAGGGGAAGGACCAGGCGGTCATCCAACAGCTCGAGCGCCAGATGCGCGACGCGGCCGATCGCCTGGAGTACGAGCGCGCCGCCACGCTGCGGGACCGGATCGTTTCGCTCCGGCACGCGACGGAGAACCAGCGGGTGATCTCGGCCCGGGGCGAGGACCAGGATGTCTTCGGCTTGGTCCAGGAGGGGAGCGAGGTCCAGATCCAGCTCCTGGTGGTCCGCGGGGGCAAGCTGATCGGGCGCGACAGCTTCGCCTTCGAGGGGGTGAGTCATGGGGGAGCGGCTGGCGTCTTGGGTTCGTTGATCGCCCAGTACTACCTGGGCGCGCGCCACATCCCCAAGACGATCCTGACGTCCCACCTGCCGCCGGAGGCGGACCTTCTGGCGGCGATGCTGTCGTCGCGGGCCCGCCGGCAGGTGGAGATCCGCATGCCCGAGCGGGGCCCCAAGGCGCACCTGCTCGAGATGGCCGTCGGTAACGCCCAGGCCATGCTGGCGCAGAGCCTCACCTCGAGCGCAGCGCGGGAGCGAGCCATGGAGGAGGTCCAGGAGGCCCTGGGTCTCCCTCGCCTGCCGCGGCGGATCGAGTGCACCGACATCTCCAACATCTCGGGCGTCCTTTCCGTGGGCTCGCTGGTCACATTTGTGGACGGCCAGCCGAGCCGGCGGGACTACAAGCGCTTCCGCATCCAGACCGTGCCGGGTGCCGACGACTATGCCATGCAACGGGAGGTGCTGGGACGGCGGTTCGCCAAGAAGGATTGGCCGCTACCCGACCTCTTGCTGATCGACGGCGGGCGCGGCCAGCTCAACATCGGCGTGCTGGCTGCGAAGGGGGCGGGGCTCACCGACCTGCACCTGGCCAGTCTGGCCAAGGAGGAGGAGCTGGTGTTCCGACCGGGGCGGATGGAGCCGATCAAGCTTCCGGACGGTTCGCGGGGCAAGCATCTGCTCCAGCAGGTGCGGGACGAGACCCACCGGTTCGCCCTCATGTACCATCGGAGTCTTCGCGGGAAGAGCGGCCTGCGGTCGGTCCTGGACGAGATTCCGGGGATCGGGGCCCGGCGGAAGCGGATGCTCCTCCAGCGATTCGGGAGCCTCAAGCGATTGCGCGCCGCCTCGGTGGAGGAGCTGCGGAGCGTGGGGGGCCTCCCTCCACGTGTGGCCGAAGCGGCTCATCGTCTTTTGGGATCGGTCGTCGAGTAAGCATCAAGCGGGAGCTGCCGGGTGTCCCGCGAGGGGCGGGAGACCTTTTCCGAAAGAACCTGCGTCATCTTTGGCATCCTTTCCGGAGGAGGCGACATGAAGCGAGAGGTCATCAGGAGCGAGAAGGCCCCCAAGGCGATCGGCCCCTACGAGCAGGCGCTGAAGCTCGATGGCTGGGTCTTCACGTCCGGGCAGATCCCCCTGGATCCCGCGACCGGGGTGATGGTCGAGGGCGGGATCGGCGCACAGACGCGGCAGGTACTGGAGAATCTGCGGAGGGTCCTGGAGGCGGCGGGGACCTCCATGAGCCGGGTCGTGAAGGCCACCGTGTACATGACCAACTTGGCCGACTTTCAGAAGATGAACGAGGTGTACGCGGAGTATTTTACCCAGGACAAGCCGGTGCGCTCCACGGTGGGCGTGGCCTCGCTGCCCCGCGGGGCGCTGGTGGAAATTGACCTCATCGCCCAAGCCTGATACGGTGAGCGCGAGCAGGTGAGGTGGTGAGGGTGAGAGGGCTGGAAGGGGACAGCGAGGGGCGGGCTCGGACGGACGACACCATGCGGAGCGGCTGCATGGAGCGACTAGGCGGCGACGGTGTCAGAGGGGCCATGCGCGACGAGGTTCGGCCGTGATCGAGCCCTACAC
>JBIOJT010000171.1:0-9776 GCA_044451055.1 Methylomirabilales bacterium (SeqCode)
ACGCTCCCACGGGAAGCCAGTTTCTTCCGTCATTGCCCCGGCCGTCCGCGGCTGGGTTGACGCTACCGAGAGGGGCGGGCCGCCGCCCCTCCTCGGACTCTCCCCCGGACTGTGCGGTCCGGGAGGGACTGTCGCCTATTGTACGCACCGCACAGTAGAGTGGGTGGAGGCTCGGTCCTTGGTGTTCTTGTAAGATCCGGAGGTGACGAATGGCGAAAAGGCAATACGTGTTGCGGATGGATGAGGCGGAGTTGGAGCAATTGCCGGACCTCCCCCATCACCATGGGGGCTGGACGGTACGGGACCTGGTGCGGAAGGCCGGTCTGGCGGATCTTCCCATGGATCGGCTGCCGGTGGACGTGGTCCAGATGAATCTCCCGCCGGGCTCGTGGCAAGAGGAGGGAAATCACAAGGGGCGCTGGCACGTGAACTACATTCTCTCCGGCACCGGGATGTTTCATATCGACGGCAAAGAATATCCCGTCGAGAAGGGCTCGGTGATCATCATCCCGGCCGAGACGCCCCACGCCGGGCGGACCACCGGGAGTGAACCGCTGGTGATGCTTGCGATCCATGTGAGTTCCGCGAGAACCGCCGAGGACCGAGCGCAAGGGACGCAGGCCTGGCAGCGGAACCCGTGACTGGAAGAGACGCCGAGCATCGGGAGGCGCGACCCCTTGCCATCGCTACGCGTGCCCGAATTCGTTCTCGACCCTTTTCCGGTTCTGCCGAGACTGGTCTGAAAAAGGAGGAGGCAATGCGAAACTCGTGGGCAGTGCTCAGTGTGCTGGTACTTGTGCTGACAGTGGCCACGGCAGCACAGGCGGCGGTGAAGATCAACGCCTGGACCGGCTTGACCGGCGACGACCGGGGCAAATTCGAAGAGATGATCAAGGCCTTCAACACCTCGCAGGGCGAGGTCGAGGTGACCCCCTCTTTCTATGCCTGGGACCTCCTCCACAGCAAGCTGGTGGCCTCGGCCCAGACGGGCGGGGCGCCCGAGATGCTCCTGATGTGGGTCACGGTCGTTCCAGAGATGGTGCGCATGGGGGCGCTCCAGCCCATGGACGATCTCTTGAGCGAAGCCGGGGTGAAGGGGGAGGACTTCGTGGCCCGGGCGTGGAGCCTGGGCGTCGTCGGGGGGAAGCGGTACGGGGTGCCGATGGATACCCACATCCTGGGCCTCTACTACAACACCGAGCTGTTCGAGCAAGCCGGTCTGGATCCCAAGAAGCCCCCCGTGAACAGCATGGACGAGTTCGTGGCTGCAGCCAAGAAACTGACCAAGGGGCCGAACCAGTGGGGCCTGGCGATTCCCAGCTCGACGGCCTGGCCGGTGCGGTACTGGATGGGATTCCTGGCCCAGCAGGGCGGCCAGATGTTCACCCCTGACCTCAAGAAAGCCGCCTTCAACGATGCCAAGGGGAAGGCGGCCTTCCAGTTCTTGTCCGACCTGATCTACGTCCACAAGGTCGCGCCTCCGGTAATGACGGATATCAACAAGGCCTTCCTGACCAAGCAGGCGGCCATGATCCTGATCGGGCCGTGGATGATCAACAGCGGGCTCCGGCAGGAAGGACTGAAGTTCAACACCGCGCCCATGCCGAAGGTCTTCGGCCAGTTCGCGACCTGGGGCATGAGCCACCAGCTCGTCCTGGGCAAGCAGCCGGATCGCGCCAAGCAGCTCGCGGCCATGAAGTTCATCCGCTACATGAGCGAGAACAGTCTGACCTGGGTGAAGGGCGGGCAGTCGCCGGCGCGCCTCTCGATCCTGAACAGCGCCGAGTTCAAGAACAACATGCCCCTCTGGCGGGCCTTCACGCCGGGCATCCAGCCGGAGTCTGGCTGGATCCTGAACCCGCCGATCGCCGCCCAGACCAAGATCTTCACCCACGATCCGGCCAGTCCCCTCGTGGCGGCCTGGGAGTCCATCGTTCAGAAGAAGACGGTGGATCAGGCGCTGGCGGACGCCGAGAAGGGTGTGAACGCGATCCTGGCGGAGCCGTAGGCCCGACGGCGGACCATCGACCACCGACGATGGATCATGGACTACGGACGATGTTCGACTAGCCGTCGACCATGAACGAGTAGGGAACGAGATGAGCCCGAACCCGAAGGTGTCTGGAGTCACGGGAAGGGGGCGGTCCCGTCCTGCGGGACTCGCCCCCTGGCTCTTTCTGGCACCCTACCTGCTGACCTTCTTGGCGTTCTTCCTCCTGCCGGCCCTCTGGAGCGCGGTGCTCAGCCTCACCGACTGGAAGATCGTGGGGACCCCGCGCTTCGTCGGACTCCGGAACTACGTCCGTCTCTGGAACGACCCGCTGTTCTACACGTCCCTCAAGAACACTCTGTTCTACACGGCCGTCATCGTGCCGCTGATGGCCCTGGTCGGCCTGGGGCTGGCGCTCCTCCTCAACCAGCCCCTGCGGGGCCGGATTCTCACCCGCACGGCCGTCTTCGGCTCGTACGTGGTGATGGTCTCCGTGGTCGGGATCCTCTGGCGCTGGGTCCTGGATCCCACCGGGGCCGGGATCGTGAACTACTACCTGACCCAGCTTGGCCTCCCCCCCCTGGCGTGGCTGGCGGTCCCCGAAACCGCCATGCTCTCCATCATCCTCGCCACCGTGTGGTGGACCGCGGGCTACAACATGGTGCTCTACCTGGCAGGGCTCCAGGACATCCCGCTGGCGGCGCGCGAGGCCGCGCGCATCGATGGGGCCAACGCCTGGCAGGAATTTTGGAGCGTCACGCTCCCCATGCTCCGGCCGGTGACGTTCTTCGTCGTGGTGATGTCCATCGCCAAATCCTTCCAGGTCTTCGGCCAGGTCTACGTCATGACCCAGGGGGGCCCCAGCAACAGCACCCTCACCATCGTGAACTATCTCTATGTTGTCGGCTTCACATGGTTCGAGATGGGTTACGCCGCGGCCATCGCCTACGCGCTCTTCCTCCTTCTGCTCGTCATCACCGTGGTCCAGTTCCGGATGGCCGCACAGGACGGCGGCTTCATCCGGGCCGACGTCGTCGTGCGGCTCGGCCTCTACGCACTGATGGGTCTGGTCTTGATCCTGTGGGTCGGGCCGCTGCTGTGGATGCTCTCCACCTCGCTCAAGCCGGAGGGGCAGATCCTCAGCCTCGTCCCCCGCTGGATTCCCCGGGTGTTCACGCTGGAGAACTACCGGGACGTCCTGGTCAAGTTCCCGCTGGTACGCTGGGGGGCGAATAGCCTAGTGGTGGCGGGCGGCTCGACGCTCGTGGGTCTGCTGATCAGCATTCCGGCGGCGTACGCCTTCGCGAAGATGCGTTTCCGCGGGCAGCAGTGGATCTTTCTGCTGATCCTGTCCACCATCCTGGTGCCTGTCCATATCACCATCGTCCCGCTCTTCTTGGGGCTTGCCAAACTCAAGCTGACCGACACATACTTCAGCCTGATCATGCCCACGGTGGCCAACGGGTTCGGCGTCTTCCTGCTCCGGCAGTTCTTCCAGGGCATCCCGCAGGAGTTGGAGGAGGCGGCCATCATCGACGGGGCCAGCCGGCTCGGCGTGCTGGTGCGCGTGGTGCTGCCCCTGTCCCGCCCTCCCCTGGTGGCGGTGGCGATCTTCCTGTTCATCCAGTCCTGGAACGACTTCATGTGGCCGCTGATCGTCACCAATTCTGACGCGACGCGCACTCTGCCCGTCGGGTTGGCCTCCTCCCTGGCGGGCACGGTCAGCGGGGGGGCGATCGCCTATTACGGCATGAGCATGGCCGGCTCCGTGCTTGCCACGCTCCCCGCGATGGTCATCTTCGTCTTCTTGCAGCGCTACTTCGTCCAGGGGATCGCCCTCACCGGCTTGAAGGGATAGCGGCGCAGATCGCGCCGTCGGTCGAATCCCAGGAGGATCACCGGATGCCGCCCGCGCAGCCGATCTTCAGGGAGAATCCCGTCGCGCCCTCGTGTCACGCGGCCACGATCGCCGAGCCGGCCGCAGGGCGATTGCTGGCTGCCTGGTTTGCCGGGACGCACGAAGGCCACCCTGATGTCGCCATCTGGCTGGCTCGCTACCAGAACGGCGCCTGGGGCGATCCCGTCAAAGTGGCAGACGAGCCCGATGTCTCCCACTATAACCCAGTGCTGTTTCGCGACCGGATGGGAGCGCTATGGCTCTTTTACAAAATCGGCGTGTCGGTTCCGACTTGGACGGGAATGTACCGCAAGTCGAACGACGACGGCAGATCCTGGTCCGAGCCCGTGATGTTGCCGGCAGGGCTGATTGGGCCGGCCAAGAACAAGCCGATCACTCTGAGCAATGGCGATATCCTGTGCGGGACCTCGAATGAGACCTGGCAATCCTGGGCCTGCTGGGTGGAGGCTAGTAAAGACGGCGGCCAAACCTGGAGCAGGCACGGGCCCATCGTGGCCCCAGGGGCCGGCGCGTACGAGGCCGGCAGCGCCAAGCTGGTGAGCGCCGTCTGGGATGAAGTAGCCGGAGCACTGCTAGTGCCCCAGGATTTCTCCGGCGTCATCCAACCCACGCTGTGGGAGTACGCGCCGGGGCGCGTGAAGATGCTGATGCGGTCCACCCAGCGGGTGGGGTGCGTGTGCGCGTCGCTGTCGGAAGATTACGGCCGCACCTGGTCACCCGCCGAGCGGCTTCCCATCCCCAACCCGAACAGCGGACTGGATGCGGTTCACCTGAAGGATGGGCGAATCGTCCTGGTCTGTAACCCGGTGCGGGAGGGGCGCACGCCACTCTCGGTGTTGGTATCGGACGACAACGGCGTCACGTGGCCGCGGCGGATCGATCTGGAAACCGGCCCCGGCGAGTACTCGTATCCGGCGGTCATTCAGGCCGAGGACGGGCGCGTGCACGTGGTGACCACCCACCAACGGACGCAAATCTTTCATTACACCATTGACCCGCAAGAGCTAGAGTCGACCGCCCGGGTCGAGACGGTAGATCGCGCCGAAAGTAGGCCACCGGGGCGATGAAGACGATGCTCCTCACCGGTGCGGGCGGACGCATCGGGCGATGTCTGCGCCTGGCCCTCCGGGATGAGTACCGCTGGATCCTGTTCATACGTGAGAAGTTGCTCCCATGCCTGAATTGCCCGATCTGGAGTACATCGTCTCCGTGTTGGGCCGGGTGCTGCCCGGCTGCCGGATCCAGCAGGTCCGTGTGAAGAATCCCATCGTCCTGCGCCTTGGCGTTCCTGGAACGCTCGAGGCCGTGTGCGTAGGACAGGCATTCGGGCGATGTCGGCGGCACGGACATTTCGTGATATTGGAGATCGGGGAGGCCTACGAGCTCATCGTCAACCCGATGCTGGCGGGGCGGTTTCGTCTGTCCGGCGAGCGTGAGAGGGACGAACGGAGCCTCTGCCTGGCCTTCGGGCTCGACCGTGGGGAGGAACTGCGCTACCTCGATGACAAGCAGATGGGAAAGGTGTACCTGGTGCCGATTGGGGACCAGCGCGCCGTGCCTGGGTTCGAAACAGTGGGGGTCGAGCCGCTCTCACTCGGGTTCACCCTGGAGCGCCTACGAGAGCTGGTGCGCGCCCGGCGGGATCGGGTGCGAGCCTTCCTGCTGGACAAGACGGCCGTGGCCGCCATCGGCAACGCCTATGCCGACGAGATCCTGTGGGCCGCTCGGCTTCATCCCAAGACCGGATGCCCGGGTCTCACCGATGAGGACGTGGCGAGGCTCCGCGCTGCCATTCAGGACGTCTTGTCAGCCGCCGTGAGGGAAGTCGCCCGGAGGGGCGAGCCTATCGAGGAGAAGGTCCGCGACTTCCTGCGGGTCCGGAATCGGAAAGGGCAGCCCTGTCCGGCCTGCGGTACCACGATCCGCGTCGAGGGCGTCCGCGGCCGCGACACGTTCTACTGCCCGGTCTGTCAGCCCAACCGGCCCGAGGCCCGCCTGGGCCGCCGCCAGCTCGTCGACTGGGCCCGCCTCCCCAAGCGCGGGAAGTGATCGAGGGGGGGGTTAGAGGTGCTTGGTCAACAGCTCAAGGTTGGCGGGAGCCTGCTTCAGGTCGCCCACCTCTATCTTCTTGGTGACCTCGACGATGGCCTCGTTCATCGGCGTGGATACACCCACCTCTCGGCCCTTGCGAACCACGTAGCCGTTCAGATAGTCCACCTCGGTTCGGCGGCCCTTCATCACGTCCTGGAGGAGGGAGGGTCGCCCTGCCCCGAGGTTGCGACCGCCCTCCACCCATCTGGTGCGCAGCTCCTCCAGGCCCACGCCGCGGGCCGCATCCAGATACGCCTTGGCGGGGATGCCGCCCACCGGCTCCACCTGCACGCCCAGGGTCGCGCCACCGTCAGCGCCTCGCCCGCAATCTTGACGGTTATTGAGAAGGCGTCCGGGTTGGCGCGCATCTCCGCGCTGTTCATTCCGGTGATGCCCGCGAGGGCGTTGGCCATGCAGTTGACGGTGAGCTTGGCCCAACGATCGCCCCAGAGGTTGGCCGTGGCGTGGGCCGGGCCTGCAGGCGTGAGCACCGTGACCAGCTCCTGCACTCTGGGCGTCAGCATGCCGTTCAGCTCCCCCAGGGCGAAGGAGGGCCGCGCGGGCGAGCTGGTGCGGAGGACGTGGCCCGGCTCGTAGAGGCCCGCACCGAGGGTCACCACGCAGCCGACGACTCGTGTGTGGCCGATGACGGGGGCCACCCAGTCCTCGTTGATGCTGTTCTGGGCAGGGACGAGGACGCCCGCCGGCTTGAGGTACGGCTCGATGAACTTCGCCGCCCACACGCTGTCGTAGGACTTCACCGAGAGAAAGACGGCGTCGAACTGCTCGTGCAGGGCGCACACGTCGGCCAGGTGGACCGCCTTCACCTTGACCGTGAACTCCTCGTCCTGGGCGGTGACCTTCAGGCCGCGGTGTTGCATCTCCTCCACGTGGGCGGGCCACATATCTATGAGCGTCATGTCACATCCTGCGCGGGTGAGGTAGGCGCCGATGTTGCTGCCGATGGCCCCCACACCCAGCACCGCCAGCTTCTCGAATGCCACGTTCTCCCTCCTCTCCTGGTTGTTCACGATTCTCCTCTAGAAACGAGTCTGAGTCCTAATGGCGATGGTATTCTAATGGCGTCACACCCATTCGTATAGTGGGACGAGCACCGAAAGTCAACGGGTCAGACTGGCCGTCGAGCTGTGGGGCCATACCTGGTGATGAGGTTGTGGGCTCCGTGTCTTCGAGGTACTATGCCAAGGCATGGGTGAGGGAGGCGATGCGTGAATGAAGCGTGGAAAGAGCAGATCGAGTCTATTCTGGAGCGAGAAGACCATGAGGCGCTGCTTCACCTGGCATGCAGTCAGATCGCACGGGTCTTGCGATGCCTGACTGGACGCCTCTGCAGCGCCAGCGACGAGGAGAAGTGGCGCGCGGTGCGTGCGCTCGGCCTGGTGGTGGTTGACGCGCAGCTCGTGAGCCGGCAGAGGGCGACCGATCTTTTCCGCCGCTTCATGTGGGCCCTCAACGACGAGTCCGGGGCGGTTCCCTACGGAGTGCCTGAGGCGATCGGCGAGATCCTTGCCGCCCGGCCCGAGCTCCAAGGGGATTTTCTGCCGATTCTTTGCTCGCTGGTGACGGATGAGGACATGCTTCAGACCGGACCCATCGAGCGCGGAGTGCTTTGGGCGCTCGGTCGCGTCGGGTCGCCCGTCGCCCGCTGCTCGCCCGAGGCGGTTGAAGCCCTCAGGGTGGCCTCAGAGACGCATCCGGACTGCGAAACGCGCAAGGTCGCGGCTCGGTCATTGGCGTCGGTTCTGGAATAGGGGTCACGCTGCCCGGCGAGCCAAAGCCCATGGTTGACCTCGATCGCGTGCGACTGTGCGACCCGACAGCCCTGCGCGCCTTGATCGGAGACGGGAATTACGGTGGCCATTACCAGCGCGCCGACGCCGAGATGGAATCGATCTGGAGGGTGGCGGTGGAGGAAACCCGGGAGATGCTCGAGCATCCGTGGGCCTGAGGCGCAGGATGAGGTGGCGTGGGTGTGTTCCCTGGTTCGCGGTCTTCGCAGTGGAAGAAGGTGAGGCGTGCCGGCTCTGACCTCGATCTACATCCATATTCCCTTCTGTGAGAGGAAGTGTCTCTACTGCGACTTCTTCTCGGTGACGGAGACCGAGAGGGTGGAGGACTTTATCGCCGCGTTGGCGCTCGAGATTACCCTCCAGAAGAATTACGGAGCCGGATCAAACGTTGAGACCATCTTCTTCGGCGGTGGCACCCCCTCGCTGCTTACGCCCGCGCAAGTCGAGAGCATCCTGTCCCACCTTCACACCACGTTCCGGATTATGCCGGACGCGGAGGTGACGCTGGAAGCGAATCCCGGGACGGTGACGGGAGAGAAATTGCGGGCATTTCGCTCCCTCGGAATCAACAGGCTGAGCATTGGCATTCAATCGTTTCACGATCACGAGCTGAGAACTCTCGGTCGCATCCATGATCGGGCGGAGGCGTTCCAGTGTCTTGAGCTTGCCCGCGCCGCGGGATTCAATAACACCAGTATTGATCTCATCTATTCGATCCCAGGGCAGACTCTAGCCGAGTGGGAGGACAACCTGGGGATCGCGATGAGTCTCGGGCCCCAACACGTTGCGGCGTACAGCCTGATCGTCGAGGATGGCACGCCGCTCGCCCGCATGGTGCGGGCAGGCGAAGTGTGCATGAATTCCGCGGATCTCGAGGCGCAGATGTACGAGCGAGCCATGGAGCTACTCGGTGCCCACGGGTACGAACACTACGAGGTCTCAAACTACGCCCGTCCTGGGTTCCGCTGCCGGCACAACGGAAACTACTGGTCGCACGAGAACTACCTCGGCTTCGGCGCATCGGCCCATTCGTTCTGGAAGGAGAGTGGCGGAAAGAGCAGTCGGCGGTGGTGGAACGTGGCGGATCTGTCGACATACCTTGATCGGCTGGAAGGTGGCGTCCTGCCGGTGGAGTCGGAGGAAGAGGTCGGTCTGAAGGAGATGCTCAACGAGAGGATTTTCTTGGGCCTTCGCAGCGACGGCGTCGACCTTGCGAGGCTCAGGCGGAATTTCGACTACGACCTCTGGGCCCTTCACAGGAGCACAGTGCAGCGGCTGTTAGAAGAGCAGATGGCCCTCCTGGACAGAGGTACCCTGCGCCTCACACCGAAGGGATTCGTGCTCTGCGACGAGATCTGCGGCAGAGTCCTTCCGTAAGAGAGAGTTCCGGTTCTGTCGAATCGCCTGCTCAATCCCCCCCGGTGCGCGCACCCTGGCGGTCGCGTGTGCTGCCGCCCTTGGCCTCTTGAGAGGGCGGCTGCAGAACGATGTCGGCACTGGATGATTTCCTCGGGTAGCTGCCCTCGCAGACCTCCCCGTTCTGCGTATTTCCCCGTATGGCTTCCCGTCACGCAGTCTTGGTCATGTCTCTCGCCCGCCGCATGGTTTTGTCTTGACAAGGGCTCGCGCCTGGCGCCATTCTGCGCAAATTCCGAGAACGGGGGCAGGGGCGCTTTCGGAGCAGCCCAACCGCGCCTTCGAAGGCCAATGGAGCCGAACGAACTCACTCGAGGCAGGACGGAGTTGCCGAAAACCGAAAGGTGACCTGCCCATGTCCTGTGAGAAGCGCGGACCCGGCTGGCACATCCGGTCTTGTCATGTGATCCTGCTTGGCCTGCTGTGGCTCATGGGTCCCGCCGCGCTGTCCCCCGCTGCAGAGCCGGTCCCTGCTGCGACACAGGAGGGCCCGCCCACCTCGGCAATCCCCGCCCCGCCGGATTTCATGCGCAACAAGCCGCCCATTCCG
>JBIOJT010000172.1:0-9673 GCA_044451055.1 Methylomirabilales bacterium (SeqCode)
CCGGTTTTTTCACCGCGTGCGGGTGTGCTCACCCGCAGCCTGGAGGGATCTCCCGGTGTGCTCGTCGGCTGGCCTCGCGGCACCGACGCCCCGGCCCCTGCCCTCCGCCTCCCGTGCTGTTCCGGCGGGATCCTCGACGCGGACCCCCTCCACCGTGCTCGCGGGTCCGCCGGGACGGCGCGGGAGGGCTCCGTCCGCTGCCAATCCGGAGACCGGCTGTGCCGGTCCCCATTGCCACCCCGGAGGCGCGGCCGACGCGGGCACCCACCCGCTCCGGCCCTGCCGCCCGGGCCGCGTTGCCGAGGGGATCATGTCGCTGCTCCGCTGGTACCTGCGTCGCCAGGACCGCCACCGCGTGTCCCTCGTCATCCCGGTGCTCCTCGTGGCCTTCCTCACCGGGTTCCTCGCCCCCACGCTGGCCGCCGCGGGGGGCCTGGATGGCGGCATTGATGCCTTCCTGCACGACTGGGAGGGCCAGATGACCGGGGCCAACCCGACCTTCTACGAGGGACAGCAGCGGGGCTACCTCTTCGGGGGCAGCCTGGACCTGCGCTTTCCGAACCGCAACCCCGCCCCCATCGCGATCACCATGCCGAAGATCCAGGCCGGCTGCGGGGGCATCTCGCTCATGGGCGGGGCCTTCTCCTTCATCAACATGCAGCAGTTCGTGCAGTACCTCCAAGCCATCGCGCAGAACGCCATGGGCATGGCCTTCAACATGGCCCTGACGACGCTCTGCCCCCAGTGCGCCTCCGTTCTTGCTAAACTCGAGGAGATCGCCCGCAACGTCGCCGGCAACCTCAAGAGCTCCTGCGGCATGGCCAAGACGCTCCTCGCCTCGGTCGGCATGTCCCCCGACAAGCTGAGCGGCATCGCCTACGAGAACTGCACGGCCATCAACGACTCCCTCGGCATCAGCGACGACGTCTGGGGCGGGGCCTTCAAGTGCAAGGTTCCCGGCGCCGTCAAGGAGGCGGATCAGCGCGCCATTTCCGACTGGCTCGCCAACGGCGCCAACCCCTTCGATCCACCCCTGGCGTCCAGCTCCAATATCTTCTGGTCGGGGTACTCCCGCCTCGCTGGGAACCTCCCGGAGTACACCACCGAGTTCGGCGAACAGCTCATGTCCCTCTTCGGCACCGCGGTCCTCAACCTGGCCAGCGCCGATCAGGAGGGCACGCCGCAGAACTACGCGCCCAAGATCAGCGTCCGCGAGCTCATCGACGGCTGGTCCAACAAGCGCACGTGGGCCTGCGATGAGACCACCCTCTGCCTCAACCCGAACGAGGTGCTGGCCCCGGATTACGGGGGCCTGGCGAGCACGATCGAGCAGGAGCTCACCGCCTACGCCACGGCCGTGAAGACCCGCTCGAAGGTCACGCTCAGCCCGTACCTCACCTCGCATGTCATCGGGTTACCCGTCGCCCGGCTGATTACGAACACCAACGCCATCCCGGGCGCGACCGACATGGTCATCTCCTTCGCCAGCCGGTACCTCGCCGCCCAGATCCTCCAGGTCTACACGCGGCAGCTCGCCCAGCAGGTCGACGCCGAGTCGCGGCGCGTGAAGGACAGCGGGCACCTGGCCACGTTCCTCGACCAGTTCACGCACCGCCGCCTGGAGATCGAGCGGGAATTCGACGAGGTGCAAACCGACCTCAGCCGCGGCCTCCGCAACCTCCAGAGCTTCATGGCCATCGTCAACGCGAGCCAGGGGAGTACCAGCACCATGTTCTCGCGGCACACCGCGTTCTCCAACACACTCCTCTGGAACGCGAACCCCATGGGGCACTAATGGACCGGCCGCGCACCCTCCGCCTCGCGCGCTCCGCGCTCCCGCTCGTGCTGCTCGGCCTGCTCGCCACCGCGACGCCCGCTGCGGCCGATCAGCTCTGGGAGATCACCACCTACGGGAACGGGGAGCTCCTGAAGTCCGCGTTCCAGGGCATCGCGCTCTTTGCCAGCGAAGGCCTGCCCTCCGCCCTCAAGATCGCCGCCCTGGTGGCGCTGCTGAGCGCCCTCTTCGTCAGCATCGGGAGCGTCTTCGGCGGCTCGCAGAGCCTCATGGCCATTCCCAACACGGCCCTCGCCGCGGGCGTGGTGGCCATCCTCTCGAGTGTCCACGTGCCGGTGGCGATCGTCGACAAGGTGGCCTTGAGCAGCGACATCGTCTCCGGTGTGCCCCTGCCCATTGCGGCCATCGGGTACGCCAGCAGCGCCTTCGGCGAACGCCTGGCGGAGAAGGTGGAGCAGGCGATCTACCCCGTCGACTTCTACGGGAAGTTCACGGAGTCCGGGCTCGGCTGGGGCCCGCGGGTCCTGCAGGCCACGCTGGATGCGACCCTGATCGACATGGGGCTCGCCACGGACCTCGACGCCTACATCCGGCTCTGCCTCATCCCCGACGTGGAGAGCGGCCACAAGACCGTCGACCAGGTCCTGAAGGCCACGACGGTCGAGGATATGCTGGGGGACAGCAACCCCGCCATCCCCATCCTCCTCCCCTCCCAGTGCAATGCCGACGGGCTGCCGGAAGGGTGCACGCCGCCGCCTGCGGACCAGCGCTGTCCCGACGCGTTCACCGGCTCGATCCTCCCACGCCTGGGCGCCGCGGCCGAGGATCCCAACGTCCTGGCCCTGATCGGCCAGCAGATTGGCAAGAGCAACACCACGGACGTGCTCCCCTCCATCAGCATGGTGGCCCAGGATCTCCTCCAGGTGAGCGAGGACGCCGTGGCGCTGCTCAAGCTCCGCTTCGCGGCCAACCAGCTCATCCCCTCGATCCAGGCCAACGCCGCGCTGGGCGGCCAGAATGGCCTCCTCACCGCGTGGTCCATCGCCGAGGCGGAGGCGCAGCAGACCTCCGCGTGGATCACGACCGGGCTCCTCATCCAGCAGGTCCTCCCCTTCTTCCACGCCACGCTGGAGTTCCTCTTCTACGGCTTCCTCCTCTTCGGCCTTCCCATGATCATCATCATGCCGCGGATCTTCCCCCAGGTCCTCGGCAACGCCATCTGGCTCCAGCTCTGGCCCCTGGCCTACGTCATGGCCAACCGGATCCTCTACATGCAGGCCGTCAAGGCGGGCCTCTACAGTTCCCAGATGGGCTGGGGCATGTCGGCCGCCTCGACACAACCCATCACCCATACCTTTAACTACGCCTATGCCGCCTCGGGATTCCCGGTGGCCATCGGCGTCATGTTGCTCGGCGGGATGATCTTCGGGGGCCAATACGCCATGCAGCTCGCCGTGCGGCACGGCCCCTGGCACACCGGTGCTGGGATGGGCACCGAGGCGGCCATGGGCAACGCCGGCTTCGGGAACATGACCCTCGAGCAGCGCAGCCTTGCCCCCCGGACGGAGAGGATCGATTACGACGGGCGCGGCAATGTGGGGGTCCGCTCCGCCACGGGCCCCCTCGATCAGCCGGTCGTGCAGCGATTCGAGTCCGGGGTGGGCATGTCGACCCTGATCGGCGCCGGGGAAGGCTCGTCCTGGACCTTCGCCACGCCGCACAATACCCTCACGGCCTCCTTCAGTCCGAACGGCGTGATGGTCGACTCGCCCTACCTCAACATGGCGGGGTCCACCCAGGAACGGGCGGCCGCCGGGGAGAGCTACACCCAGGCACACTCCCAGTCCGAAACGGCCCGCATCGCCCTGGGCGAATCCGTGGCCGAGCGCTCCACCGAGGCCTACCGGCAGGCCGCCAGCCTCGCCAACTCCACCGGGGACCGGACCGTGATGGCGGCGCGCGACTCGGTCCAGCGGCAGCTATCCTCCGACGTCACGCACGCCCTCCGCGAATCCAATCTTTACACCGAGGTCACGCGCCAGGCGCATGAAGTCGGCAGCGGCATGGACGGCTTCGTCGGCGCGAACCTCTTCGGCCTCACGGGCGGCCACTACAAGGCTGACCTCTCCGTCCGCGACTCCGCCGGGAAGGAGCACACCATCTCCCTGGCTGGCGACCAGGCACGGCGGTTTGCGGAGGCCTACTCCCACGGGGTCTCCCGGGATCGCGGCTGGGAGCACACGCTCGGCACCACCCAGGAGACCCTCCGGAGCCACGGGCAGGACTTCGACTTCTCCACGGCCACCCAGCGCCAGGCGGAGTATGGCCTGGCCCGGGCCGCCGAGGAACGGGCCGGCACCACTCTCGAGTATGCCAACAACGCCGCCTCCCTCATCGAGTCCCGGGGTCTCGGCCAGTTTGCCTCGTTCCTCTGGCACCAGGCGGGCTATCGCGGGGAGCTGGCCGACGCGCGCATCAACCACCGCCCGGAGGCCGAGGCGTTCCTCAGCCAGTTCGACAGCATGATTCGGAGCGATGACAAGCAGGAACTGAACGCGGCCCTGCGGGAGTTCCACGCCGCCCATCCCAGTCAGGATGTGCAGCAGATCCGCGACGCCGTCCGCGAGCACGGCAGCGGCATCGGCTCGGTCGGAAGTCCCCTGGCTGGCCCAGAGCCTGGCACCCCCGGCCAGTTCCGCGACGCCCACCGTGACCACATGCTGGATCCCGGCAGCGACACGATCCATGGGCAGGTCGCGCGAGGCCTGGCAGGCGTTCCCGCGGCCGCGATCCGTGGGGAAGCCGATCAGGCGGGCCGGCAAACGCACGGCGTGCCGTCGAAGGAACTGCTGCATCAGGAACTCGGCAAGGGGAATGAGGTGCAGGTCCGCCAGGTTCAAGACCAGTTCGCCGAGGTCTATGGGGGCAGCGCCCTCGAGATCCGGGATACGCTCGTCCGGGCCGGAGAACAGATTGGCGAGGCAACGCCAGGGATCAACTGGCGTTCCTTCTTGCCCTCCGGATTGACCGGTGGTGACAAGGGAACCCCGCTCACCGACCGCAATGTCAGCGCGCAGCCGAAGAGCGACAAGCCCTAACCTGAGTAGCCCTTCGGCTCCCGAAAAACAACACACCCCCCGGTTTCCCGGGGGGGTGTGCGCGTTTTCCGAGGATGTGGGCGGTGCCTGGGCGCTACTTACAGCCGTGCTGCACGATGCAGGACCCGATGGTGAGGAAGATGAAGTAGAGCACGATGGCCAGGAACGCCAGGGGCTCGGCCACCTGCTTCCACGCCCAGAGCCGGATGGCCAGGCCCACCGTGCCCTCGACCTGCCCAGCCCGCTCCGCGCGTCGGTGATCGCGGGCCGCCAGGTACCAGATCAGGCACGGCACCGCGAGGATGATGATCAGTAGGCTCATGGGACGCTCCCTCGTCTTCCTACATACCGTAGGCGCGGAGGAGCATCACGATCACCGCGACCGCGATGCACCCTACGCCGACCGCCAGGATCTTGACCACGCGCTCGATCGACACCATAGTGGCGATCATGGCGCCGGCGTTGCCATGACTGATTGTGCCCTGCCGGAGTTGCGTACCCTGAGGCTTCTGGCCCCCGACGCGCTTGAGCCACCAACCGTGCGCACAGTAGGTGAAATCGGCAATCCCGGTGGCCGTGATGTCCGGCCGGTCTTCGCGTGCCCCCACGGCCGGCGCGTGAGTCGCCAGGCCCAGCGTTCCACGCGGTGGACACATGTTCCGCCCCTTCCTCCGGGCGGACAGTGGTGGCTCATCGGAATCAGGCTGGAACCAGTGGGTGATCACGTTGCCCCCTTCTCAATTACACTGCATTGCAGTCTAATTGATTGCCTTGTACATCAGGGACTTAGCGGCGATTTTTGGAAAGTCGATCATTCTGGTTCCCTTTGTTAGATGAGGGCTTCATCGCACCCCATCCGCAGGCTGCACGTGCCGCACTTGGCTGCCGAGCGGTGGCTCCGGTGTACCGGCTCTTGCGTGATCAGGGCCCGGCGCATCCGCCGGGCGATCTCTTTCACATGGTCGCGAAGCTGGGGCGTATTCGGTACCTTGATCTCACCGCCGGGCAGGATCCGGCCTTGGTCGTCGACGTAGCGGAGCCAGCCTTCCGCCGGCCGCGTTCCCAGCCGCCCATCGCCCTCACAGAGCACCAGGGCAGTCGCGAGCTGGATCACCTGGCTCGGCTTGGCCTTGCCGGGCTCGAACGAGGCACCGGCGCTCTTGTATTCCACCGGCACCAGCCCATACGGCCCCTCCAAGACGAGATCCACCTTCCCGACAATCCCCCATTCATTATCTCTGAGGAGGACCGCTCCGCGTGCGCGCCTGGCCTCGTTGTCGCCCAGGTCGGCCGAGACCACGCGGTACCCCCGTGGGACAAAAGCCGCCGCCTGGGTAGTGTCTCAGTTTGATTTCTTGGCCGCCTCGTACTCATCAATCAGCCGCACGATGTCCGCCATCTCCCACAGCCGCGTTTCGATCTTGGCTGCCATTGCCGGGCTGACCCTCAGCGTCTTGTGAATGCGGACGAAATTGTAGAACGTAAAGTACAGCGCCAAGGCGTGGCAGTGGTTCTCGATCTTCTTGGAGAACGCATTGGTAAGCCGAGTGAACCGCCGCATGCCCATTCGCATGTTGAGGTTCTGGCGTTCCACGAATGACGTGGAGATATGCCGAGGGTCGGGATTCCCTTCAACCCGCTTGCGTTCACAGCCGATGCACTCCGCAGGGCTATAGCGTTTCTCCGATTCTGGAGACTGCCCGTAGAGCTTCACCAACTGCGCGTAATCCACATCTGCCCCGAAAGCACCCTCTACGGCGTCCAGGTAGGCCCGTAGACCGTCTGTCGTGAGTTGGACGCGGGTATCTAGGCGGGATGCCACATCGTTAATGAACTCCGTCGCGTAGCCAGCATCCCGCTCCCCGACGAGCCATGAGACGATCAGCTTGGAATCCGCATCCAGCGCCGTCCAGGTCCATACATCACCGTATCCCAACTGACCGAGTTTCTCTTGCGGGACGTTCTTTTCCTTCGCGTAGCAGAATGACCAAATCTCATCACATTGAATGCGAGCGGACTTAAGGTTTCTCACCGCCTTGTCATGGTGAGCAGCGCAGGCGTTCCCGGCGTCCTCTAGAAGCTTGGTTACCGTGTTGATCGACACCCCGACGATCCGGGCGATGCTGCGCATCGAAGAACCTTCGCAGAGCATTTGGAGAATCTGTGATCTCTTTTCCGAGGGCAGCTTGTTCATACCTGTAATATATGAACTTTGTGCTTGAGTGTCAAGCATTATTTTTCAGTTTGAAAGAATAATCGCTTAATTTGGGTCTGCCGCTATTGACAAGGCAAACAAGGGGTAATAGGGTACGGGGTGCGCCCTCCCCAGGAGACACGGACAACCGTGGTTGCGGGCGGCCGGCAAACGCAAGTCGGTTATTGCCTGGGCTTGGCCAGGGCTTTCCGAAAGGATCCCCTGGCCTCTTTTTTTCTTGCACACACATCGGGGCAGCATCGCATTATGAGCAGACCCCGTAGGTCCAGGGGATAAGCGGTGACAAACCTCCACCTGTCGGGGCGACTCGTCGGTCGAACGATAACCACAAAGTTCTCCCCCCACTTTTTCTGGGTAAGGAAGTAGGCCTCTCGTCCGGGTTCCTTATCCGTCCGCAGTTCTTCTGGCTGCTGGAGAGCCTGCTGAATCCAGGGCAGGCGCTCAGCCCTGTCCAGCTTAAATTCAATTCCATCCTTTCCATCCTTCCAAAACGTATGAGTCCAGTTCGACGCGTCGAACATGATGCGGATCAAGGGCCCACACCTACAGGCCATGACGACTCCGTGGACGTAATGCCGAAAGAAATAGGCTTTAAAATCATCCGGAGCTGTGAATCCCAAAACCTGGGGAGTAGGCATTTCCAATCGTCCTTGCGTCATCTAAAGAATTTCTATATACTCTCCTTCGCTCGCTAATGGCCAAAGAGAGAGGGCTTCCCCAGCCAAGGTCAGCCCTCTCCTTTGGCCTTTTTTTCTTGACTGATGGTGGCGGTCGTGCTAATAAATAGAGAACGCCACGCGCCGTGCAAACGGCAAACACTCTCTGCTCCCTGCTGAGATGTTGTGGCAATTCTGACCGGAGTGGCTGACCCCGCTCCGGTTCAGTTTTTCAGCCAATGCAGCTATGTGACGCCCGGCAATACGGGCGTCCTCTTCAAGCTCACCCTGTCTCCGTCCTTCTGAATTTTTCCAGACTTTGCCAGCCGGGGGATCAGTGTATACAAATACCTGTAGCCTGGACCAAACTTCTCCTTGGGGTAGCCAGACGAAACGATCTTCTCCTTGAGCTTGGAAATTTTCATCCAGGGCTCAGGATTCGATTGAACGAGGTGGATAATGAACTGTGGCGGCGGAAGGGAGAGAGCATCCTTAGAAGCGTCCATGCTCTTGACTTGTCCGTCGTCTCCTGTGGTCGCCCGGTCCTCAACGAAGAGAGGTAGGGCGTCGAGGCGTTGGGTCAGAACGTGGAGGCGGCGGGTGTTCTCTGTGATCTTCGCTCGTAACTCGTCTGCCTCTTCTTCCCATCGTGAGATTTTGTCGGGCGTGATTGTGATGGTCTTCAGTTTTTGATCCATGAGTGTACCCTCCATGATGTCGCCACGCATCCTACACACACACCACACACCCGTCAAGGAAATTTTTGTCACCAATCAGATTCTCCACCACATACAGGATAGATTCAGTATAATATATATCATCATACATCTTGCGGTAAGTCTCCGGATGATGGATGAGCTTTGAGGGGGCGAATTGCAGGGAAATATAGTGAGGAAACAGACTCTAGGGTTTTTACTTCTCCCACCGAGCCCTAGCTGCTTTTCTTGCGATCAGGCTACGCTCTATGGCCGATAGCTTCTTCGCACGGGCAGGACCGCCTTTACGACCACCACGACTGGCGTACTCTTTGCCCTCCAGCCCCGTGGCATCTTCAATCTCGCCGGTTGCGATCTTGGCCACCTTGATAGCGGCCCCGATCACGTCAGCCGGCCGTCTTTGGCCCTTCGGTCCCCTTGGCATATGGTGAGTATAGCACGCCCCGGACGCCCCGAACAGGGGGACACGATTTCAAACTGAGACACTACCCACTTTTTCTGCACGTAAGGCAGATTGTCCCACTCCCCCTCTCTTTTTCATGGAGGGAAGGCATCCATCGATTCGCCTTGGCATAAATCCCGCTCCACTACCGGCGAACGGACTGGCGCTGGAGCAGTCGGCTACAGGGAACCTCCGTTGAAGGATGGGCTGACCACCCGACTCCCGGCGGACGAAAGCTCGGAGGGGGATGTGGGGACGCTGTCAACAGGGAACCAGCAAACTGCTCAGGCGCATGCACGACAAACGCAGTGCGCTCCCGGGGATGGACGGACAATCCGGAGAGCGCCACCGAGACCCGCCCACACCACTTTTTTCCTCATTGGGCTCCTCGGCAAGTTCTTGCACTTGTGAAGAAGATCGACTACCTTTATAAGGATTGCATGGAAACCACGGCCATGTCCCAACAGCCAATTCGAGAGCAATTCGTGACCACACCACCTCAGCAGGATGCCGAGCCCCTGAAGCCGAAGGAGCAGGCCCTCCAGTACTTCGAGGCCATGGTGAAGCCCGTCGAGGCGCTCCTGGCCTACGTTCGGACGACCCCCGACTTCGACCCGAACATTTTTATGCAGATGTGGGACGCGATCGAGGACGCGCGCCAGCGCTACTCCACGGCTCTGATGTACCAGATCATGGAGACGTATCCCCCGGGGGCACCCACCCCGTGGGATCAGCCCTCACCCGCTGATAC
>JBIOJT010000173.1:0-9665 GCA_044451055.1 Methylomirabilales bacterium (SeqCode)
ATCTCGACGAGGAAACCAGGGCCAAGCTGCCCAAGATTGCCATAACAAACATCGAACGCATCCTGGGCACACCCGACGCCCGCAAGTTACTGGGGGTCGACGTAAGAAACGACAAGCTCGTTCTCAAGTCGCCGGAGGACCAGGCCCTAGGTCGGCTCGCCACTGTCGTCGCTGATGTGGCAGGCCGTCACGTTCGAGTAACAGATCTTGACACCAAGGACCAGAGGGTGACCTATGCTCAGGAAGTCGCTTCCCGCCCAATTCGCACTCCTCTCACTCCTGCGGGCGCAGGCCAAGGAGCTCCTGCTCCAACGGCCCCGGCATCTCACGCACTACGTCCCGCCGGCCGTATCTCTGCCCAACGCAGGACCCTTATTCCCAAGCACCTCAAGCTCAGGATTCCCCAGACACGTATCAACCGGATATACGGCGAGCTGCAGAAGCTGAATGCCGATCAGTACGTCAACTCCTGCGCCGTATTGCTCCGTGTGTTCGTCGAGCTGAGCGTAGATGACTACGCCCAGCGGCATAGAATGGACCTCAAAGTCGCTCCTAAGGCCAAGAAGGGCACCAAGACGCCCCCCCGGCAACGAGACATGACCCTCAAGGGAAACTCAAGGCGGTGGCCGACTCTTTGGAGGTTAAAGGAATCTGCTCCAGAAAGGATCTACAAGGCATCCGAACCCTTCTATCCAGGCGCCAACACGTCCTATCTGTCGACAGCCTAAACGCCTACGTTCACAACAAGGACTACAACCCCACGCCGACAGACCTCAGGACCAGTTGGGACAACATCCAAGTGTTCATAGAACGCCTTTGGACGACGTAGGGCGCCTGCCTATGTCACGCCAATACCACTCCTTCACCAGCCCGCTACGATACCCGGGTGGCAAGGGCGCGCTCTCCAATTTCATGAAGCTCCTCGTCTCGCAGAACGGCTTGCTCGACGGCCACTATGTTGAGGTCTACGCCGGCGGCGCCGCAGTCGCCTGGTCTCTCCTTTTTGAGGAGTACGTCCAGCATGTCCATATCAACGACATTGACACGACGGTCTGCGCGTTCTGGAACTCCGTCCTCGAACGCACAGACGACATTTGCAGGATGATACATGACACTCGGGTTACTATTCAGGCATGGAAACGCCAAAAGGCAGTGCTCGCCCACCCTGAGGACCACTCCCCCCTGCAGCTCGGCTTCGCCGCCTTTTTTCTAAACAGAACGAACCGCTCTGGAATCATTAGTGGAGGTGTCATTGGCGGCAAAGCACAGGACGGCAAATGGAAGCTCGACGCTCGTTTCAACAAGCACGACCTCATCGCCAGGATTGTTCGCATTGCTGGCTACGCCGACCGAATCACCGTCTACAACCTTGATGCTGTTAACTTCATCGGTCACCTGCTCCCCGCCTTTCCTCCCAGGTCGCTCCTCTACCTCGACCCACCCTACTACGTCAAAGGCGGGGGGCTCTACGAGCACCACTACACACATCAAGACCACGCTACCATTGCGCGCATCGTTTCGCGCCTCGGGGATTACGCCTGGGTCGTAAGCTATGACGCCGCACCGGAGATACTTCGCCTCTACGGGCGCTTTCGGTGCGTTCGCTATGACCTCTCTTACAGCGCGCAGGATCGTTACTCAGGCTCTGAGGTCATTTTTCTTAGCCCCAAACTCAAGCTCCCCGCCGTTTCGCATCCCGCGCGCGTCACGTCCGTTCAAGTCCGTCACGCGTCAGTTACCCCGGCCACACCACTCTCCGCATGATATGACATCCAAGAAGTAAGGAAAGCTACCGGACACCTTCTACGTGCCGACTTGTTGATTCTGCTTGACCTCGTTTCCCATTTCTTTGACTCCATAGAGGCGACCAAATGACCCGCCCCCCCCGCCTGGTGCCCGGTTCGCATGACGCCCGCGATTGTCTCCTTGCCTGCGGCGCCGTCAGCTATACCTACACTGCCAATGGCGACCTCCAGACCGCCATGAGCGGCGAGGAGACCACGACCTGCAGCTATGACGTCTTCGGATATCTCGTTGTGGTGACCCCGCCCAACGGCACCCAGATCGAGTATGTCATTGATGGGCGGAGCCGCCGGATTGGAAAGGAGGTGGAGGGGACCCTCGCGCAGGGCTTCCTCTATGGGGATCGAGTCGGGCTGGCAGCCGAGTTGGATGGAGCAGGCACCATCGTCAGCCGATTCGTTTACGGGACAAAGTTCAATGTGCCCGAGGACGCGGTCAAGGCCGGCATCACACCCAGAAGACTTGCACATCGCGGCCCAAGGCATTACATTTTCCCGGAGGGTTCCGCGGCTGAGCGCGGACCGCATCGCCTCGGGGGGCGGGGGTGTCACGGGCAGGGGCCTTTTTCGATGGCTGACGCCGATCTCCGGCTGGTGCATCCGGCCGGAGGAGTCCGCTCTGCGGGTCATCCTCGCATGAGCTCAGAAGGCAGCCAGCGACCACCCGCAGTGGCCCGCGCGTCGCCCGCCCCGCCTGAGCAGACCGCGCCCGAAGAGGTCGCGGACCTCGGGACCGGAGGCGGCGACGGGAGCAAGGTCTTCTTGTTCAACTGCGACTGCCACAGCTTCGAGGAGGTCATCGCGCAGCTCCTGAAAGCGGTTCCCGGCATGACGCGCCCGCTGGCAGAGGAACTGGCTTTGCGCGCCCACACGCAAGGACTGGCCGAGGTCTATCGTGGGAGCGCATCGGAGTGTGATCGCGTCGCCAGGGTCTTAGGAGAGACCGGACTCATCGTGCAGGTCCTGTGATGGAAGCGGCTCGCGTCTCGTTGCGCATCCTGATATGCTCGGGGCTCTTGTGTGAGCCCGCACCCGTTGGCCCTTTCCTCCGAGGGAAAGGAGGGGTCCCATGACCGCAAGCATGCCCGAGAAATTCCGAGACCTACTGACCAAGAAGGCCTTTGCCCACCTGGCGACCATCATGCAGGATGGCAGCCCCCAGGTGACACCCGTGTGGTTCGATTTCGACGGGACGCATGTCCGGATCAACTCCGCCAAGGGCCGCGTCAAGGACAAGAACATGCGGCGCAATCGGCGGGTCGCCTTGGCGATCCAGGATCCGGAGAACCCGTACCGCTACCTTGCGGTGCGAGGGCGGGTGGAAGAGATCACCGAGACGGGCGCGGACGCCCACATTGATTCCTTGACCAAGAAATATCTCGGCCAGGATCGGTACCCGCACCGCCAGCCGGGGGAAGTCCGTGTCATGTACCGCATCCGCCCGGAACGCGTGTCGACCATGGGATGATCCGAGCCGGGACGGATGAGGGCGAGAGACGGCCGGTTGAGAGGGAGGATCATGTCACTCGAAGAGCGAGTCGTTCGAAATGCCGCGGACGCCATCATCGTGGCAGACGCTTCGGGGAAGATCGCGTTGTGGAATGCCGGGGCGGAGCGGCTGTTCGGCTTCTCCGCGGCCGAGGCCCTGGCCCAGTCGTTGGACATCATCATCCCTGAGGCCCAACGGAAGCGGCACTGGGACGGGTACCAATATGTCATGCGGACCGGCGTGACCAAGTACGGGACGCACCTCCTGCGGGTCCCTGCCATCCGAAAGGACGGCAGCCGGTTCTCCATCGCGTTCACGGTGGGCCTCCTGAAGGACGCTACTGGCTCCGTGGAAGGCATCTTTGCCATCATGCGCGATGATACCGAGCGGTGGGAGACCGAGAAGGAGCTGCGGAAGCGGGTCGCCGAGTTGGAGCGGGGTGCCTCTGGCGGCCCCCGCTCCTGACTGAATTGACGGGCCCGAGCTTCGGTGGTATCTTCTCGGCTCGGACATCCCACAGCAGGAGGTCTATCGAGGCACGCATGCCGTTGCGGCTCTTCGGTGGGCAGGGTGGCGGTAAGGTTCGGGTCTGTCCGGCGTGCGAGCGTCAAGTCGCGGCCGAGGCGACGTTCTGCCCCTCCTGCTACATGGTCTTTCGCCCCGAAGGTGCTGCCGATCTCCGAGAGTTTCTCCGGGGCGGCCGGATTCCCACGGATGTGTACCTGCTTCGCAAGATGCAGGTGGAGGATCCGAACACCGGGCCTGTCGTGCGCGAGTCCCCCGTCGTTCCCGGCCCACCACCGGCGGCCGAGCCCGTTGTCCCGCAAGCTCCAGCATCGTCGCTCCCCAAGCCGGCCGCCGCCCAGGCTCCAGTGGTCGAGACTGTCGAATCACCCCGCAGCGAGACCGAGGCCGGGCCGGGAACGCGCGCCTGGAAAGGAACCCTGTCGCTCCTGAGGTTCGATCCGCCATTCCCGCCGCCAACCCATTCCGCGGACGAGGCGCCGGCGCTCCTGACCTGGATGCTGGAACGCGATCCCATCATCCCGAACAACCTGGAACTGCTCGAGACCATCCACGCAGGGACCTTCCAGGACGGGGCCGCGGCGCACTTGGGCTATCAGCAACACCTCCTCATCCAGATCGCCGACGATCTGTTGCTGCATCCCACCCGGGAGACGCTGGAGGCCCACCTGGGCCTCCTGGCGGCGGGCTACCGGCGGGCGGCGGGCACGTACCATGCGGCGACGATCAAGGGTGAGGACGACAAGAACGCTGCGCTCTGGCAGATGGCCAGCACGGCCAGCCGGCTGCGGGTAGAGGTGTGGGTGTTTCGGACGCGCTATGGCGTGGCACCCGACACCACCCGTCCTCGGCGACCGCGCGCCGCACGGGTCTCCACGGACTGACACCCACCAGGCGATCGGGCTCGGTTCGAGGGTCGCCTCGCAGGACGCCACCCCGATGCCTCCGCAATGACTCCGGACGAGGACTCGGCGAGAGCCAGCCGGGAACGAAGGCCCGCGCGATCGCTGGCCGCCTGAGTGCTGAACGTGGGAAGGCGCAGGAGCTCGTCATGCTGACGATTGGCATCGTGGGGTGCGGGACCATCGGGTCGGCGCTGGCCCGGGCCATCGACGAGGGGAGGATCCCGGCGCTCCTCGCCGGCCTGGCCAATCGGACCCGGACGCGGGCGGAAGCGCTGGCCAGGTCGCTCCGCACCGCACCGCCGGTGCTGGACGTTCAGGGACTCGTCCGGGCCTCGAACCTGGTGGTCGAGGCGGCCACGGGGAAGGTCCTGGAGGAGATCGTCCCGGCCTGCCTGCAACACGGGAGAGACGTCTACGTCCTCAGCGTCGGGGGCCTGCTGGATCACGGCGAGTGGTTCCGCGAGGCGGAAGCCCGGGGGTGTCGCATCCTGATCGCGGCCGGGGCCATCGCCGGGCTGGATGGCGTCCGGGGGGCAGCCATAGGGCGCGTGGACTCCGTGACCCTCACGACCCGGAAGCCCCCCGGTGGGTTGGCAGGGGCGCCCTACCTGGTCCAGCGAGGGATGAACTTGGACGGGCTGACGGAGGAGACGCTCGTTTTCGAGGGCACGGCCCGGGAAGCGTGCAGAGGCTTCCCGATGAATGTGAACGTCTCCGCCGCCCTGAGCCTAGCGGGTGTTGGTCCGGACCGCACTCGCGTGCGGATCATAGCTGTGCCGGGCGGCAGGTTCAACGAGCATCGGATCGAGGTTCGGGGCGAGTTCGGCCGCCTGACCGTCGAGGTGGAGAATGTCCCGTCGACCACGAATCCCCGGACGGGGTTGCTGTCGATCTACTCCTCCATCGCGTTCCTGGCCGAATACGCGCGGACGGCGGGAGCCCGAGGCAGGACCAGGGAATCAACCTAACCGCAGGTTTCGCAGATGACGCAGATTCTTTCGGAATCTCTTGGTTTGGGAAATCTGCGAAATCTGCGTGATCTGTGGATGCCGTACAGTCTGTGCGGTTGCTCGAAGCCCACGAGTTCATGAGGAGGCAACGATGGAACGGCCAGTCTTCTTGACGCATTTCACTTGGCCGGAAATGAAGGAGCGATTACCCAGGGTGGGCCTGGCCATCCTACCCACCGGCTCCACGGAGCAGCACGGACCTCACCTCACGGTTGAGACGGACATCGCCATCGCAGCCGAGCTGGCGCGCCGTTTGGCGATCCAGCACTTTCCCCGAATTGTCGTTGCGCCGCCGCTGCCGGCCGGCCTCTCCAATCACCACATGCACTTCCCGGGGACGATCACATGGACGTTCGAAACCTTTACGGCTGCCCTCGCGGATACCATCCGGTCGTTGCGCGCACACGGGATCTCGCGGTTCCTGATCCTCAACGGCCACGGGGGGAATCGTTCGTCGCTCTCAGTCCTGTGCACGAAGCTCCGGTACGAGGAAGGTCTCCAGGTGACTGCGTGCACGTGGTTCGAACTCGTGCGGGATGCCTGCCTCAAGTTCATTCCCAAACGGCGGGTGCATGCCGATGAGATCGAGGCGGCCATGGGACTCTACCTCGCTCCCCGGATCGTGAGAAAGGCTGCCCTGACCAAGGGGAGGGATCACGCCGATCCGTATCCGCACACCGATACCAGCCAGGGCGGCGCCGTGGAGGTGCCATACTTCTGGGAAGAGTTGACGCCCAATGGGGCCTACGGAGACGCCCGGCGCGCGACCGTCGCCATGGGCGAGGAACTGACCGCTGCGTTCCTCAAGACAGCGGGCGAGTTCGTCGAGGCATTCATGCGGAAACCGACCGCCAAGTCCTCGCGGGGGGCGAAGCCGTCCCGATGATTCCCGGTGCGGTGTGACCCGGACGGGCGGAACGGCCGGCGACCCGTCTGCGGATATCCGCTTGGGGCATCCCTCGGGCGTCCTGCCCATCGCGGCCGAGGTCCGGGGGGGCCAGGCGGAGGAGGTCGTGGTCTACCGGACGGCCCGCCGCCTGATGGAAGGCTTCATCCGCGTCCCCACCCGAGTGCTGCGGGAAGGGTGAAAGGCTCTACCAACTGATCCACAGATTACGCAGATTTCGCAGATTCACTCAACGGGAGAAGATGCAAAAGGATCCGAGCACGTTCGACATCATCGGGGCGGCCACGGAGGTCCATCGGGAGCCGGGGCCGGGACTCTTGGAGGCGGTCAATCAAGAGGCACTCACCAAGGAATTGGCCAAGCGGGGGATTCCCGTCCGGTCTGAGGTGGAACGGCCCGTTTTCTACAAGGGTAAGCGACTCGCCACTTGATAGCGACCCGATTTCGTATGCTGTGATTCGATCATCGTGGAGATCGAGGCACTGGGACAACTCACTGGGATCGAAGAGGCTCAGGCAAGCAGTTATCTGAAGGCAACTGGACATTCAACCGGCCTGCTCCTGAACTTCGGCGCTCGCCCATCGGAGCACAAACGGCTTGTTCTTTCCCCCCAGGAAATCTGCGGAATCTGCGGATAAGGAGGGTCCGGTGCTGGATCTGATTCTGCGGAATGGGACGGTGTTCGATGGAACTGGGGCAGAGGGGTTCCGGGCGGACGTCGGGATTCAGGATGAGTGGATTCGGGAGATCGGCGATCTCTCTCGCGCTCCGGCGCAGCGAGCCCTGGATTGCACCAGACTGTACGTGACACCCGGCTTCATCGACATGCACACCCACTCGGACCTGGATCTCTTCATTGATCCGCAATCCTCGCCCAAGGTCCGCATGGGGGTCACGCTGGAGTTGCTCGGGCAGGACGGGATCTCGGTGGTACCCATGCGGCCGGAGAACGTGCCCCAGGTAAAGGTGCAGTTGAGCGGCATCCTGGGGGACCATCCGATGGAGTGGCAGTGGCAGCGGGTCGGCGATTACCTTCGCCTCTTGCACCGGAGGACGACTGTCAACGTTGCGTACCTCGTTCCCCACGGCGCGCTCCGCTGGTGGGTGATGGGGTTCGACGCGCGGACGGCGACGCCGCAGGAGCTGGACGCGATGTGCGCCCTGCTGCGGGAATCCATCCAGGAGGGCGCCGTCGGCGTCTCCACCGGCCTGATCTACCCGCCGTGCGTCTATGCCGACTGGAAGGAGCTGGTGGCCCTAGCCACGACCGCCGCCAAAGCTGGCGGGTTCTGGGTGGTGCACATCCGGAACGAGGGCGATCGTTCCGAGGAGGCTCTCCGAGAGATGGTGGACCTTGCCCGCGCCTCAGGCTGCCCCCTGCATGTGTCCCATTTCAAGGTGTCGGGTCGGGACAATTTCCACAGGGCGGACGGTCTGGCCGCGATGATGGAGCGGGCGATCCAGGACGGGATAGAGGTCACCTGCGACCAGTACCCTTACACCGCTGGATGCACCGTGCTGGGAGCGTGTCTGCCGCCCTGGGCACACGATGGGGGGGCATCCGAGACCTTGAAGCGTCTGCGCAATCTTGCCGACCGCGCTCGGATGCGGGAGGAGATTGAGGGGCCGCCTCGCGGGATGTGGCAGAGTACGGCGCGGGCAGCGACATACGACGGGATCGTCATTTCAACCGTGGGCTCGGCCAAGAACCGGACGCTGGTCGGCAGGAGTCTCACCGAGATCGCACGGATCCGCAAGGTCGAGCCAGTCGAGGCCCTCTTCGATCTCCTGCTGGAAGAGGGGATGAAGGTCGCCATGATTGTCCATTCCCAATCAGAGGAGGTCGTTGCCAAGTTCATGCGTCTGCCGTTCCAGACCGTGGGGACGGATGGCATCCGAGGCGCCAAGCCTCATCCGCGCCTCTACGGGACGTACCCGCGGGCGCTGGGCAGGTATGTGCGCGACAAGCGGGTGCTGACTTGGCGCGAGGCGATCGCTCACATGACCGGTGCGGCGGCGAAGCGCCTCGGGGCGAGTGATCAGGGGTTGATCCGGGCGGGAATGCGTGGCAGCATCACGGTCTTCGATCCGGACCGCATCATCGACCGTGCGACATATGAGGAGCCGACGAGAGAGCCCGAGGGAATCCAATACGTCTTGGTGAACGGGCAGATCGCCCTGGAGAATGGGGTAGAGACCGGGATCCTGGCCGGCCGCGTGTGCGGTAAGACCTGGTAGGAATGAAGAACCAACTTCACCTCGGATTTGGCAGATTACGCAGATATGCCCGATGGAAGGTCCCGATGGAAAGGGTGGACAAGGATCCGAGGACGTTTGGCATCACCAGGGATCCGGGGGAGACATCGGCCGCTTGCTCTGATTGCGAGAATTTCTCATCTTCGTCAGAAAGAATCTGCGAAATCTGCGTAATCTGTGATTGATGAAGGTCTGTTCTCCCCGGGACTCTGCTGTTGGATCGTGAGGAGAATCGCATGACCTCCGGGGGATGGGATCGGCACCAGCGCATCGCGGACTCGCTGATGGACGTGATTGGGTACACGCCGCTGGTCCGCCTTCGCGAGGCGTCGGCTCACGGGCCGGAGGTGCTGGGAAAGATCGAGTGGTACAGCCCGTCCGGGAGCCTGAAGGATCGTATCTACGCCCACATGATTGCCCGCGCGGAGGCGGATGGCCGCCTGAAGCCGGGCATGACCGTCCTGGAGTGCTCCACGGGGAACGCCGGGATCGCGTGCGCCTTCGTCGCCGCGATGAAGGGCTACCGTTGCGTCATCGTCATGCCGGAGGGGATGAGTCTGGAGCGGAAGAAGCTGATGCAGGCCTATGGGGCCGAGCTGGTCTTCACCCCGGGCGGCGAGAGCGACGTGGATCTCGCCCTGGCTCGGCTGGAGGAGGTCCGCGGAAAGGACCCGGACCGGTACTGGGTGCCGGCGCAGTTCGAGAATCCCCATAACATCGAGGCGCATTACCTGACGACCGGCCCAGAGATCTGGGAGCAGACTCAGGGCC
>JBIOJT010000174.1:0-9661 GCA_044451055.1 Methylomirabilales bacterium (SeqCode)
GGCCCGGGGTTCGGTCCGGGTCGGGGCTTCGGTCCTGGGATGGGCATGGGCCCCATGGGGATGGGTCCCCGGATGGGGTTCGGCCCGCGGTGGTGACCACGCCAATCGCTGGAGGGGAGGAAGGCCTCCCCTCCAGCGCCCCGAGGCCTTCCACCACCGGGAGAACGGAGCCAATCATGTTTGCAGGGCTGTTGATGATAGGGAAATCGATCGAATGGCTCGTCTGGGGAGTCATGTGCACAGGTCTCCTTCTCGGTCTCCTGCTGCGGATTGGAGAGGCCATGCATCATGCAATCTCCTGGCTCTGGCGTCATCCCTCACAGGAGCACTTGACACATCCGCGGATCGCAGCCTTCTTCCTTGCAGCCGCCCTCGGGGGGGCAACGTTGGCGGTCCCCGTCTCGGCCAACGCCCAGGGCTGGTGGTGGCGTGCCCCGAGCAATCCAGGCTTTGATCAGAACACGGTGATCCAGGTCACGGGGCGGGCGACCCAGGTGAACCTCGTCCCACAAGGGGGTCCTTCGACCCTGCGTCTGGAGACTGGGCAGGAGACGTTCACGGTGATGCTCGGACCCAGCTGGTACCTGGCCCGCGTTCAGTGCGACCTCCGAGTGGGCGATCCGATCACCGTGGAAGGGTCGAAGATGATGGACCGCGGCGGCAATCTCCATCTGATCGCGGCGCGGGTCACCAACCAGCGGACGGGCAGCGTCCTGGAGCTCCGAGATGACACGGGGCGGCCGCGATGGATGGGGGGCCGTCGCTTTGAAAATGGCAGGTAGGAACGTGCAAGGTGAACTGGCCCAGGACGCCTTCGCGGGGATCGTCGGCTTGCTCTTCGGCGTTCAGCCGGCTCGCAAGGCGGCGTCCCTCCACCCGGTCGAGGCCCTTCGAGCCTAAAATAGGAGCGCATCGCATGCCAGACTTCACCCTGGGGAAACTCTTCCTGGCCTTCCTACGTCTCGGGGCCACCGCCTACGGGGGGCCTGCCATGATGGCCTACCTCAAGAGCGATCTCGTTGGCAAACGCCGGTGGCTCCCCGAGCAGGAGTTCAAGGATGGCATGGCCCTCTGCCAGGTCATTCCGGGCGCCACCATGGTCCAGATGTGCACCTACACCGGCTATCGCCTGCGCAGGCTGCCCGGGGCGATCACGGCGGCCGTGGGGTTCGTGCTTCCTGCCTTCCTCCTGATGGCAGGCCTGTCGGCCGCCTACTTCTCTTTCGGGGATCTCCCCCTGATCAAGGCGCTCTTCCGAGGGCTGGGGGCCATCGTCGTGGCGATCATCCTGAACGCCTGCGTCTCCCTCAGCCGGACCACCCTGCACGGGTGGCGGGGTGCGCTCTTGACCGCCCTGGCGTTCGCCGCGCTCGCGCTCGGCGTGAACCTAGTGCTGGTGCTCGCCGGCGCGGCGCTCCTGGCCCTGGCCCTTTTCCGGGGTGACCAGATACCTTCGCCGGCAGGGAAGGGAGCCGGCCGATGACCGCGCGGGGTTGGATCGTGGCAATCATCGTGGCCGCCAGCGTCCTCCTCCTTCCCATGACCTTCGCCCCGCGCCTGGCGCAACTGGATCTCACGTTCATGAAGGTGGACCTGCTGGCCTTCGGCGGCGGGTTCACCACGATTCCCTTGATCCAGCGGGAGGTAGTGGACCGCTTCGGCTGGGTGAGCACGCGGGAGTTCATCGACGGCATCGCCCTGGGCCAGGTGACCCCCGGTCCCATCGTCATCACCGCCACCTTTGTGGGATACAAGGCCGGCGGCATCCTGGGGGCGCTCCTGGGAACGATCGCCGTCTTCTTTCCCTCCTTCCTCGTCGTGACGACGCTGGCGCCCCACTACGAGCGGATCAAGCGATCCCGGCCCGTCCAGATCATGGTCCGGGGGATCTTAGCGGCCTTCATCGGGCTGTTGCTCTTCGTGGGCTATCGCTTTGGGGCCGTGGCCCTGGTGGACTGGCGGACTTGGGTGCTCATGGTGGCCGCCTGGGTAGCGCTCTGGCGAAAGGTGGACCTTCTGCTCGTCGTGGGCGTGGGGGCGGTCCTGTCGGTCCTGCTGTTCTGAGGGGCGGCCATGCATCTCCTGAAAGGCTCGCGGATCGCGCTCAAGGCGGTGACCGCCCACGAGCTCCGAGCACTCCTGGCGATCCTCGGCATCGTGGTCGGCGTAGCGCGACAGACAAGGGAGAACGTCTGATGCGACGCTGGCACGGACCCGTCGGCGTCCTCCTTTCGTTGGGAGTTCTGGCCTTTATCTTCTACCGGCTGGACCTGGCCGCCCTGGGCCGCGCCTTGGCAGGCGCTCACTACGCCTACGTGGTCCCCCTAGTGGCAACGACGGTCCTCCTCCTGTGGATCGGGGCTCTCCAGTGGCGCTATCTCCTGAGCCTGGTGAAGTGGGTGCCGCCGCTTCGCCTCTTCGGCGCCCAGATGGTCGGCGCTTTGGCTGGGAGCCTGGTGCAGGTCCAGGTGGGGGGGCTGGTGAAGGCGTACGTGGTGGCCCGCCGGGAGCGACTGAGCACGAGCACGGTGCTGGCCACGACCATCACCGACCACCTCGTCCACGGGTTCGCGTTCCTGGGCCTGCTGGGGGTGGTTCTATGGTTCACCGACTTGCCGCTGGCCTCGACCCAAGCCCAGGGCGCTCTGCGCACCGCGGGGTGGATGACGCTGGGCCTCGATCTGGGCTTGGTCGCGATCCTGGTGGCCCTTGCCGTTTTCCCCGCCGGGGGGCGGCGGGCGGTGGAGCGAGCGCTCAGCCTCCCGCCTGCACGCTGGGCCGCGTGGGGGGGCGAAATCTACACCCGATTCCGCGAGGGCATTGGCTGGCCCGCGCGCTGGCGAGATCGCGCTTTCCTCCTGACGTATGCCATGGGCAGGACGGCCATTGCTCCGATCGAATACTACTGGCTCGCCGGCGCATTGGGCCTGCGCCTTCCCTGGACCGCGTACCCCTTTCTCCTGGTGTCCCTTTCCTTCCTGATGTTCCTGAGCAGGTCGCTGGGGATCCGGGGCGGCTTTCAGGCCGGGATGGTGGTCCTGCTGGGCTTTTATGGAGTGTCGAAGGAAACCGCGGTGGCCACCGCCCTGCTCTTCGGGGCCGTGAGCCGCGGCGTGACCATGGGGCTCGGGCTCCTCTTCCTCTGGGTGGAGGGGATCACCAAGGACGAGCTCCGGGTGCTCGCCGCATGATGGCGCGCGTGCGGAGGCCCTCTCCCTGTCCCGGTGGGTCTCAATCCGCCTCTGCAGGGGAGGAGGGAGAGGAGGGAATGGAAGGCGTGAGGACTTCAGTGATGCTGGAGGGGAACGGAGTCGCGGTCTGTGCCGGCGCTTCCCGCCTGAGCAGGCGGGGAGCATTCTGGCTCATCGCACCAGAAGGCTGTTAACGTAGGGCAGGGCGTCTTGGAGGAGAGTCATCATGCTAAGCCAGGTTCTGTTGGAGTTCGGGTTACGATTTCATGGACACAAGTGCCCGGCGTTGCCGCTGGGTTTGCGGATGGGGCTGACCGCCATGGCGCAGCTGGGTGTCACCCCCGCGCCAGACGGGCAGCGGTAGCTCGGCCTGGGACGGACGTGTCCGGGCAAGACCACCGAGCGGCCGCTCCCAGGCACCAGGAAATGGCTGAGCCCCGCCGCACACACTGTAGGGCTGGGCCGCGATGGCAACGCGCCGGGCCTCCGGCCCCCCTGGGGGGGCGATGGGGCGGCGTCATGGTGCTCGTAGCTGCCGCCCTGGGCCGAGGATCGTGGACCTCATAAAGGGGAGGGGAATCCGGGCCGTCGCCGTCACGGGACGCCCAGCGGACGCGGTGAAGAAGACCGTGGGCCCCATGTGACGGTTTCGCTTGCCGGGCTCGCATAGGTCCTCCGCGCCAGCAGGCGCCCGGGGACCGCGGGGATCGAGGAGAACGGTTCCGAAGACGCCCGCGCAGAGTGGCGCCCGTGCCGGTCGTGCCTTGGGCGGACTGCGTTCGGCAAACAGCACGGGTAGGTAAGCATTGGAGTTGAAACGCGATGTGGATTGTTCGGTTAGCCCTCCGAAGGCCGTACACCTTTGTCGTGCTGTCTCTGCTGATCTTTATCCTGGGCATCTCCGCCACTTCCACGACGCCCAAGGATATCTTCCCGAATATCGATATTCCCGTCATCAGCGTGATCTATAACTATAACGGGCTTTCGGCCGAGGATATGGCGAACCGCATCATCACCATCTCCGAACGTTCCATGACGACCACGGTGAATGACATCGACCATATGGAGTCGCAATCGTACAACGGGGTCGGCGTCATCCGGGTCTACTTCCACCCCAATGTCAAAATCGATCTGGCGATTGCGCAGGTGACCGCCATCTCGCAAACGAATTTGAGATTCATGCCGCCGGGCACCCTTCCGCCGCAGATCGTCAAGTACGATGCCTCCTCTGTCCCGGTGCTCCAGCTCGGGCTCTCGGGCGAGGGGCTGAGCGAGCAGCAGCTGTACGACCTGGGGTTCAACTTCATCAAGACGCAGCTCGCCACCGTGCAGGGGGCGACCATTCCCCCGCCCTACGGCGGAAAGCAAGCCCAAATCATGGTGGATCTGTTTCCCAAGCAGTTGGATGCCCGGCATCTGTCCCCCGCGGACGCCTCGAACGCGCTCTCCGCGCAGAACCTCATCCTGCCCGCGGGATCGGCCAAGATGGGCGACCGCGAGTATCTCGTCGGCCTGAATAGCAGCCCCTTAACGGTTGCCGGGCTGAACGACCTCCCCATTCGCGCCGCAAACGGCGCGGTCGTGTTGATGAAGGACGTGGCGCAGGTCCGCAACGGGTATCTCCCGCAGACCAATCTCGTCCGCGCCAATGGCACGCCCTCGGCGCTGCTGACCGTGCTCCGAAACGGCCAGGCCTCGACGCTGGACATCGTGAAGGCGATCAAGGCCGCCCTGCCCCGCGTCGAAGCGAACCTGCCCAAGGCCCTGCAAATCACCCCGCTCTTCGATCAGTCGCGCTTCGTCCGCGCCTCGATTGATGGCGTGGTGCGCGAGGCCGTGATTGCGGCGCTGCTGACGGCCCTCATGATCCTCGTCTTTCTCGGGAGCTGGCGGAGCACCCTGATTGTCTGCACCTCGATCCCGCTGTCGATTCTCACGTCCCAGATCATCCTGAGCGCGCTCGGCGAGAGCATCAATATCATGACCCTGGGCGGGATGGCGCTGGCCGTCGGCATTCTGGTGGATGATGCGACCGTGGAGATCGAGAACGTCCACCGCAACATGGCCATGAAGAAGCCGCTGACCCGGGCCATTCTCGATGGGGCGCAGCAGATCGCGGTGCCCACCTTCATTTCCACGCTTTCCATTTGCATTGTCTTCTTGCCAGTCGTGCTTTTGACTGGAGCGGCGCGCTACCTGTTCACCCCGCTCGCCCTGGCGGTCGTCTTCGCGATGCTGGCCTCCTACGTCCTCTCGCGGACGCTGGTGCCGACCATGGTGCACTACATGCTCGGGCCCGAGGTGCCGATCTATGCCTCGGAGGAAGGCGCCCACGGCTCGCACCGCGCCGCCCTCGGATGGATCTGGCGGATTCACTTCGCCTTCAACGACTACTTTGAGATCTTCCGCGAGCGCTATCGACGCCTGCTGGCCTGGACCCTGCGCAACCGCCGGCTCGTACTCGCCCTGTTCGCCGTATTTGTTGTTGCAACTCTCTTGCTCATTCCCTTTATCGGGCAAGACTTCTTCCCCTCCGTGGACGCCGGGCAGATGCAGCTGCATGTGCGGTGTCCGGCGGGGACGCGCATCGAAGCCACGGCGCAGGTGTTCGCGCAGGTGGAGGCGGAGATCCGCCGCCTGATTCCGCCGGACGAGGTGCAAGTCATCATTGACAACATCGGACTCCCTATCGGAACAAACATGGCGTTCAGCGTCTCGCCGACGATCAGTAGCGCCGATGGCGAAATCCTGATTGCCCTGAACCCGGGGCGCCACGGGCCGACGCAAGATTACGTGCGGCGCCTCCGGACCGACCTCGCGGCGAAGTTTCCGGAGGAGCAGTTCTTCTTCACCCCGGCCGACATGACGACGCAGATCCTGAACTTCGGGCTCCCCGCGCCCATCGACGTACAGGTCGTGGGGCGGGACGCCGCGCAAAACTATGCGGTCGCCCAGCGCCTGCTTGCTCGCATCCGCCAGGTTCCGGGCGTGGCGGACGCGCATGTTCAGCAGGTGGTCGACCACCCGGGATTTAGCGTCACCGTGGATCGGGCCAAGGCGCAGCAACTCGGGCTCACCCAGGAGAACGTGGCCCAGAACGTGCTGATTTCGCTGAGCGGCAGCTACCAGACCGCCCCCAACCAGTGGCTCAACCCCGCGAACAGCGTCAATTACCAGGTGACGGTGCAGACCCCGCAGCGCTTGGTTGATTCGGTGAACACCCTGCTCAACACACCGATTGCCGCTACCGGCGGGACTTCGCAGGGGACGCAGTTGCTCTCCAACGTCGCCAGCCTGCAGCGCAGCGCGGCGCCGGATCTGGTGAGTCACTACAACGTCCAGCCGGTCTACGATATCCTCTGCAACATGGACCGCCGGGACCTGGGCGGGGTCGCGGCGGACATTCAGAAAATCCTGGACACCGAGGCGAGATCCGGCCAGCTCCCGCGCGGCTCGTGGCTGGTCATGCGTGGCCAGGTGGAAACGATGCGCAGCTCCTTCCAGCGGCTGGAGATCGGCATTGGGTTCGCCGTGCTTCTGGTATTCCTGTTGATGGTTGTCGACTTTCAGTCCTGGCTGGATCCCTTCATTGTCCTAACGGCTTTCCCCGGAGCGCTGGCGGGCACGGTGTGGAGTCTCTTCATTACACAGACGACGTTCAGCATTCCTTCGTTGATGGGCATTATCATGTCCGTCGGCGTGGCTCACGCCAACAGCACTCTGTTGGTGGTATTTGCCAATGACGAGCGCGCCGCCGGCAAGGGTCCGCTGGAAGCCGCGTTGTCGGCCGGGTACACCCGCCTGCGACCCGTGTGCATGACGGCGCTGGCCATGATTACTGGCATGCTGCCCATGGCTTTGGCGCTGGGGGAAGGCGGCGCGCAGAACGCGCCGCTCGGTCGCGCGGTGATTGGCGGGCTGCTGGTTGCGACCCTCACCACCCTGCTTATCGTGCCCGTCTGCTACACGCTGTTCCGGAAGAAAGCCCCGATCGACTGGGACAAGGCAATCGATCTCGAGTGGCATGAACCATTGCCGGAAAGCGGGTCGCACGCCGCGTAGCGGCAAGAGGTGCGGTATGCGTACACACAGTCCATCGCCAGTTCCCGACACGGGTAGCGGCGAGACGCTTCCCGCGAGGCCCCCATGGGCCGGAGTGACGAAGGAGGACCGCGGGCTCGGTTTCCCGGAAGGACGAACCGAGCTGCGCTCCGCGAAGTCGGTGCTGGGGCTCGCCGTCCTCCTGCTTCTCGCGTTCGGGGTCTTCCTGTATCTGGGCATTCTCCCGCGCTTCCGGGGCAGCCAGGCGCTCGCGGACCAGGTCGTCCGGCAGGCGACGAAAGCGCCCGTGGTCACGGTGGTTCCCGCGACCCGGTCGAAGGCGACGGTGCAGCTGGCCCTGCCCGGAACGGCGACGGCGCTCATGGAAGCGCCGATCTACGCGCGGGCCTCGGGGTATATCAGCAAGCGCCTCGTGGACATCGGCGATCGGGTGACGGCCGGACAACTGCTCGCCATCATCGAAGCGCCTGATCTCGATCAGCAGGTGGACCAGGCGCGCGCGAGTCTGCAGCAGAGCGAGTCCGCGCTCCTGCAGGTGCAAGCCCAGGCGCAGCTGGCCCGCGTGACGTGGGAGCGCTACCAGAGCCTGCTGGAGGATGGCGCGATCTCGAGGCAGGATGCCGATACGGCGGAAGCCAACGCCAAGGTCGCCCAGGCCAATATTCAAGCCGCGCAAGACACGATCAACGCGAACAAGGCCAACCTGAGTCGCCTGCTCAGGCTGCAGGGTTATGAGCGAGTGACGGCGCCGTTTGCCGGCTTTGTGACCGCGCGCAACATCGACGTGGGGTCGCTGATCTCGGCCAGCGGCAGCAGCCTGGGTGCGACGACCCCCGCCAGCGCGGCGCTGCCCACCACAGGGACCGGGGCGCAAGGCGGCGAAATGTTCGACGTGACCAACCTCGACCGCCTGCGGATCTTCGTGAGCGTGCCCGAGAGCGACGCGCGGTACATCACCATCGGTCAGGCCGTGGAGCTGCACTTCGATTCGCTCCCGGGACGGGTATTTCGGGGAGACGTTGTCCGCACGACCCATGCGGTCGACCCCGCGACCCGCACGCTGCTGACCGAAGTGCAGGTGGAGAACCGGAACGGCGCGCTCCTGCCCGGCACGTACGCGACGGTCACCTTCAACGAAGTCCGCGCGACGCCCCCCATCGTCATCCCAGGCGACTGCGTGATCACGCGGTCCACGGGGACCCTGGTTGCGATGGTGCGAAACGACGTGGTGCACCTGCAGCCGGTCGTTCTGGGCCGGGACTACGGGGCCCAGACAGAAGTGCGGGAAGGACTGCGGGAGGGCGATCTTGTCATCATAAACCCCGGTGATTCTGCGCAGGAGGGAGCCCGGGTGTCCGCTCGCCGGCTGGCCAGCACTTCGGAGAATTCGCCGTCTCCTGGGCAGCCGCCTTCGCAGCCGGCCGGCGCGAAGCAAAGCGCCCAGCGCCCGAGTGGACCGCGATGAGATCAACTGGGTGGAGGGGATCTGTGCGGTCGTCGTGCGCGCCCGTGCTGCTCGCACGCGATGGCTGAGGTGGCGCTCCCGATCAGGCGGGGCCTGGCCCTGATCTAATGCCCTGAAGTAGGATTGAAAATCAGGCCTTCGGGGGAGAGCATAGGGGCGTTTCCTGTCACTTCGATACGTAAGCGCGTTGGGTCCCAAGATCTCGGGGGCCGCTCGCGTACCGGGCCCGGTGGAACAACGGAGGTAAACGGAGGAGGGATCACCATGTCCTGCTGCTGCTGTGAGCGTCACTCACACTGCTGCTGTCATTCGGGGCACCACCACTGCGGATGCCACGGCGGGCACCACGACTGCTGCTGTCATTCGGGCCAGCACCATTGCGGATGCCAGCCGGAACGCCACCATGGCTCCTGCCATTCCCACCATCACGGACATGCCCCGGAGGAGGAGCGGCCTGCCTTCCCCTCGCGGGAGGAGTACGTGCAGAGCCTGGAGGAAGAGCGGGACCTGCTGGAGCGTCGGCTGCGATACCTGGGCCAGGAGTTGGAGGAGCTCCGAAGAGGGGGCCATCCTCAGGGTTAGCCTGGTGCCCGGAAAGCCAATAGGAGTAGGTCATGCGACATCGAGCGATGCAGGGTGCCGCCCACGGACGCATGGTTGCGCCATCGGGGTGGTTCTCAGGGGTTCTGCCTACACTCTGGCTCGTGGCATTCGTCTTGGCGGTCACGCTGCCGATTGCCACCGGGCAGGCCGCGGAACCTTCCGCGACGATCGGGTATCAACCCATGACCAGCGAGGGACTAGCGGAGGGCCGCCCCTTCGAGGCGTGGGTGGTCTTCGATAAGTCCTCCAATCCGGTCGAGCCGGGCTATGCCCTGCCGGCCGGCGCGACCTTCCGGTTTACGTTTCCACCCGCCTTCACACCCCAGCCACGTGTCCACCC
>JBIOJT010000175.1:0-9602 GCA_044451055.1 Methylomirabilales bacterium (SeqCode)
AAGGTGAACCCGCCGGAATCCGTGCGGACCTCGAAATCCGTGCTGCGGATGAGATCGTTCCCCAGCGCCTCGCGGAAGCGCTTGCCTTCCAGGGTCAGGGTTCCCCGGCTGTGATAGACCGCCAGCCGAAGAATCCGTCCCGTTCGGCTGCGCAAAAGGTCCTCGATGCCCAGGAGTCTGCCGATGGAATAACCAGCCCGCTGAAGGGCTCGTTCGATCTGCTGGGCAGAGAGCCGTTCGACCCAGAGAACGTAGGGGCAACTGAGGCTGAAATCGTCCTTCACCCCGACCACGGTGTCGAAGTTCGGACCGAATACGTCCAGCGCATCCTCCGTGGCCCCGCCCGAACACGAATGGTAGAAGGCCGGGATGGGTTGGCCCCCAAAGGTCAGGATCTCCCCCCGGGTGGCCTGCACCGCCCCGGAGGTGCGGGCATCCTCCCCCGTCGCGCCACCGTACGCCTGGGACGCGGTGGTCGCCCGGAGGTGGAAGAAGCCCCCGAGGTTCTGCTCCATCTGATACACCGCATAGGTTCGGGCCACAACGGCCATGGCCTTGGCCGACTCGGCCGGCCATCCCGGCGGGATCTCGTCCTTGAGAACGCCTTGGAGGTACTCCTCTAGGTCCACGACATTCACCGCCGCCAGGGCCCCGTTCAGTCGGCGGACCTCCAGGCGTCCGCGGTAGGCTTGCCCCTCGAGATCCACCGTCGAAAGGCGGCCCGGCCAGACGATCACCGTGGAGGCCGAGATCCCAGTTTCGCGGATCACGACCATGTCGCCTTTGAGGAGGAGGCGAAGGGGTTCGCGGCCTCCACGCTGGGCCAGCATGCGCTGTCCCGAGGCATCGGTGAGCGTGAGGCCTCCTCCGCTTGCAACCGTGAGGCTCGTCCGTCCCTCGGCGACCAGCACGCGAACAGCCGGGATCTCGGCGACGGCCCGGCCGGGAATCCCCATGCTGCAGACCGCCAGCGCCGCCAGTGCGAAGGCCCGCCCTGGTCGGGACACTCGCCGTCTGCTCATCGGCGGTTGAACAGCGAGAAGAGCAGGGTCAGCAGGATGCTGATCACGATGCTCGTGGCCAGGGGGAAGTAGAAGCTCCAGCGCTCGCGGCGGATGACGATATCCCCGGGCAGCCGTCCGAGGAAGGGGATCTTGCCGGCCAGAAGCAGCAGCCCGCCCAGCAGGGCCAGGACCACGCCGAACAGGATCAGCATCTTCCCCAGCGAGGCCATTCCCGGAACCATGCTCATGTCCCTGTCGGTAGTCTGCGTAATCTGCGAAATCTGTGGTTACAGAGGTCCCTCAGGATCATTTGGGGGCGCCGGACCACAGCTCGCCCTGGGGGCCCGCCGGCGGGGGGACCTGGAAATGCGCGTACGCCAGCGGCGTGGCCGTTCGCCCGCGGGGGGTTCGCGCCAGGAAGCCGAGCTGGATCAGGAACGGCTCGTACATGTCCTCGATGGTGTCTTTCTCCTCGCCCACGGCCACGGCCAGGGTCTCGATCCCCACCGGGCCGCCGGAGAACTTCTGGATGATGGTCTGCAGGATCCGGCGATCCATCTCGTCGAATCCCCGCTCGTCCACGTCCAGGCGGTTCAGCGCATCGTGGGCAACGCCCCGGTCAATCGTGCCGTCTCCCAGGACCTGGGCGAAGTCCCGCACCCTTCGCAGCAGCCGATTGGCCACCCGCGGGGTGCCCCGCGAGCGCTTGGCAAGCTCCGATGCTCCTTCCGGGGTGACGGAGACATTCAGGATCGCCGCCGAGCGGGTGACGATCTTCAGCAGGTCGTCCTCGCCGTAGAAGTCCAGCCGCTGCACCACGCCGAAGCGGTCCCGAAGCGGTGAGGTGAGCAGCCCCGCTCGCGTGGTGGCCCCGATGAGGGTGAAGTGGGGCAGGGTCAGCTTGTACGTCTGGGCGCTGGGCCCCTGGCCGATGATGAGGTCCAGCTTGTAGTCCTCCATGGCCGGGTAGAGGGTCTCCTCCACGGTGGGGTTGAGGCGGTGGATCTCGTCGATGAACAGGACATCCCGCTCCCGGAGGTTGGAGAGAATGGCCGCGAGGTCCTTCGGCCTTTCGATCACCGGGCCGGAGGTGGGGCGGATGTTCACACCCAGCTCCGAGGCGATGATGTAGGCCAGGGTCGTCTTGCCCAGGCCCGGTGGGCCGTAGAACAGGACGTGATCCAGGGCCTCGTTCCGCACCCGCGCGCCCTGGATGAAGACCTGGAGGTTGTCCTTCACCTTCTGCTGGCCGACGTAGTCGTCCCACCGGGTCGGGCGGAGAGTCTGCTCGACCTGCTGATCTTCGGCGAGGCGTTGCCGGGTGGTGATGCGATCGGCCATAATCACTGTAAAGCTGACAACCGAGAATGACACACCGGTCATTGGCCGGTTGTCAGTTGTCCGTTGTCGGTTTTGCGTTGCCGAGGGCTAGCGTTGTTCGCTGAGCCCTCGGAGCGTGGCTTTGATCAGTTTCTCGAAATCCGCCGCGGGCCCCAGGTCCAGCCGGGCGGCCTCGGCGGCCTTGATCGCTTCCTTCCGATTGCAGCCCAGGTTCACCAGGGCCGAGACCACGTCGTCGAGAGCGCGGTCCATGGGCGGCGCCGGGCCCGCAGGAGCCGTGGGTGGCGGGGCGAGCTGGGCGGTGCCCACCTTCTCCCGCAGCTCGACCACCAGCCGTTCGGCCAGCTTCTTCCCCACGCCGGGGACCGCGCGGAGCCGGGTGAGGTTGCCCTCGGAGAGGGCCGGCACCAATTCCTCGACGGAGATCCCGGACAGGATATTGGTCGCCAGGCGGGGGCCGATCCCCGACACGCCCTGGAGGAGTTCGAACAGGGTCTGCTCGTCCCGGGTGTGGAACCCGAAGAGCTGGATCGCGTCCTCGCGGACGTGGGTGTGGGTGTGCAGGAAGACCTCCGCCGGGATGTCGGGCAGTCGGTAGTACGTGGACAGGGGGATGAAGATCTGATACCCCACGCCGTTCACGTCCACCACCACCCGATGGGGTTCCTTGCTGGCCAGCCGGCCCCGGATCTGGGCGATCATCTCAGCGCTCCCGCAACCGCTCCTTCAACCGGGCGGCGTGATGGTGGCAGATGGCCACGGCCAAGGCGTCGGCGGCATCGACGGGGGTTGGCGCCTCCGAGAGGCCCAGGAGCAGGCGGACCATCTCCTGCACCTGTTCCTTGCCCGCCCGGCCGTAACTGGTGATGGCCTGCTTGACCTCCAGGGCCGAGTACTCGTGAATCTCGACCGATTCTTCCGCCAGGGCCAACAGGGCGATGCCCCGCGCCTGTCCCAGCCGCAGGGCGCTCTGGACGTTCTTGGCGAAGAACACCGCCTCCACGGCAGCGCAGTCGGGGCGCGTGCGGGTCAAGAGCGTGCGAAGCTCCTGGTGGATGCGGAGCAGGCGCTGAGCGAAGGGGAGGCCGGCCCGGGTGGTGATGGCGCCGAAGGTGACGGCCTGGAGGGTGTCGCCCCGCTGTTCCACGAGGCCATAGCCTGTGGTCACCGTCCCTGGATCGATGCCTAAGACTCGCATGCGGGACGTGCAGCAGCCAAGCGGCAACTCCGGCCCATCGGACCTTTAGCGTCGAGCCTGCGGCATCGAGGCTAGGCCGTCAACGCCGCCATGATCTCCTCGGGGATGTCAAAGTTCGCGGAGACGTGCTGGACGTCGTCGTGCTCCTCCAGCTCCTCCATCAGGCGCAGCATCTGCTCGGCGTGCTTGCCCTCGAGCTTCACGGTGTTCTTGGGCAGCTTGGTGATCTCCGCCGTGAGGGGCTGGATCCCGCTCTTCACAATCTTGTCCCGCACCTTCTCGAAGTCCTTCGGCACCGTGGTGATGGCAAAGATGCCCTCCTCGCGCTGCATGTCCTCGGCGCCGGCGTCCAGGGCGATCGTCATCAACCTGTCCTCATCCACCTTGGCGGCATCGACCTGGATGGAGCCCTTCTTCTCGAACAGGAAGGCCACGCACCCGGCTTCCCCGAGGTTCCCGCCGTGGCGGGAGAAGGCCTTGCGGATCTCGCCCACGGTTCGGTTCTTGTTGTCGGTCAGCACCTCGACGAGGACGGCCACGCCGCCGGGCCCGTAGCCCTCGTAGGTGATCTCTTCATAGGTCACGCCCTCCAGCTCGCCCGTGCCTTTCTTGATGGCCCGCTCGATGTTGTCGGCGGGCATGTTCACCGCCTTGGCGGCCAAGACGGCGGTGCGGAGGCGTGGGTTCCCCCCGGGGTCCCCGCCGCCCACGCGGGCGGCCACCGTCATTTCACGGATGAGCTTGGTGAACACGCGCCCGCGCTGCGCATCCACCTTGGCCTTCTTGTGCTTGATGCTGGCCCACTTGCTGTGTCCAGACATGATGGCACCCCCTACCAGGCTGCTGAACCCCCCCATCTGCTACGTCAGGCGCTCGCCGCGGCACTACGACCTTGAGCAGCCTCGACTAGCAGGATAATCTCACTACCCTGCCAATAATGATAGGAAAATTACCATAGCCGCGCGAAGCTTGCCAAGGGAAAACTCCCGAGGAGAATAGGCCGGTACCCCTTCCAGACACCATTCCCCGGGATCCGGCGATTCGCCTTGACATGGGGTAGGGGTGGGCATATAAATCGCTCAGGAATAAGGGGCCGACGTCGATCGGGGTCCTCGCCAGGGCGGAGAGAATGAGAAAGTCCTAACGAGGGACGATCCGTGTGATCGTCTTTTGTTAGGGTTTTTTGTTTATGGGCCGGGAATGGGAAACGTTCGGACGCGCTTTTTCGAGGGTCTGAAAACCCGGCCGGTGATCGCCGGCCTGCGGGACTCGGCGCAGGTCGAGGCGGCGATCCGGCACGGGGTGGGCGTGCTGTTCATCCTGGGCGAGGATATCTTTGCCCTGCAGGACAGCGTGGCCAAGGCGCACGCGGAAGGACGGCTGATCTTTGCGCACGTGGACCTGATCAAGGGCGTCGGCCGGGACGAGGCGGGCGTCCGGTTCCTGGCCGAGCACGTGGGCGTGGATGGCATCCTGACGACACGCTCCAATTTAATCAGTCCCGCGAAGCGGGAAGGGCTGATCGCGGTCCAGCGACTCTTCGTCCTGGACTCGGAATCCCTGGCGGCGGGGCTTCCCACGGTGGTGAAGGCCGCCCCGGACGCGGTAGAGGTATTACCCGGTGTGATTCTGCCAACCATTGCTCAAGAGCTGGCCGCACGCGGGGCCCTGCCCCCGTTGATTGCCGGAGGACTGATCCGGACTGGGCCCCAGGTGGAGGCCGTCCTCGGCGCAGGCGCGGTGGCGGTCTCCACGAGCCAGACGAGCCTGTGGGGATACCGCAGAGATGAAGCGCTTCCCCCTGGAAAAGGGCGAAAGACAGGATGAACGCGCGACTCGGAAACATCCACGGACAGGCATTTGACGTCGTCGTCATCGGCGGCGGAATGGCGGGTGCAGGCATCGCGCGGGATGCCGCCCTCCGGGGATATCGCACCCTGCTCTTGGAGCGGAAAGACTTCGCCTTCGGCACCACCAGCCGCTCCTCGAAGTTGATTCACGGTGGCCTCCGCTATCTGGAGCTCTTCGACTTTGGGCTGGTGCGCGAGTCGCTGCGAGAGCGGGAGCGCCTCCAGCGCCTGGCCCCCCATCTGGTCCGGCCGCTGCCGTTCGTCATCCCCGTCTATCGGGGGGCGAAGCGCGGCATGATCATGATCCGCGTGGGGATGAAGCTCTACGATCTGCTCACGCCGGGAAAGCGGACCGAACACTACCGGACCATGTCGCGAGAAGAGACCCTGCGGCGCGAGCCCCACCTCGAACCCCGCGACCTGGTAGGGGCGGGGTATTACTTCGATGACCTGTTGCTCTTCCCGGAGCGGCTCTGCCTCGAGAACGTCCTGTCGGCCAGGCGGTGGGGAGCCTCTGCATTCAATTATGCCGAGGTGACGGCGATAAAGAGCCGCGCCTCGACTCCGCCCCGGACCGCGGAGCGGAGCGGGGGAGCCGAGCGCCGAGAACTGCGAGCCGAGAGCAGAGAGTGGGAGATTGAGGTGCGGGATGCCCTGAACGGGGGGGGCGCCAAGGTCACGGCGCGGGTGGTGGTGAATGCGGCCGGCCCCTGGGTGGATCGTGTCCGCCGGTTGGCCCGAGTGGATCAGGGGCGGCGGTGTGTCCGGACGACGAAGGGGATCCACCTTTTGCTCCCTGGCATTACCGGCCACGCGGTCTACATCGCCGCCAAGCGGGATGAACGGATGTTCTTCGTCATTCCCTGGCGGGGGTTCTCGCTGGTGGGCACGACCGACACCGACTTCGAGGGAGACTTGGACCGACTGGCGGCCACCCGCGAGGAGGTCCAGTATCTCCTGACGGAGACCCAGCGGGTGTTCCCGACCGCCCGCGTCCGGGAGGACGAGATCGCCTACACCTATGCGGGCGTGCGTCCGCTGGCGTTCGAAGAGGGCAAATCCGCCTCGGCCGTCTCGCGCGAGCACCAGGTGATCCCCGAGGGCGAGGACGGCACCTTCCTCTCCATCACCGGGACCAAGCTGACCTGCTATCGCAGCCTGGCAGAAGTGGCGGTGGACCGGGCGGGGCGTCTGCTGGGCCGTCCGGTTCCGTGCCGGACGCATGGGCTGGCCCTGGACGGCTCCGACGGCGATGGCACTGTCGAGGCGCACCTCTGGGCGGACGTGGCCGACCTCTCCCCGGCGGACCGGCCTGGATCCAGACCAGATCCAAAACCTGGTGGAGACCTATGGGCGGCGGTACACGGCCGTCCTGGAAATCGCCGAGCGAGCGCCGGAACTCAAAGAGCGCCTCTGCAAGCAGAATCCCGACATCCGCGCTCAGCTGGTCTACGCCGTGGAGCACGAACTGGCGGAGAGGCTCCGAGACCTCCTGTTCCACCGGACGGGGATCGGCACGAGTCGATGCCTGGGCAAGGATTGCTGCGAACAGATCGCGGTCTGGATGGGAGAGATCCGGGGCTGGGATCGCCAGCGGATGGACCGGGAGATCCAGGAGTATCTGGACGAGGTTGCCCTGGGGCAGCGGTTTCGGATACAGTGACTCCTGACTTCAACTCGTCACCCGGTGCTCACCACGGTGTCATCTTCGCGAGAGAGAGTCTCTCGCATCACCGGTACGATCCGCGAAGCGCCGGTACGCACGACGTGGAAAGCAGCCTGATGCCGGATTCGACCAGCGCAGTGGGTGCCGGGCGTCTCTCTGCCGAGGACCAGGCGCGCGTGGCGACCTGGCGTTTCCGCCTCCAGGGAGGAGGGGTCTACGTCTACCTGCTCCCCTCGCTCGCTTTCCTGGTTCTCTTCACCTACTACCCCATGGGTTTCTCGGCCTACCTCAGCCTGTTCCGTTGGAACGTGCTCAACCCCGAGCGAATCTTCGTGGGCTTCGAGAACTATCTGAGCCTCTGGCGGGAACCGCTCTTCTGGCTGGTCCTGCGCAACAATCTCTTCTACGCCCTGGGCACCATCCCCACGACCATGGCCCTGGCGCTGTTCCTGGCTGTCCTGGTCAACCAGAACCTGGGTCGCGTGCGAAGCGTCTACCGGGTCGCCCTGTTCTACCCCACCATGATTCCCATGGTGGCAGCCGCGATGCTGTGGGTCTGGATCTTCAACCCGGGGATCGGCCTGTTCAACTACTACACCAGCTTCCTGGGAGTGCCCCGCATCGAGTGGCTGTACGATCGGCACTGGGCTCTGCCGGCCATCATCATCATGAGCATCTGGAAGAACTTTGGCTACTTCATGCTCATCTACCTGGCGGCGCTGCAAGCGGTCCCGACCGATCTGTACGAGGCGGCCAGCATCGAGGGGGCCGGGGCGTGGCGGCGCTTCTGGAGGATCACGTTCCCCCTGCTCACGCCCGCCAGCCTGTTCGTCTTCGTCGTGGCCATCATCTCCTCGTTCCAGGTGTTCGACCAGGTCTTCGTGATGACCCAGGGGGGCCCGGCGGACCAGACCAACGTCCTCACCTTCTACATCTACCAGAATGCCTTCCGCTTCTGGGACATCGGAATGGGGGCGACCCTGACGACGATCTTCATCTGCCTCTTGCTGGTCCTCATCGTGGTGGTGTTCCGGTACGTAGGGCGACGCGTGTACTACGAGGCCGACTGACACCGGGGCGGGAACAATCCACCCCGGTGCAATGAGAAATGGCAAACCGACAACCGACAATTGACCAGCGCGAATGCCAATGTCAAATTTCAAACTGGCAACTGGAAATCGGTCAAAGGGGGGCAAGCAGGCGGGGCCGCGGGCAGGAATGGCCGGTTGTCAGTTGTCGGTTGTCAGTTTTTCATTGAGATTGGGGAGGTCAAAAGAGTGACGGCGGGAGAGCAGTTGCGCATCTGGAACCGGCGCTGGCGCCTGGATCGTCTGGCCACCCATCTCACGCTGGGCCTCGTCGCCCTGGTCACGGTGACGCCGTACCTGTGGCTGCTGTCCACGTCCCTGAAGCTCCGCACCGAGGTGTTCACCCCCACGCCCGAGTGGATCCCGTGGCCCATCAACTTCGGCAACTACGCCGAAGTCTTCGACCGCGCCCCCTTCGGGGTGTTCCTGGTCAACACCATCATTGTGGTGTCCGGGATCCTGGCGGTGCAACTCGTGACGGTCACGCTGGCCGCCTACGTGTTTGCCCGGCGGAAGTTCCGGGGGGCGGACATCCTCTTCCTCTTCTTCCTCATCCAGATGATGATCCCCATCCACGCCACGTTCTTGCCCAACTTCCTCACGCTCAAGAGCCTGGATCTGCTCAACACCCGGGTGGCCATGATGCTGCCCTTCTTTGCCAGCGGCTACGGCACCTTCCTCCTGCGGCAGGCCTTCAAGCAGATCCCGCGGGACCTGGAGGATGCGGCGGTCATTGACGGCTGCGGTGGGTTGCGGTTTCTGTGGCACGTCCTGATTCCCCTGGCCAAGCCCACCCTGGTGGCGTTCGCCCTGATCAGCCTGGTGAGCCACTGGAACGACTATCTGTGGCCGCTGATCGTGACGGATACCCCGGACGTGCGGACGCTCACCATCGGGCTCGGGATGTTCGTCCAGCAGGAAAGCGGCGCCGACTGGACACTGCTCATGGCGGCCACGGTCTTCGTCACGGCGCCCCTGATGGGCATCTTCCTGGTGTTCCAGCGGAAGTTCATCGAGAGCTTCATGTTCTCCGGCCTGAAGGGCTGATGCCTCAGTGACCAGTGAGGTTGCCGGGTCTGCCCCGGCGGAGGATCAGGTGCGCAGCTCGTAGCCCCCGGCATCATGCCGGGGGCAGAGAGGAGGGACGTCATGCGAGGGAGATGGGTGGTGGGAATGCTGGCCCTGGTGATGGCTATGGCCTGCGCGGCCGCGCCGGCGGACGCCGCCAGCAAGCTGATCCGACTCACGTTCTATTATCCGGTCGGGGTGGCCGGGCCGCTGGCCAAGGTCATCGGGGACATGACGGACAAGTTCAACAAGGAGAACCCCGGGATCGAGGTCGTCCCGGTATATTCCGGCGACTATGATCCCACGCTCCAGAAGGTTCAGACGGCGGTGATGGCCGGGAACCCGCCGGACATCTTCATCGTGGAGATCTCGGAGCTGCCGACCCTC
>JBIOJT010000176.1:0-9566 GCA_044451055.1 Methylomirabilales bacterium (SeqCode)
CTCCGCGACTCGATCGGGCCGTTTCCCCTCCGGGCCCTTCGCTCGCCTGCCCCTTGAAAAATCCGGAGCAGCCGAGCCATGCGTGTGTCCCGCCAGTTTCGCCTTGCCAGGCGAGAGGGGGTCTGGTATAGCTACCGGCCGATGCGTCCGAGACTGCGAATCTTGCTCGCCGGAGCTCTGTTGTTGCTGGCCCCGGTCGCTTCCCTCGAGGCGGCAATCTACGTGTACGTGGACGAGGCCGGCACCACGCACTTCACCGATGCCCCCACCAAGCCGTACTTCCAACTCCTTCCCGCCTTTGGGCTCCCGCACGGCGTGAACCTCGTGCGGGGGCAGTATGCCGATCTCATCAATCGAATCGCCACAGAGGAGGGGGTCGACCCCGAACTCGTCCGGGCCATCATCAAGGCCGAGTCGAATTTCGACCCGCGCGCCGTCTCGCGCCAGGGGGCCCGGGGTCTGATGCAGCTCATGCCCGGCACCGCCGGGCGATACGCCGTGACGAATGCCCTCGACCCCGAGACGAACATTCGAGGCGGTGTCCGCTACCTGCGCTTTCTGCACGACCTGTTTCCCGGCCAACTGCCCCTGTCACTGGCCGCCTACAATGCCGGAGAAAACGTGGTCCTCCGCTACAACAGGGTCCCGCCCTATCGAGAGACGCGGCAGTACGTCAACCGCGTCCTCCGGTTCTATGGGCACCCTGACGTGCCCCCAGCCCAGGCTGGCAACCGAGCCTCAGCGCGGAAGATCCGGCCCGAGGTCGGTGAGGCGGCTCCCTCCCTCTCTGCCGTGTACCGGCGGGTGGATGCCAACGGGATCCCCCTCTACACGAATCTGCCCCCCCTGGTCCAATCCCCGGCTAGCCCGGCTCGCTGACGCCCCGGGCACGGGCGCTCAAACGGCTCGATCCCCAGTGGGGGTCCGTCATCGCCGTCCTCGGAACCTCAGGAATCCCCACCGGACCATACGTGATCCGCTTCACAAGACATTTGCTCTTTGCCGCTTGTGCATGGAAAGCCCGGTGCCTAAGATATCGAGGTGGAAGGGGCGCGTCCCGTGACGCGGTGCGGTTGATCCGTTGGCGCGAAACCCGTGGCCGGGCCGGCGTGCCGCCGGAAGCTCATACCCACACAGTGAGGTCGTCCATGATTGAGCTTGCCAGGGACATCCGAGAAATCTGCAGGACCTACGGGAATGACCCCACGCGCCTGATGGACGTTGCCCGCGCCGTGCAGGGGAAATATGGCTGCGTCTCCAGCCAGGCCCTCGACCTCATCGCTCGGGCCGTCCGGATCCCCCGCGTGGAGGTGGAGAGTCTGGTCTCGTTCTACGCCTTCCTGTCCGTGAAGCCGAAGGGCAAGGTGGTGATCCGCCTGTGCAACGACATCATCGACCAGATGTTCGGCGCGGAGATGGTGGCCCGGGCCTTCACCGAAGAATTGGGCATCCGGTTCGGCGAGACCACACCGGACGGCAAGCTCACTCTGGAGCATACCCCGTGCATCGGGATGTGCGACCAGGCGCCGGCCGCGTTGATCAACGACGTCGTCGTGACCTACCTGTCGAGCGACAAGGCGCGCGAGATCGTGCGGGTGTTGCGGCAAACCGACGATCCTCGCCGGCTGGTGCGACGGCTGGGCGACGGCAACAACGCCCATCCTCTGGTGTACTCAATGGTCCACAACAACGTCCGACGCGAGGGTCCCGTGGTTCTGGCGCCCCTCACCCCCGGGGCGGCACTGCGCAAGGCCCTGGCCATGAGCCCGGTCGAGGTCATCAACGACATCAAGACCTCGCGCCTCCGCGGCCGGGGCGGGGCGGGTTTCCCCACCGGGATGAAGTGGGAGTTCACCCGGGGGGCGAACGGCGATCGCAAGTGCGTCATGTGCAATGCCGACGAAGGCGAGCCGGGCACCTTCAAGGACCGGGTGATCCTCACCGAGAATCCGGATCTCGTCTTCGAGGGGATGGCCATCGCGGGCTACGCCATCGGCGCGGAACTCGGGATCGTGTACCTGCGCGGCGAGTACGCGTACCTGCGGGCCTTCCTGGAGAGCGTGCTGCAGTCGCGCCGCAACCGGAACCTCCTGGGCCGGAACATCCTGGGCAAGCCGGATGTCCACTTCGACATCCGCATCCAGATGGGCGCGGGGGCCTACATCTGCGGCGAAGAGACGGCCCTGATCAGCTCCTGCGAGGGCCAGCGCGGCGATCCGAAGGACCGGCCCCCCTTCCCCGCCCAGAAGGGCTACCTGGGGATGCCGACCACCGTCAACAACGTGGAGACCTTCTGCTGCGTTGCCCGTATCCTGGACAACGGCCCCGGCTGGTTTGCCGAGATCGGCTCCCGGGGCAGCACCGGGACCAAGCTGCTGAGCGTATCCGGCGACTGCTCCAGCCCCGGCGTGTACGAGGTCCCCTTCGGGATCAAGCTGAGCGATCTCCTCACCATGGTCGGTGCCGAGGACGCCCAAGCGGTCCAGATGGGCGGCCCCTCGGGGCAGATGGTGGCGCCGGCCGAGTTTCAGCGGACCATCTGTTACGATGACCTGGTGACGGGCGGCTCCGTGATGGTCTTCGGCCCGAACCGGGATATCCTCAAGGTCGCCCTCAAGCTCATGGAGTTCTTCCTCGAGGAGAACTGCGGCTACTGCACGCCCTGTCGGGTCGGCACCGTGCTGATGAAGCAGAAGCTCGAGGGGATCCTCGGGGGCCGCGGGGAGATCGGGGACCTGGAGTACCTGCAGGAGCTGGGCAGCACCATGAAGCTGACCAGCCGCTGCGGGCTGGGACAGACCGCGGCCAACCCGGTGCTCACGACCATCCAGGCGTTCCGTCCCGCCTACGAGGCCCTGCTGCGGAAGAAGACCGCCGAGCCCTGTCTGGCCTCCTTCGACATCCGCGCGGCCCTGCAGGAATCCGAGAAGCTGGCGGGACGGTCATCCGAAATCTTTGCGAGCTGAGCAAAGGAATCACACCATGAGCGAGAGCTTCATTTTCACCATCGACGGGGTCAAGATCGAGGGGAAGCCAGGCCAGACGATCCTCCAGGCGGCCGATGATGCGGGCATCTACATCCCGCGCCTGTGCGCCCACAAGGACCTGAGGCCCTTTGGCGCCTGTCGCATCTGCACGGTGATGGTCAACGGCCGCCCCCAGGCGGCCTGCACCACGCCCGCCGTCAAGGGCATGCTGGTGGAGAACGAGACCGAAGCCCTCAACACACATCGCTCCAGCCTCGTGGAGATGCTCTTCGTGGAAGGCAACCACTACTGCATGTTCTGCGAGAAGAGCGGCAACTGCGAGCTGCAGGCCACGGCCTACCGCCTCGGCATCCTGGCCCCGCGCTACCCGTACCAGTTCCCCCCTCAGGACGTCGACGCCAGCCACCCCGACGTCCTCATCGATCGGAACCGCTGTATCCTCTGCGGGCGTTGCGTGCTGGCCTCCCGCGATCTGGATGGGAAGAACGTCTTCCAGTTCGTGGGCCGGGGCAAGGGCAAGAAGATCTGGGTGAACGCCGAGGCGCATCTGGCGGATACGAATCTGGGCGGCGCGGACAAGGCGGTGGACATCTGCCCGGTCGGCGCGATCCTGCGCAAGCGCATGGGGTACCAGGTACCCGTCGGCCAGCGGCTCTACGACGCCAAGCCGATCGGGGCAGACATCGAGGCCGGCCGGCCGGCCGCGCGCGGCCGATGACGGAGAGGAACGCAGCCATGGCGAAACCCAAGGTGGCGACGACGTCTCTGGCAGGTTGCTTCGGATGCCACATGTCGCTCCTCGACATCGACGATCGCATCCTGCAGCTCATCGAGCTCGTGGACTTCGACAAGTCCCCCATCAATGACATCAAGACGTTCTCCGGCCGCTGCGCCATCGGCCTCATCGAGGGCGGGTGTTGCAACGAGGAGAACGTCCACGTGCTGCGCGAGTTCCGCCAGCACTGCGACATCCTGGTGTCGGTCGGCGAGTGCGCCATTTGCGGCGACATTCCTTCCATGCGGAACGGCATCCCGCTCAAGGAGTGCCTGGACGAGGCCTACCGGAACGGCCCCACGGTGCACAATCCCACGGGCCAGTACCCGAACGACCCGGACCTCCCGCTCCTGCTTGACAAGGTCTACCCCTGCCGCGAGGTGGTGAAGATCGATTACTACATCCCGGGCTGCCCGCCGCCGGCCGACGCCATCTGGGCGGCGCTGACGGCACTGCTCAAGCAGCAGCCCATCACGCTGCCGTACGAACTCATCAAGTACGATTGAGCGCGGAGACATCACTATGGGAACTGCGGCCCCAGCCACCAAGAAGATCGTCATCGAACCCGTGACGCGTGTCGAGGGACACGGCAAGGTCACCATCCTTCTGGACGAGGAGCGGAAGGTGAAGCAGGCCCGGCTCCACGTCGTGGAGTTTCGCGGCTTCGAGCGCTTCATCCAGGGCCGGCCGTTCTGGGAGGTGCCGGTGCTGGTCCAGCGGCTGTGCGGCATCTGTCCGGTCAGCCATCACCTGGCGGCGGCCAAGGCCATGGACCGGATCGTGGGCGGAGAGAACCTCACGCCCACGGCCGAGAAGATACGCCGCCTGATGCACTACGGCCAGATGCTCCAATCGCATGCCCTGCACTTCTTCCACCTCGTCTCGCCGGACCTGCTCTTCGGCTTCGACGCCGACCCGACCGTCCGCAACGTGATCGGCGTGGCCAGGAAACATCCGGACCTCGCCGTGCAGGGGGTGATGCTGCGAAAGTACGGCCAGGAGATCATCAAGGCCACCGCCGGCAAGAAGATCCACGGGACGGGTGCGATTCCGGGCGGCGTGAACAAGAACCTGTCCCTCGCCGAGCGCGACGGGTTCCTCAGGGACATCGAGCAGATCCTGGCCTGGTCCCGCAGCGCCCTGGCCATCGCCAAGGACTACACGTCCAAGCACCTGAAAGAGCTGCGGGACTTCGGCTCCTTCGACTCCAATCACGTGTCGCTGGTCAGATCCGACGGCGCCATGGACCTGTACCACGGAAACCTGCGCGCCATCGACGCGGCTGGCCGCAGGATCTTCGACCAGGTCGACTACCAGCACTACCTCGACTACATCGCCGAGGAGGTCAAGCCCTGGTCCTACATGAAGTTCCCCTTCATCAAGTCCCTGGGCCCCGAGCAGGGCTGGTACCGCGTCGGGCCGCTGGCGCGCGTCAACGCCTGCGATTTCATCGACACACCCGAGGCCGAAACTGCCCGCAAGGAATTCATGGCCCTCACCGGGGGCAAGCCGAACAACATCACCATGGCCTACCACTGGGCGCGCATGATCGAGCTTCTGCACGCGGCCGAGAAGATCCGGCTGCTGCTCGCCGATCCGGACCTGCAGGGGACCGATCTCGTGGTCAAGGGCGAGCGCCGCGAGGAGGCGGTGGGCCTGATCGAGGCCCCGCGGGGCACGCTGTTCCACCACTACCGGGTGGACAAGAACGATCAGGTGGTCCGCTGCAACCTGATCGTCTCCACCACCAACAACAACACGCCCATGAATCGCGCGGTGGAAGGCGTGGCCCGCGACTACCTGTCGGGCGCGGAGATCACGGAGGGGCTCCTCAACCGCATCGAGGTCGCCATCCGCGCCTACGATCCGTGCCTCTCCTGCGCCACGCACGCCATGGGGAAGATGCCGCTGATCGTGGAGATCCTGGACTGCGACGGGCGGCTCGTGGACCGGAAGGCCCGGGGTGGTCCAGCCGATGGCGAATAGCGTCCTGCTGATCGGGTATGGGAACCCGGGTCGGTGCGACGACGGCCTAGGGCCGGCCCTGGCCGAGGCGGTCGAGCGGCTCCAGATCCCCGGCGTGACGGTGGAGGCCGATTATCAACTGACCGTGGAGGACGCCGCAGCGGCCGCCGCGCACCAGTACGTGGTGTTCGCCGACGCCTCCGTGGGCGGCCGTGAACCCTTCTCCTTCAAGGCGATGCAGCCCGCGGCGCACACCAGCTTCAGCACCCACAGCGTCGAGCCGGAAGCCGTGCTCGCCCTCGCCCGCGACCTCTTCCAGGCCGACACCAAGGGATACGCGCTCGGGATCCGCGGCTACCGCTTCAACGAATTCGGCGAGGCTCTGTCCGACGAAGCCCGGGAGAATCTCGCGGCAGCCCTCGGCTTCATCGCGCCTGTGTTGAAGGCGTGCAGCTTTGACACGCTAGCCTCAGCGGACCAAGATGTCGAATCGCCGGTACACTTGAGGACCAGCCCATGAGAAACGGAAAGCACGTCGTTCTTTGTATCGATGACGACCAGGATTTCCTCGACACCATCCGCTTAATCCTGGAAACGAGCGGCTACCTCATGGAAGAGGCGGACTCGGCTGAGGCGGGGCTCAAGAAGTACAAGGAAACCAAACCCGATCTCATCATCGTGGATCTCATGATGGAGGAGATCGATTCCGGGACGCACTTCGTCAAGGAGCTTCGGCTGCTTGGTAATACCGCTCCGGTCTACCTGTTGAGCTCCGCCGGCGACGAGTTCTTCATGGCCACCGACTACACGGAACTCGGGCTGGACGGAGTGTTCCAGAAGCCGATCCAGCCGGAGATCTTGTTGTCCACGCTGCGGGAAAAGCTCAAGTAAGGCCCGCGGGCGCCGGTCCTGCGGGGTGAGACACCCCAGCTCCTGGGGCGTCCCCGGTTGGGCAAGGGAAGGGCGGAGCGTTGGCGCGGGGCGGAGGGGCTCGCCCTTCTACCGTGACCCACCTTCGTGTCCCGTCGCGAGCGAGGCTTTTGGCTGCGGGAGGCGGTTCCGAGAGGGGAATCCGTGCCTGCGAAACACGAGGCGATCTGGCCAGGCGTGGAGACAGCCCGCTACCGCCTCCCCTCGGAAGCCGAGCTCATCGCCCGAGTGTCCTGGCTCATCTCTCTGCGCTGGGTGGCCGCAGCCGCGGTCATCCTCCTCACCCTGATCGCGAAACACCTGCTCTCCCTCACCATCCCCTGGGTGGAGCTCTGCCTCATCGGGGCCGCCATCCTGGCCTACAACAGCGTCTTTGCCTGGCTGCTCAGGAGCTTGCGCGGCGATCACGGCGCGTCCATCCAGACCTTCAGCCACTTCGCCGCCTGCCAGATCCTCCTCGACTGGCTCGCCTTGACCCTGGTGGTCCATTACACGGGCGGGATCGAGAGTCCGGCCCTCTCGTACTTCATCTTTAACGCCATCGTCGCGAGCATCCTGCTGCCGGCGCGGCTTGCCTTCCTGCTCGCCTCGTTCGGGGTCCTGCTCGTGATGGGCCTGGCCCTGCTCGAATTCTGGGGAGTCATCCCCCACCTGCTGATCCCGGAGTTCCACGATCCGCAGTCGCAGGGCCTGCCCTTCCTGATGGCCGCGCTGGGTTTCTTCGTCAGCGCTATCCTGGTCTCCATCTACCTCGCCACCTCCATCACCAGGGAGATGGTGCGTCGCACGCGCGAGTTGGCGGAGTTGAAGCAGAACCTGGAGGATGCGTACCAGAAGATGCGGACCCTGTACGAGACCTCCCGGGCGGTCAACTCCTCTCTCAACCTGTCCCAGGTGCTCTCCACCATCGTCCGGCAGGCCACCGAGGCCATGGGGGTGAAGGCCAGTTCCATCCGCTTGCTGGACGAGGAACGGCGCTTCCTAGAGGTCAGCGCCGCCCACGGGCTCAGCGACGCCTACCTCACCAAGGGCAAGGTGGACCCGCAGCGCGGCGAAATGGACCGCCTGACCCTGCAGGGGAAGGCCATGGCCCTGCTGGACGCCACCGTGGACCCCCGGTTCCAGTATCCCGAGGAAGCGCGCAAGGAGGGGATCTGCTCCGTCCTGAGCGTTCCCCTGATGTTGCTCGATCGAGCCATCGGGGTGCTGCGGGTCTATACCGGCGAGGTGCGCCACTTTACCAAGGAGGAGACGGAGTTTCTCATGGCCCTGGCCAGCCAGGGGGCCGCCGCCATCCAGAACGCCCGCGCCTTCCGGCAGCTGCAGGAACTGGAGGAGGCTAAGTCCCGCTTCGTCTTCGCAGTGACCCATGAGCTGAAGGCTCCCGTCGCCGCACTCCAGTCGCAGTTCGCGGTTCTCCAGGGAGGCTACGCGGGGACACTCACGGAACGGCAGCAGGTCCTCATCGACCGCGCCGCCCGCCGGATGGCCCGACTCCAGGAGCTGCTACGCGACCTGCTGGCCCTGGGCGCGCTGAAGGATCGGCTGCCGCAGCACAAGAAGACGGAGCTGAACCTGGTCGAGCTGGTGCGTCGGGTGGCCGAGATCGTACAACCCGAGGCGGAGGCGCGCGGGCTGGCGGTCGGCTTGGACCTGCCGCAGACCCCACTCCTGTTCCACACCACCGAGGAGGATATGCACCGTCTCGTGGGGAACCTGCTGGAAAACGCAGTGAAGTACACCCCTCAGGGAGGGAAGGTGTCGCTTGAAGTCCGGGGGGATGAGACCCAGATCAAGATCGTCGTCGCGGACACCGGAATCGGCATCTCGCCGGAGGCGATGCCGCACATCTTCGAGGAGTTTTACCGGGCCGCCAACGTCAAGGAGCTGGGGACCGAGGGGACCGGGCTGGGCCTCTCGCTGGTCAAGCGAATCGTGGACCTGTACCAGGGCCAGGTCCGCGTGGAGAGCAAGCCGGGAAGGGGGTCTGTCTTTACGGTGACGCTTCCCGGGGAGACGGGACCAACATCCGAGGGGCCGGTGTCCGCCCAGAAGCCGTGATCTCCGGCGCAGACATTTCCCGGGAGCAGCTGCGGCCTCGGCGAGTCCCCAAGCTCTCCACGTCGTGCCGGCCTTTTCCTTGACAGGCACCGGCCCCAAAGATAGACTGCCTTGATCGACGAAGGCGTTGAGAACCTCGCAGTTGCACGGGGGGAGCACCCGTGAAGCGACTGATTGATGTGGATCCGGAGATCGCAGAGGTCATCCGTCTTGAGACGGAGCGCCAAGCGATCAAGCTGGAGCTGATCGCCTCAGAAAACTTTGTCAGTGAGGCTGTGCTCGCGGCGATGGGATCGCCCTTGACCAACAAGTATGCCGAAGGATACCCGGGGAAACGCTACTATGGGGGCTGCGAGTTCGTGGACACGGCCGAGACGCTGGCAATTGAGCGGGCCAAGCAGCTCTTCGGGGCCGACCACGTGAACGTCCAGCCGCACTCCGGGGCCCAGGCCAATATGGCAGCCTACTTCTCCGTCCTGGAGCACGGCGACACCTTTCTCGGCTTGAACCTGGCCCATGGAGGGCATCTCACCCACGGCAGCCCGGTCAACTTCTCGGGCCGTTTCTTCAAGGTGATCGCCTACGGCGTGGACAAGACCACCGAGCAGATCGACATGGCCGAGGTCCGGCGCGTGGCCAAGGAGCACCGCCCCAAGCTCATTGTCACGGGGGGAAGCGCCTACCCCCGCACGCTGGACTTCGCCGCATTCAAGGAGGTGGCAGACGAGATCGGCGCCTGCCTCATGGCGGACATCGCGCATCCCGCCGGGATCATTGCAGCGGGACTGCACCCCTCCCCCATCCCCCACTGCGATCTGGTCACCACGACGACTCACAAGACCCTGCGC
>JBIOJT010000177.1:0-9522 GCA_044451055.1 Methylomirabilales bacterium (SeqCode)
ATCCTGAGCAATATCTCCGCCCTCCGGGTGTCGCGACCGCAGATGGAACTCCTCCGCGACTACGTCCGGGACCAAGGGGGGGGCCTCGTGATGCTGGGGGGTGAGGACAGCTTCGGCGTGGGCGGGTACTACCACACGCCCGTCGAGGAGGCGCTGCCCGTGACCATGGAGGCCCGGCAAAAGGTCGAGATCCCCTCCCTGGCGGTGGTGCTGGTGATTGACCGGTCGGGCAGCATGGAGACCAGTGTGAGCCCCCGCTACACCAGACTGGATCTGGCCAAGGAGGCGGCCCAGCTCGTGGTGGAGCTGCTGGACGAGCGGAACGAGGTGGGGGTCATCGCCTTCGACACGGCCTGGGAGTGGATCATGCCCATGGGGCCCGCCAGGGACAAGGACCAGATCGTCAGGGCGATCGCCACCATCAAGGCGGGCGGCGGGACCGACCTGTTCCCGCCGCTCAAGGATGCCTACGAGGTGATTTACGACCGGCAGGCGCTCCTCCGGCACGTGATTGTCCTCTCCGACGGCGAGGTGCAGGCGGCGGACTTCGCGGGCCTGGTGCGCCGGATGCAGCAGGACAAGATCACGGTTTCCGCAGTGGCCATTGGGAAGGACTCGGATATCAAGGTGATGACCGATCTGGCCCGCTGGGGCCGGGGGCGCTTCTACTACACGGAGGACGAATACAGCGTTCCCCGGATCCTCACCCTGGAGACGCAATTGGCCAGCAAGGCCTCCATCATCGAGCAGCCGTTCCGCCCCGTGCTCGTCTCTCCGGGCCATGAGATTACCCAGGACATCCCGTGGAATCAGGCGCCGCCCCTGGGCGGCTATGTGTCCACCACACCGAAACCGACGGCGGACACGCTCCTGGTCTCGCATCAACGGGATCCCGTCCTCGCCGCCTGGCGCTACGGGCTGGGCCGCTCGGTGGCCTTCACCTCGGATGCCAAGGCGAAATGGGGGATCCTCTGGGTGAAATGGGAGGAGTACAACAAGCTCTTCGGGCAAATGGTGCGCTGGACGCTGCGGACGGCCCAGCGAAAGGAGGTGGTCACCTCAGTCGTCCAACGCGGGACGAACGGGGAGATCCAGGTCGAGGCCATGGACGAGAAGGGGGAGTTCGTGAACTTCTTGGACGCCAACGCCGGGGTGATCTTCCCGGACAAGACGCAGCGGGTCCTCCCGCTTGAGCAGGTGGGCCCCGGGCGGTATCGTGCCGCCTTCCCCGCCACGGACGAGGGAGCCTATCTCATGGGCGTGGCGGAACGAAGAGACCAGAAGCTGGTCGGTTCCGAAGTCGCATCCCTGGTGGTTCCTTACTCACCGGAGCTCCGCGCCCTCGCGGCGAACGAGTCACTGCTGCACGATCTGGCGACGCTCTCGGGAGGGGCAGTGCCTTCCCGCCCCGAGGAGAGCTTCGCCCAGAATCGGCGCAAGGTCCGCGTCTGGGTCGCCGCCTGGCCGTATCTCCTGGGGCTGGCGCTCTTGCTGTTCCTCCCCGATGTCGCCATTCGGCGCCTCCGGCTCGCCCGGGTGGGTCGCGAGTCGACCTCGTGGGGACGGCCGGGTTCGGCGTCCACAACGGACGGCAGCACGAGCCAGACGGCCGGAGCCGCATCGCCGGCGACGATGTTATTCGGTGCCCGCAAGCGGCGGAGCTGAGCTCTCCGCCCAGCCGGGCCTCGATCTGTACGAGGGCGACACTACACGAGCGTGAGTGGCGTGAGTCTTACGGCTATGGTCCGCAAAAACTCCGTGCGGACTCTCCTTACGCTACCTATCCCCTTGATTTGATTCCCACTCTCCAGCGCCTCATGCGGTGGCCGGTGGAAGAGGTGACCCGTTGCACAATTATGGGTCCGTGGCAGCGGGCTGCCCCCCCGAGCAAATCCCTTCGAGATTCAGCACGGACGCCTGGCAGACGGCCTGCGGCGGGGGAGGCGGTCAAGGCAGTCCGTCCGTTAAAGAGAATCTCGCCGCAGGCAGGCTTCCGCCACTGATCCTGTTCTTGGGCATTTTGTGGTTGACAACAAATGGTACCGGATACCCGTTAACCTCTAAGCCCTCGACTCTGTGAGGGCGTCACTCCAATTCATCGCCAGCGTTGGCTGGGCAGGCACGGACACAGATCGATTCCTCGCTCACCCGGCCCACCAACCGCCAAGAATCTGACCTGTCCCTCCGGTAAATTGATTACTTATCCCGCAATTGGTGTCCGGTACTACCTCTCTCGTTTATCCCTTACCGGGCCCGCAGGGCCGCCAGCGCCTCCTCGATGTTGAGTCACGCCTTCTCGTGTAACGATGCCGGCTCTGGTCGCTTTGCTCGGTCGGTCGCCGGGCCAGCCCGCCTTACGCGGGGAGGACGCGGAACCGCGGGCTCCCTTTCAGGGACTTGTCAATGGTCAACGTCTGCGGCGCCCCGTCCCGGTGTGAGGACTGGGGCCGGGTCATCAGGAAGCCGCTGGGACGTGCGTGGTGGTAGTCTGCCTGTCGCGCATTTCGCCGGAGACCGCCCTTCAGCGCGTGCGATCGTCGTCGAAGCTCTCGTAACAGTCGAGGCTGTTGCCGAGCTTCTCCAGGACCGGCTGCGTGACCCGGTTGAGATGTTCGATGATCCCGGCAGAGAGCGGTTGCGCCGCCGCCCGGACGTTCCCCTCGAGTTTCCGGATGCTCCTGGCCCCGATCAGGCAGCAGGTGATGCCCTGCCCCGCCAGCGCCCACTTGGTGGCGATCTCCGCCATCGTCATGCCGCATGCCCTCGCCATCATCCGGATGCCCGCGAGCACGGCGTTTGTCTCCTCCTCGGCGCCCTCCTCGCCGTGGCGCGAGAATGGACTTCGACTGCGGTGGAAGTGCCGCGATCGCGCCTGGTACGGCGGGACGTCGGCCAGCGTGGGGTAGAGATCCGCCAGGAGTCCCTGAAGCAGGGTCATGTACCCGACCACGCCCACGCCGAGCTTGCGACACTGCGGCAGGCTCTCCAGCTCGATGGCCCGGGTCAGCAGACTGTAGACCAGTTGGTTCACCGCGATGTCGGGGCAGACCCTCAGGGCTTCCTCCAACCGCGCCGGGCCGAAGTTGCTGACGCCTATGTACCGGACCTTTCCCTGTTCCTTCAAGTGTGCGAGGGCGCCAAAGGCCTCCTCGACCGTCGGCGGATTCCTGATGATCGCCTCGTCGTTGGTGAAATGGCGGATGGAGTGCGGGTGGATCGGCCAGTGGATCATATAGAGGTCCACGTAGTCGAGCCCCAGCCGCCTGAGCGAGGCCTCGCAGTGTCGGGGCAGCGTCTTCGCATAGCAGTTCGACGGCGACACCTTCGTGCCGATGACAAGCTTGTCCCGGGGAAGCCCCTTCACTGCCCGGCCCAGCGACTCTTCGCTGCGCCCGTCGTTGTACGCTTCGGCGGCGTCGAAGTGGTTGATGCCCAGTTCGACTGACCGGCGCACCACCGCGTCCACGTCCCGTTGGTGGGTCTCCCCCCAGTACGCACCGCCGCCGAAGGACCAGCAGCCCATGCCCAGCGCCGACAGCTTCAAGTTCGACTTACCGCATTGTCTGAGGTCCACGGCGTCTCCATATCGTGCGATCAGGGTTCGGGTGCGCAAGACGAACTCCACCTGCAACCACACAATCATCCGCCGTGTCAGAAGCCACGGTCAAGAACTTTCAATAACATATCTCGGTTGCGTGGCGGCCCGAGGCCCGGCAAGTCCGTCTCGGATGCCTCACAATTTCTGCGCGAGCCTTGCGTCTCCGGGTGTGTTCTGGTACAAGGGAAAACGTCTTGGCGCATCCACAGGACGCTCTGATCACGCTTAGTGCTCCGTTTCAGAATTACGGTGACATATTGTCCTGACGCACAGTTTCGATCCCCTCTCCACGGTGTGGGAGACGGGGAGGGGGAGGGGGACCATCGGGTACCTTCTGGGGGCAGCCACCCGAACTGCACCCTCACCCGGCCCTCACCGCACCCAGAGGGTACCCGGGGAGAGGGAGAAGAAATGCGTGTCACTGTATTTGCGGCACGCAGTACTCAGGCACTGCTATAGGTTCACTTCGACGGGGAGAAAGTCTCATGAGCGATTTTCCCGCAGGGGCCAAGGCGCTGGCTGAGATGCAACCTCAGCATCGGTTCTTCGTGGGAATTGATTCGGACGGCTGTGCTTTCGACAGCATGGAGACCAAGCACAAAGAGTGTTTTTGCCCTTGCACCATCAAGCACTGGAGCCTGCAGCCCGTGTCCAAGTATGCGCGGGAAGCGTGGGAGTTCGTCAATCTGTACTCCAAGTGGCGTGGCATCAATCGCTGGCCGGCGCTGGTCATGGTCCTCGACCTGCTGCGGGAGCGGCCGGAAGTCGAGGCTCGCCGTGTACGGGTCAGCCAGGCATCCAAGTTGCGGGAATTCATCGCGTCGGGAAAACCGTTGAGTACTGACGGGCTGAAGGCCTACATGGCCGAGCATCCCGATCCCGAACTGGACCTGGCTCTGGCCTGGGCGAAAGGCGTCAACGCGGCGATCGCCGATCTGGTGCACGGCGTGCCTCCCTTCCCGTACGTCCGGGAGAGCCTGGAGGCCTTGCAGAAGCAGGCGGACGCGGTGGTGGTCAGCGCCACGCCCGGCGAGGCGCTGGCGCGCGAATGGGAAGAGCATGACATCGCCCGCTACGCTCGTGTCATCGCCGGCCAGGAGATGGGGACCAAGAAGCAGCACCTGGCCCTGGCGGCGAAGGGGAAGTATCCGTCCGACCACATCCTGATGGTCGGCGACGCCCCCGGTGACATGCAGGCCGCGCGTGCCAACGGGGCCCTGTTCTTCCCCATCAATCCCGGGCACGAGGAATCATCCTGGGAGCGCTTCTACAAGGAGGGCCTCGGGAAGTTCTTCGCCGGCGAGTTTGTCGGCGCCTACGAAGCATCGCTCGTCGCTGAGTTCGAGAGGCTCTTGCCTGCGGTTCCGCCCTGGAAGAGGTGACGGGACGGCGAGAGGCAAGACAGCAACGCAGCGCGTTCAGGAGACACCCATGATGTACAAGATCGGCGTGGTTGGGCTGGGGGTCATGGGCCGCAACCTGGCCCTCAACATGGAACGGAACGGCTTCCCGGTGGCCGGGTACGATCTGGATGCCGCCAAGACCCGCGCATTCCTGTCCGGGCCGGCGGCCGGCAAGGCGATCATCGGCGTCTCGTCGCCCGCAGAATTGATGGCGGCGTTGGAGAAGCCCCGGCGGATCCTGATGATGGTGCCGGCCGGCAAGCCGGTGGATTCCGCCATCGCGCACCTCAAGCCGCACCTCACGCCGGGCGACATCCTGATAGACGGGGGCAACTCGTTCTTCATGGACACCGAGCGCCGCAACAAAGAGTTGGATGGCGAGGGATTCAACTTTGTCGGGATGGGTGTGTCCGGCGGAGAGGAGGGCGCCCTGTGGGGGCCGAGTCTCATGCCCGGCGGCCAGCCTGTGGCGTGGGAGCACCTCGCCCCGATCCTGCGCGCCATCGCCGCCAAGGCAGAGGATGGGCAGCCCTGCGTGGAGTACATCGGGCCACGGGGAGCCGGTCACTACGTCAAGATGGTGCACAACGGTATCGAGTACGGCGACATGCAGCTGATCGCCGAGACCTACGACGTCCTACACCGTGGCCTGGGCCTTTCGGCAACGGAACTCCACGACATCTTCACCGAGTGGAACACCGGCGAGCTCCGATCCTATCTCATCGAGATCACGGCCGACGTCTTCGCCAAGGTTGACGAGGGGACGGGACGCCCGCTGGTGGATCTGATCCTGGACGAGGCCCAGCAGAAGGGGACCGGCAAGTGGGCCAGCCAGAACGCGCTGGACATCGGCGCTCCGCTTCAGACCATCAACGCCGCCGTGGAGAGCCGCATCACCTCGGCCCTCAAGCGGGAGCGGGTGAACGCCAGCCGTCTGATCCGTGGCCCGGAGATCCGCTACAGCGGTGACCGGCAGCGCCTGATCAACGCGGCGCGGGACGCCCTGTACGCCAGCAAGATCACGTCCTACGCCCAGGGACTCGGGCTGCTCAAGATCGCCTCGGACGAGTACAAGTATGACCTGCGCCTGGGTGAGCTCGCCAAGATCTGGCGAGCCGGCTGCATCATCCGCGCGACCCTGCTGAACGACATCATGGCCGCCTATCAGCGGAACCCGAGCCTGGTGAACCTCCTCCTGGACGATGCCTTCCGCACGGCGGTGGAGAGTCGTCAGGCCGTATGGCGGTTCGTCGTGCAGACGGCCGTGGGCATGGGCGTCCCGGCGCTCGCCCTCAGCGCGTCCCTCGCGTATTTCGACGCCTATCGCAGCGAGCGCCTGCCGGCCAACCTCACCCAGGCCCAGCGCGACTACTTCGGCGCGCACACCTACCGCCGGGTGGATCGCGAGGGGACGTTCCACACCGAATGGAAGAAATGAACAGGGAGGAACCATGGGACAACTGGCAGGCAAGGTAGCTCTGGTGACCGGTGCCGCCGTCGGCATCGGCCAGGCCATTGCTGTGGCCTACGGACGTGAGGGCGCCAAGGTCGTCGTGAACTTCTCGAAATCCCGGAAAGAGGCCGAGGGGACAGCCGACCTGGTCAAGCAGGCGGGCGGCGAGCCTCTGGTGATCCAGGCGGATGTGGCCCAAGATCGGCAGGTCCGGGCCATGGTCGCGGAGACCCTCGATCGCTTGGGCCGCGTTGACATCTTGGTGAACAATGCCGGGATCACGGCGTTCGTGGACTTTCCCGACCTGGAGGGGCTGACCGACGACGTCTGGGATCGCCTCTACAACGTCAACGTGAAGGGGACGTTTTTCTGCTGCCGGGCCGTCGTCCCGTCGATGCGAAAGCAGGGTCACGGGCGGATCATCAACATTGCGTCCGTCGCCGGCCTCTGGCCCCAGGGGAGTTCGATCGCCTACAGCACTTCCAAGGCGGCCGTCATCCATCTCAGCAAGTGCCTGGCGCGGACGCTGGCTCCAGAGATCCAGGTGAATGTGATCGCCCCTGGTTTCATCGCGGAGACCCGGTGGAACGTCGGCCGGCCGAATCTCGAGACAACGATCCAGAAAGCGATCCAGGCCGCGCCGCTCAAGCGAGCGGGAAAGCCCGAGGACATCGCGGACGCCGCCCTCTTCCTCGCGACCCGCGGCGACTTCATAACGGGCGATGTCATGCTGGTTGACGGCGGCCGGTTGCTGGGCTGAGCCGCTCACCGCCAAGTTGCCAGGCTCGCCAATTGGCAGGATGCTGAAAAACCTGTTTTCGCCCAGGCTGCTCAAAAAGGTCAAGATGCAAGGCGGCGCGCGATGCGCGGGGTACCCACCAAGGGTGGGTCGGAGGCGTACTTCGTCCGTACGTCGCAGCGCCGCGCGAGCGCGCCGGGTACCCATCCGGAGGATGGGTGCCGCAGATGGGCCTTTTTCAGCAGCCTGTTAGGTTGCTTACGAGGTCTCACAAGGTGGGACCCTGACCGGCAGGGTCTTGAGTCGCTCTGGAGTGAGTTCGGTCTTCAGCGTGAAGCACGGATCGGCGTGCTCGTCCTTTTTCTTCATCAGGAGCCATTCCTTACCGGTCTGGCCCCTGGCGAATCGGGCCAGGGCAAAGCCGCCCTTCAGCTTCTCCCCCTTCAGATTGAACGCGAACTTCCCTGATCGGAGCTGGGCCTCGGGATCGCCCGATTCAGTGGCTTCATAAGTCCCCTGATCCCAGACCACCACCGGGCCGGCTCCGTAGCTGCCTTCCGGAATGATCCCCTCGAAGTCAATGTACTCGACCGGATGGTCCTCGACCATCAGCGCGAGACGCTTGTCCGCCGGATTCAGGGACGGCCCCTTCGGGACGGCCCAGGACTTGAGCACGCCGCCCATCTCCAGGCGGAAGTCGTAGTGCAACCGCGTCGCCTTGTGCTCGTGCACGACGAAACGCAGAGTCCCGCGCGCATGGGTTGTTGTCTTACTCGACGAGGGCATGGCCTCTTCTCCCGTTTCAAGTCGATGGACGAGAGGTGCCACGGCAGGGGTGGGGAGGCGTTCGGTCCCCACCACCAAGGACGCCGTGATCCTCCGGAGCGGCCCGATGGCCGAGAGGGCCGCCATGTAGCTGGTCTTGGGATTGGAGGGGCTCGGGACGTTTTCCATCCGCACGAAGAGCTTGCCGAATTCCCCCTCCGCCTCGATCTCGTGGATGTTCTTGTCGGAGGTCGGGTCCACCACGATGCGGACCTCCGTCTTGTCGGCGCCGATCCCGGCCAGGCTCAAGGCGGCGGCCACGTCGATGTTGGCAGGGAAGGTGGGGATCGCCTCTTCAGCCGGGCCCAAGAATGTGTGACGAAATCGGCCCAGGGCTATGGCGCGACATGGAGTACCTCGGCCTCTTTCATCACCCCGTCACGAAAGTAGGGGCTGAGAAAGCCGTCGGTAGAGGGAGACGTTTCCACTTTCGTTGTCTTAACCGAATGGGGACGTGACGTACCTGGGTAGCTCTCCTCGATGGGAGCGTACGCCGGAAACACAACGGCCCCCTGGGGGTTGCTTCCCTCCAAAGGGCCGTGGCTTCCAGAGGTCATCATGGCCGGCATCCTTGCCTCTCCATCCTCCCGCAGGGAAACCACGTTCATCCGGGGGAGACGCTATCTCTTGGCGGGGAGCGGTGTCAAGGCGATTCTGGCCATTGGAGAGGCTGTCAGCCTTCAGCGCACCACAGCCCTTCCCGGCACATGCCTGCTACGCAGCCCGCTTGACGGCAGCCTCAAGCAGCTCGTGGACCAACGTTTGGTACGGCTTGCGTTGCCGCGCTGCCAGCCGGCGTAGCTCCGCCAGGAGCCGGGGGGCAATTCGGATCGCGATGAGTTGCTTCGCCCGGCCTGTCGTCGGCCGTCCCACCCGCCGCGCGCGGGCCAATTCCCGGTCCGACGATTCCGGGATGTCGGTGAACTCAATGCGGCTATCCGGCATATGCCTTACGCTCTTTGCGCGAAGCCTGGCGCGCGCTGATGATGCGGATGGCCTCTTTGCCATGGGGGGTCCTCCTCGCGGTGTACACGATGAGCAGGATTCTGCCAGCTACCGATCTTCCAAGACGCTTGTGGCGCCTCTCTTCCTTTGAGTGCTCCAGATCCTCCCAGTCCAGCCCCTCAGGATCGGCGAACACGGTCGCGGCCTCTTCAAACGCCACCCCGTGCTTCTTGTAGTTGACTTGGGCCTTCCTGATATCCCACGAGAACATATTATCGTATATACACTATTTCTTCAACTCTGGCGAGACGCTCGCGACGAAGCCCCTCCTCGACGACCTCCCTGCCTCCGATCCGGTGATGGCGTCGCAAGAGCGTGGGCGGCCTGGTGCGTCTCGGCCGAGCGCCCAGGCGCCCAGAGGGTGTGCGAGGTCCCGCTTGACACGTCTGTCCGCTGGGTGTCGCCGCCCCGGCCACGTCGGGCTCCCCTCGGGGTCTATCCCTGGCATGGCCGCCTCAGCGCCCACGACCTCCCGTGCCCTGGCCGCTCCCAGTCGCGC
>JBIOJT010000178.1:0-9508 GCA_044451055.1 Methylomirabilales bacterium (SeqCode)
CCCTACCGGGTCCGCTCTCCGCGCACACGCCGCTCCGCCGCCTCGAGCCGCCGTCGCACGCTGCCGGCCTCCGGGTCATCGGGCGGAAGGGCCGTGAGGATGCTGCACAGCTGGTCGCGGGCCTCCGCCCAGACCCCGCGGCGCTCCGCCACGGCCGCCAGGACGTAGCGGGGCAAGAGCAGGTCCCCGTCCAGCCGCAGGGCCGTCTGGGCCGCCCCCTTCGCCTCGTCGACTCGGCCAAGCTGGAGCAGCGCGTCGGCCTGCTCGGCATGGAGTCTTCCGGTGGCTGGGTTGCCAGCCAGCACGGCGATCGCACGGCTCAGCGCCTCCAGCCGTTGTTCCAGCGCAGAGGGACCAGCCGCTCCATACTCTTGGGCCAGTCCCTGCCAGGCCAGCTCGTTCTCCGGGTTGTCCGCCACCGCGCGCCGCAACTCGGCCAGAGCCTGAGCCCAGGTGTCCGCATCTCGCCGGTACGCGGCGAGGTAGGCCAGGTTCGCTTCGGAGCGCGTCAGCCGGTACTCATGCTCCGCGATGAGGTTCGCGAAGCGGCCGCCTCGACGCACGTACACCTCGGCCACCGGGTCCCAGTAGACCCGCGCCCACACGGGGTTCCGATCGATGTGCTCCATCCGGTCCTCCGGCGTGGCGGCCAGGGCCAAGATCTCAATGCCGTATGCCGCGGTCACCCGCTCGAGGGCGGCAGGTGATCGGTACGCGGAAAAGTACGCCTCGAGAGTTTCCTCCCCAAAGAGGACGGCGTCGTACCGGCCGTCGATGAAGATCGTATTGGCCGGCCAGCGGCGCCACATCAGGTAGCCGCCGAACTGATAGGAGTTGAACACTCGCCCGTCAACATGGGAGCGCTCCAGGAAGGCGGCGGCTCCTTCAGGGAAGAAATGAGGCGCCACTCCGAAGCCCGGCGCGAAGCGCTGGGTGAGAAACGCCTGATCCACGATGGAAGTGGTCAGGACGAGGAGGCAGGCCAGGATCCCGACACGCGCGAGCCACTGGGGCGGCCGGCCGGATACCTCGGCGGGTAGATGGCGAGCGACACGGAGGATGGCCAGTCCCAGCAGGGGAAGCACGGCCAAGATAAAGTAGGGAATGGCGCGGTTCCGCATGACGGCGTACGTCCCCATGGAGAGGACGACACCCCAGCCCACCGGGTCGAACCGATTCTCCCAGGCCCAGAGGAGGATGCTGACGGCTATAAAGGCGAACAGCACAACCACGAAAATGATGACCGGTTCCCACCAGACGGGATCCATCTCGGGGAGGCCCCACACTCCCCTCCATTCCGGGAAAGCCGTCAACCGGATCATGCGATTCTGCCGAAGGGGGAAGAGCAACATCGAGAAGCCCTGCGGGTTGAGCAGGGCCGCGAGAGGCAGGCAGACGACCGCTCCGGCCAGGTGGCGGATGCGCGTCCGGTCAAGGCGCAGGTGGTCCCACCCCGGCGCCAGGCGATCCCCCGGCAGCAGGTTCGCCAGCAGGACGAGGCCGGGGAGGCCAATCCCGAAGACAAAGCTGGCGTGCACGTTGGTCCACACAATCTGCACGGGAACAAGGGCATAGGCAGCCCAACGGGGACCGGCCTGCAAGCGCAGCAGAATCGCCATGGCTGTCAGGAGCAACAGAAAACTCAGGATCTCCGGTCGGATGAAAAGGCGGAATCGCAGCGCCAGGCTCGCCACGAAGACCAGCAGGACCGCTGCGAGCGGGTGCAGGCCGCAGCCTCGCAGGAGCCAGTAGAGGACGAAGGCCAGCAGAAAGAGGAGGCCGAGGCGGAGGAGGATCAAGCCCGGGAAGCCAGCCGCCGCATAGATGAGATAGAAGAGGACGTCGGACAACCAGGAGTACTTGATCCACTCCCGGCCCTGGGTGGTGAAGGCAAAGGGGTCCTCGGTTGGCAGGGAGCGGGTGGTCACGTAGAGCTCTCCCTGCTTGAGGTGGAACCAGGTATCGAGGGAGCTGATCCGGAAGAAGCCGAGGAGGACCAGGTGGGTGGCCAGGAGAAGGCCCAGAACAATGCTGACGAGCCGCCAGGCTCTCGGCTTCGCCTCTCTGCCATCGGCGGGGCTGTTCTGCCACGGATCTATCGACGCCGGCCGCACCGCGTCCACGCTACGGGCTGCCCTCCCCACGCAGGTTCTGTTCCGCCGCATTGAGCCGTGATTGCACCATCCGCACCCTGGGGTCGCCTGGTTCCAAGCGCCCCAGAATTGTGCAGAACTGGTCCCGAGCCTCGGCCCAGGCCCCGCGCCGTTCCGCCACGGCCGCCAGGACGTATCGGGGCAGGAGCAGGTCCCCGTCCAGTCGCAGGGCCGTCTGGGCTGCCACCTTCGCCTCCTCGACTCGGCCGAGCTGGAGCAATGCGTCGGCCCGTTCGCCGTGGAGTCTCCCGGTGGCCCGCATCCCAGCCAGGATGGTTGTCGCGCGCGTCAGCGCCTCCAGCCGTTGTGCCAGCGCAGGGGGGCCAGCCGCTCCGTACTCCTGGGCCAGCCCCTGCCAGGCCAGCTCGTTCTCCGGGTTGTCCGCCACCGCGCGCCGCAACTTGGCCAGAGCCTGAGCCCAGGTGTCCGGATCTTGCCGGTACGCGGCGAGGTAGGCCAGGTTCGCCTCGGGGCGCGTCAGCCGGTACTCATGCGCTGCGATCAGGTCCGCGAAGTGTCCGCCCCGGCGCACATACACCTCGGCCACCGGGTCCCAGTACACGCGAGCCCAGCCCGAGTGCTGGCCGATGTGAGCCATACGGCGAGCGGGGTTGGCATCCAGCACCAGGATCTCCACATCATAGGCTGAGGTGATCCGATCCAGGGCGGTCGGGGACCGATGGGCCTCGTCGTACGCCGCCATCAGCGTCTCACCGAAAAGGATTCCGTCGTAGCGCCCGTCGATGAAGACCAAGTCGGCGGGCCATCGGCGCCAGATCAGGTAGCCGCCGAACTCGTACGTGTTGAAGACCCGGCCGTCAAGGTGGTAACGCTCCAGGAAGGCGGCGGCGCCCTCGGGGAAGTAGTGGGATCGCACGCCGAGCCCGGCCGGGTTCCGCGATGTCAGGAACGCCTGATCCACGATGGAGGCGGTCAGCACGAGCAGGCAGGCGAAGACCCCGATCCGTTCCAGCCCTCGGGGGGAGCGCCCGAAGGCCCGGGCGGGCAGGTGGGTGGCCACGCGAACGAGGGCCACCGCTAGGAGCGGGAGCACGGCGAGGATGAAGTACGGGACGGCCCGATTGCGGAAGATGGCGTAGCTTCCCATGCAGAGGACGATCCCCCAACCCACCGGGTCGATACGGCCCTCCCAGGCGAAGAGCAGCAGGGCAGTGATGAGAAAGGCGAGGAGCACCACCGCCAGAACCACAACCACCTCCCACCACACGGGGTCGATCTCGGGGAGGACCCAGACCTGGGCCCATTCCGCAAAGCTCACCAGCCCTGGCATGGTGTTCTGCCGGAGCGGAAAGAGGAGCATGGAGACGCCGTAAGGATTCACGAAGGCGGCAACGGGCAGGCAGGCTATCGTCGTGGCGAGGTGCCGAAGGCGCAACCGATCCAGCGAGAGGCGCCCCCAGCCTGGCGTCGCCCACGTCCCCGGCAGCAGGTTTGCCAGCAGGACGAGACCCGGGAGGGCGAAACCGAAGACGAAGCTGGCGTGCACGTTGGTCCAGATGAGCTGCACCGGAAGGAGTGCATAGGCGGCCCCCGGGTGTGTGTCCTGCAGCCGAAAGAGGATCGCCATGCTTGCGAGGAGCAGCAGGAAACTCAAGAGCTCCGGCCGGACGTAGAGGCGGAACCGGAGGGCCAAGCTGGAGAGGAATACCAGCAGGACCGCGGCCAGTGGATGGAGGTCACAACTTCGCAAGACCCTGTACAGGAGAGAGGCGAGCAGGAGGAGCACCAAGAGCCGAAATAGGATCAGCCCCGGCAGGCCAGCGGCGCGGTAGATCAGATAGAACAGGATGTCCGCAAGCCAGGAGTATTTGATCCACTCGTGACCCGAGGTGGTGAAGGCGAAGGGGTCCTGGACGGGCAGGGAGTGGGTCGTGACGTAAAGCTCCCCCTGCTTCAGATGCCACCACGTGTCTTCTGAGCTGATCTGGAAGAAGCCCAGCAGGATCAAGTGGGCAATCAGCAGGAGGCCCAGAACGAAGCCGAGGAACTGTGAGGTGGTCACCCGCACACGAAATCCTCCCGGGCGGATCGCTCTCTTGTGTCCTTATACATCCCGCCGGTCCCATCGTCAATTTCCTACCGGCCCTCGGCCCATCGCGTTGTCGAGGGAGCCGGACGTTCCGTGACATCGACAGGAAGGACGGTCCGTCGCGCTAAGGACAGACAAGGCAAACTTCCACCGGCTGGGCTATGGGCTTCCCACGGGCAGCCATCGCGACCGAATCAGACACGTGACGAGCAAACCCAGGAAGGCGGCTCCCGAGAGCATGCTCAGACTAAGGGCGACGCCCCAGTGGACGGGGCGAAATTCCAGGACGAGACGATGCTTCCCGGCCGGAAGCCATGCCCCCATGAGGGCGAGGTCGGCGCGGTGAAGGGGAAGCTCCTGCCCATCCAGAAGGGCGTGCCACCCGGGATGCCAGATCTCGCTGATCACCAGGAAGCGGTTCGCCTGGCTCTCGGTTTCCACGGCGAGATAGCCATCGGCAGCCCCCACCACCGTGACCCGGTCGCCCGGGGAGCCGGGGACAGATGCGCCTCGGGCCCCGCTTCCCTGAACGACCGCGAGGTTCTCGAGAACGCTTCGTTGTATCTCGGCACGCGCCCCGTCTTCGCCGTCTGCCGGCACCACCCGCTCGACCCAGAAGGCGCGCGGCAGGGCTTTCTTGTTGCGGTAGATGAACACGTCGGTCCGTGCCATGCCCTCGTAGAAGACGAACACGGGCTGGTCCCGGAAATGCGCCACCAACTCGAACCGCTCGGACGGAAGCTGGAGCGGAACCGGCGCCAGGAGATACTTGACGTTGAGCGCATCCAACAGATCCCACCTGGCTACCCGGAGAAGATCCGTCCAGACGACGGCGCTCTCCTGTCGGACCTGCCCCGATTGCATCAGGCGAAAGTACTGCTGGTAATGACGGAGGTTGAAGGGCTCATACCCCGAAATCAACTGCAGCTTCATGGCGGCGGCCCAGCCATAGGTGACCGTCATCCGGTCCACGGGCGCAGCGCGGAAGAGGGTCCTGTCCGTGGCCAGAAACTCCCCGTAATCGGTCGTCGGCACCACGCGTGATTGCGCCATCGTACCGAGGTACTGGCGCGCGTACACCGTTCCCTCGCCCGCGATCACGAGAACCATCGCTGCGGCGACAAGCTGCGGCCGCCAGGTTCCGGGTCGGTGCCTGTGGAGCCGGGCCAGTAGCTCCTCGAGTCCAATCCCGGCCAAGGCAATCCCGAAGAAGGCGGTGAGAAACAGCAATCGACCGGGCAGGCGAAACAAACGGAACCCCGGAAGGAGTGCGTAGGGCAGGCGGAGGAGCGGTGTGTCCAGGGCCAGCACCAAGGATGTCAGGAAGCCGACAACCAGGAATCCCGTCGGTCGACGTCGCCGTCCAAGCACGGCTCCCACCAGAGCGAGGAGCAGCGGAACCAGGCCGAAGTAGGCGACGTCTTCCCACATCTCGACACCGGGATATCCCCCAGTCAGGGGACTGCCCAGCGCCTCCGGATAAATAAACGTCAGCAGGTGGCGCACCCCCAGCCCGTGACCCGAATGGAAGAATGCATCCGAGGCCTGCCCCCGCGAGATGAGAGGCATCTCGGCCACCAGGGGTAGCAAGAGATACGCGGCCATTCCGATCGCCAGGAGGCCTCCGAGGCCGGCCCATCCTACCACCTGGCGCCCCTCCTGGCGGCGTCCCGCACGCCACGATCGAACCAAAACCACGAGCAGGTAGGCGACCAGGAACCAACCGGAGTAATAGATGAGCTGCAGTTGCCCTCCGTGCAGGCAGAGTGCCGCGGTCGCGGCTACGGTCAACCCGCTTACCGGCCCGGGGGATTTCACTGTCCGGAAGACCGTAGCGAAGAGGAGCGGAAACAGGGTGATGCTCGGCAGGACACTCAGCCAGCCCGCATAGACGGCCATGAGCAGCTTGAAATTGAAGAGGGCGGCCGCAGCCATCAGGACGCAGGGCCACCTGCCCAGCCCAAGCGTTTGCCCCAGCGCATAGAACGCCCACGCCCCGATCACGAGATGGAGCCAGATCGTCCAGTCCATCGCAACCATCGGAGGGAGCCAGTAGAAAAGGAAATGCAGCGGGTACGTGTAGAGCTCGTTAGGATTCGTCAGCGCGGGTCCGCCGGCGAGTTGGTCCGCCCGCCAGAATGGAACCCCTCGGCCGGCGTGCCAGGACCGAAACAGGACCTCCTTGGCAGCGAGGTGATACGCAACGATGTCGGAGTGAGGCGAATACAGAATCTCGCCCGGCCGCAGCAGGAACCCGTAACCTGCCGCGGCCATCAACGGAATCAGGCAGAAGAGGATGAACCAGTGCTGCCTCCGGGAGGTTCTCATTTGGGAATACCGGCCGCGGGCACCGCGAAATTCGCGTCGCCTCTCACCACGCGGCAGCGAGACGCTTCCACCATCCGAGGGCAACCGGGAGCCATGCGGCCTTATACCAGGAAGCATGACGGGCCGCAAGCTGCGAGCCCGAAGCGTTTTCTGGCCTGCTGGGTGGACCGTCGATCCTGGGATCCGAACGGAGGGACCCCCTCCCCATTGAGCACCGTTCTGGCCTTGACATGATCCGCAACCTTTGACTAGGTTATCGGAGGTTTGACCTCTTACCACAGTACACTCAGGGAACGGCTGGCAGGCGGAAGAGGTCGCCCTGGCGCGGGAAGTCTGGGTCATTGACGCCAAGGACAACGTCGGTCCGGTCATCAGCCACGCCGTGGAGCGGGGACCGACAGTGAAGGAGGAAGCAGGGAGAAAACCCTGGAGGTGACAGCTCAACGGAATGACCACTCCGGTCACAGGATCGGCCTCGTCCCACTCAAGCAGAACCGGTCCATCGACGTAGCTCTACCCGGCCGTGACGTCCGGTCTAATCCGGAGCGCGGTGACGGGAGATGATTGGTAACGGTGAGCGGAGGTCGTCGGTTTGTCCTTGGGAGTGCATACCGCGTTTCGCGACAAGTGTCCATCGTTGTGGAGAAAAGGAGGCGGATGTGATTCAGTTCTTAGTGCACGAGCGTTCCGACAATGTAGGCGTGGCCACGGTAGACATCAAGGCTGGGGAGGTCGCGCAGGGCTTGTACATGGACACGCAGGCGCCGGCGGAGGTCAAAGCCCGCACGGCGATCCCGCTCGGCCACAAGGTGGCGCTGCGGGATCTCAAGGAGGGAGATACGGTGATCAAGTACGGTCACGACATCGGCCGGGTGACGGCCACCATCCAGGGAGGAGAGCACGTCCACATCCACAACCTCAAGACGAAGAGGTGGTAGCGATGAAGACTCCGAAGATCCTGGGGTACCGCCGCGAGAACGGCCGGGTGGGGGTGCGGAATCATGTGGTGATTCTGCCGCTGGATGACCTGTCCAATGCCGCCTGCGAAGCCGTGGCCAACACCATCAAGGGGGCCCTGGCCATCCCCCACGCCTACGGGCGGCTCCAGTTTGGGGAACCTCACGCTCTTCTTCCGCACCATCATCGGTACGGGGGCAAACCCCAACGTGGCAGCCGTGGTGGTGATCGGCATCGAGCCGGAGTGGACGGACCGCGTGGTCTCGGGCATCGCGCAGACGGGCAAGCCCGCGAAGGGGTTCGCCATCGAGCGCCACGGGGACCTCCAGACGATCGCCGAGGCGTCGCGCCAAGCGAAGGAGTACCTGCAGTGGACCTCGGAGGTTCCGCGGATTGAGTGCTCTCTGGACGACCTCTACATCTCTGTCAAGTGTGGCGAATCAGACACCACCTCGGGGCTGGCGTCCAACCCCACCGTGGGGAATGCCATTGACAAGCTCGCCGCGATGGGGGCCACCACCTGCTTCGGCGAGACCTCCGAGATCACTGGCGCGGAGTTGGTATGTAAAGAGCGGGCGGCAACGCCCACGGTGGGTGAGGCCTTTATGAAGGCGTGGACCGCGTACAACGATCTCATCGTGAGCCACAAGACCGACGACCTGTCCGGTAGCCAGCCCACCCAGGGGAATATCCGGGGGGGATTGACCACCATTGAGGAGAAGGCGTTTGGAAATCTGCAGAAGATCGGGAAGCAGGCACGCTACGTGGGCGTGCTGAACCCTGCCGAGGTGCCGCGGGGGAAGGGCTTATGGTTCATGGACACCTCGTCGGCCGCGGCCGAGGCGGTGACCCTGTGGGCGGCCTCCGGGGCCGTGGTGCACCTGTTCCCCACCGGGCAGGGCAACGTCATTGGGAATCCCATCCTGCCGGTGATCAAGCTCTCGGCCAACCCGATCACGTGCCAGACCATGAGCGAGCACATCGATCTGGACGTGTCGGCCATCCTCCGGGGCGAGATGACCTTGGATGAGGCCGGGGACAAGCTCCTCGAGCTGATCGTGCGGACCGCCAACGGGCGCCTCACGGCCGCCGAGGCCCTCGGCCACCGGGAGTTCGTGCTGACGAAGCTCTACGGAAGCGCCTAGGATCGCCCGTGGAGAGCGTGTATTATCGCCGGTCGATGTGGGCAGATCCCCCAGTGGCGATGTAAAGCTAACGTGACTGAGAGAGTGGCGAAACAACCCTGCCTCTTGGACGTCCAGGAAACCGGGAGAGAAATGCCCCGGCCTCTTGGGCACCTGCATCCACTCGTAACGGCCGATGGCCTCGTTTCCTGTCAAACCCGCACTGATCTTGGTGAGCAAGCTGGCTCGCCGAAGGTTCGTCGCCATTGTCGGTTGCGCCAGAGCTTCATTCAGCCGATGGCACAGGCGTTCTTCACCGAGGAAAGTGCGAAGAGGCCATGATGGTGAGGATCTGAGTAGTATGATGCGCTTCGTGCCAAGCCTGCAGTTTGACCCAGCCGACGAGAGTGAACCAGTCGCCGGTCGCCGGGTCGGGGGACCGGAGCGCCTCGGGGTCATCCCCATGAAATACCGACAACTCGGAGCGAAGACGCGCATGCGCCAGCCCGAGTTCCCGCTCGACCTCGGGCCTGTCTCGGATCGGGCCGGGAACTAGACCGGGAGGTGCGGCCAGCCTCCCGTAGGGATACCTGTCGACGCCACGAGTGTGGAGGATTTCTCCTACCGTGACCGCTTGAGCGCGGTAGTCCCCCCGGATCAGCTTTCGCACCATCTTGCTCGTGCCGATTTCGGCGTGGAGCAAATGGTCCACCAACTGGGCAATGCACCATCCTCCGCCAGCGGGACAAAAGTTCCACTGCGCAACTGAGACCGGTTGAATGACCTGGAGGAGTTCCCTCCGAACCTCTTCGACGAAGTCCCATGCCTCCCGAAGTGCCGGATGCAGTTCATGCACACCCCTCAGGGCAGTCATTCCCCCCTCCTCTGTGCTGTTC
>JBIOJT010000179.1:0-9412 GCA_044451055.1 Methylomirabilales bacterium (SeqCode)
GGACGACGTTGCGCCCCTTGGGCCCCAGGGTGGCCTTCACGGCGTTGGCCAACTTATCTACGCCGCGGAGGATTGCCCGGCGGGCCTCCTCATCAAACATCAGTTGCTTGGCTGGCATGCTCTTTCCTCCTTGCAATCGTGGGTCTGTTGATCTGTTGCGGATCGAATAAGGTTCACGCGCTCCGGGTTACTGCAGGATGCCGAGGACATCCTCCTCCCGCATGATCATGAACTCCTCATCCCCCAGCTTTATCTCGGAGCCAGAGTACTTGCCGAAGAGGATCTTGTCGCCGACCTTGACCTCCATCGGCTGCCGCTTTCCATCTTCGGTCACCTTCCCGGGGCCGACGGCCATCACCTCACCCTCCTGCGGTTTTTCTTTGGCCGTGTCCGGGATGATGATGCCTCCCTTCTTGACTTCCTTCTCCTCCAGACGCTTGACCAGGATTCTGTCCTGCAACGGCTTGATCTTCCTCATCGTGCGTCACTCCTTTCCAAAGAGTCGAAACACCGTCCCTCATGTCGTGAAAGAGAGAACGACGCGGGCTCGTCGTTGCCCGCAGCACACTCGGCTTCGCCTGTTCTGAGTTTTCCGGTGACTGTCCGGGGGGCGATAGTCAGTTTAGGATCCCGTCATCGTGTTAGCACTCTCTGACATCGAGTGCTAACAGCACACGGAATTTAGTTTTTCTCCACGGAGTTTGCAAGGCGAATTTTCTAAAGCCTTGTTCATAATAGGGCTTCTAGGACGATTCAACAATGGTATTTTTCAGTTTTTTGGCAATTTTCTCAATCTGAAACCCAAGCGTGACTGAGGCGGACTACATTTGTTCCTCGATCGTCAGCTACTCTGGACAGGTTGCAACTAGCTGGAATTTCTGGTATCTTTCGTCGCGAATTCTGCGAGCGCAAGGGAGGTTTGGTCGTGCGACCGACTCGTGCCGAGATTGACCTTTCTGCCATCGCTGCCAACGTAGCGCTGGCCTGCCGCCTGGCCGGTGCAGGAACGCAGGTAATGGCCGTAGTCAAGGCTGACGCCTACGGCCATGGCGGTGTGCCCGTGGCCAGGACAGCCATCGACGCAGGCGCCACCTGGCTGGGCGTGGCGACTCCCGAGGAGGCGCTTCCCCTGCGCGCCGCGGGGATCGCCTCCCGCATTCTGGTGCTCGGCCCCATCGCGCCAGAGCAAGCCGACCTCGTCGTGTCCCAGGATCTGGATCAGTGCGTGTCCGATTCAGGCCAGGCCGAGGCGCTGGATCGTGCGGCCCGTGCCCGCGGGCGAGTGCTGGCGGTTCACCTCAAAGTGGACACCGGCATGGGCCGGGTCGGCCTCCGGCCTCGCGATGTGCGCAAAGCGGTAGAGAAGATCTGTGCCCTTGCTTCTGTGCGCCTGGTGGGGCTGATGACGCATTTCGCCGAGGCGGAGGCCGAGGATCCAGCCTTCGCGCGCGAGCAACTGGCCCGCTTCGAAGAGGCCGCACAGGACCTCGTTGCCGCCGGTATCGCCGCGCCGATCCGGCACGCGGCGAACAGCGCCGGCCTGCTCCTCCTCCCGGAGGCGCGACTGGACCTGGTTCGGCCGGGGATCATGCTGTACGGGTACCACCCGCGCGGCCCGCACCGCGGGCCCGAGCCGCTGCTTCGTCCTGCCCTCCGCTTCCGCACGGTGATCAGCCAGGTCCGTGATGTGGCTCGCGGCGAAAGCGTCAGCTACGGCAGGACCTTTGTGGCCCCGCGGGATCTTCGCGTGGCCACGCTGCCCGTGGGCTATGCCGATGGCTGCGGGCGCCTCCTGTCGAATCGAGGGCACGTCCTGGTCCGGGGACGGCGGGTCCCCATCGTCGGACGCGTCTGCATGGACATGACCATGGTGGATGTGACCGGCCTGCTGGATGTCCGCATGGGCGACGAGGCGGTGCTGATCGGTCGGCAGGGCGAAGAAGAAATTTCCGCGGATGAGGTTGCGGAGGCCCAAGGGACCATCAGCTACGAGGTTCTCTGCCGGATCGGCCCGCGGGTTCCGCGCGTGTACCTTCCTCCGTCGCCGTTCACCTCAGTTGCAAGCATTTGATTTGCAGGGAAAGACCCTTGACAACGTTCGCGGGCGACGCATATAGTGCGAGCGTTGTGCACACTTTGCGCCCGCATCGCCTCTGGAGCGCGCACGGGGCTGGCAGTATGAACGCCGTCATCATGGCTGGGGGTTTTGGGACCCGCCTGCGGCCGCTCACCCACAACATCCCCAAGCCGATGATCCCCATGGCCAACAAGCCCATGATGGAGCATATCGTGGATCTGTTGCGCGAGCACGGGATCACGGACCTGGTGACCCTCCTGCACTTCCAGCCGGAACTCATCGAGGGGCACTTCGGCGACGGGTCGGAGTTCGGCGTGCGCATGACCTACGTCTCCGCCGCTGAAGACTACGGGACGGCGGGCGCGGTCAAGAATGCCGAGGCGCATCTCAGCGGTACATTTCTCGTGATCAGCGGGGATCTCCTGACGGACTTCGACCTGGGGGCCGCCCTCCGGTTCCACGAGGAGCGGGGCGCCGATCTCACCATCCTCCTCACCCGGGTGGAGAACCCGCTCCAGTACGGGGTGGTCATCACCGAACCCGACGGCCGCATCAGCCGCTTCCTGGAGAAGCCGACCTGGAGCGAGGTCTTCAGCGACACGGTGAACACCGGGATCTACCTGCTGGAGCCGACGGTCCTGGACCTGATCCCGCCCAACCGGGAGTTCGACTTCAGCAAGGACCTCTTTCCCTTGATGATGCAGGAGGGCAAGAAGCTCTTCGGTTACATCGCTTCCGGCTACTGGCGGGACGTCGGTGACCTCCTGGAGTATCGCCTGGCCCACCAGGACATCCTGGCCGGGGCGGTGAAGGTGAAGATCCCAGGACGCAGGGTGGAGGGCCTGGACAAGGAGATCTGGCTGGGCAGCGGCACCCGCGTGGACTTCACCGCTGGGCTCCGGGGGGCGGTCCTCATCGGGAAGAACACCCGGGTGGAGGGCAACGCCCGCATCACCAACTGCGTGATCGGGGACAACTGCATCGTGGAGGAAGGGGCGGTCATCGCCGACTCGATCCTCTGGAACAACGTGTACATCGGCCGCGGCGCCATCCTTAAGGAGAACGTCGTCGGCCGGGGGAGCGAGGTCAAGGCCCGCGCCCGCCTGTTCGAGGGGGCCCTGATCAGCGACGCCTGTCGCATCGGCGAGGGGTCGGTGGTCAAGGCGGACGTCAAGGTCTGGCCCCAGAAGGTGGTGGAGGACGGGGCCACCCTCTCCACCAGCCTGGTGTGGGGTGAGCGCTGGGCCCGATCCCTCTTCGGTGCCTACGGCGTCACGGGCCTGGGCAACATCGAGATCTCGCCGGAGTTCGCCGCCAAGCTGGGCGCCGCCTTCGGCGCCACACTACGGGAGCATGCGGTCGTGCGGACCAGCCGCGACCCCCACCGGACCTCACGCATCATCAACCGCGCCATGATCTGCGGCCTGCTCTCGGCGGGGGTGGATGTCCAGGACCTGCGGGTCACGCCCATCCCGTTGGTCCGCTACCAGATGGGGGTCCACGGGGCCGTGGCCGGTGTCCACGTGCGGAAGTCACCCTACGACCCGGAGCTGATCGACATCAAGTTCTTCGATGAGCGGGGGATGGACCTCTCCGCCAATCGGGAGAAGGGGATCGAGCGCTTATTCTTCCGGGAGGACTTCCGCCGCGCCAAGATCGAGGGGACCGGCACCCTCAGCTTCCCCGAATACGACGTGCAGTACTATCAAGAAGGCATCCTGGGCTTCATCAATCAGGACGCCATCCGCGCCCGGGCCGCCAAGGTGGTCATTGATTATTCCTACGGCAGTGCCGCCACGATCTTCCCCGCCATCCTGGGCAAGCTGGGGTGCGAGGTGATCGCGCTCAACGCCTACATGGACGAGACCAAGATCACCAAGACCGCAGAGGAGTTCCAGCGCTCCCTCAAACAGCTATGCGAGATCGTGCGCATCCTGGGGGCCGATCTGGGCATCATGCTGGACACGGGGGCGGAGAAGCTGTTCCTGGTGGATAACAAGGGGGACCTGGTCTCGGACGAGCTGGCCCTGGCCGTGGTCGCCCTGCTGGTGGCCCGGACGCAGCCCGCGGGCAACATCGGCGTTCCCATCACCGCCAGTTCCGTCCTGGAGGAACTCGTCGCCCCCCAGGGCTTCAAGGTGCAGCGGACCAAGATCGCGCCTCGGGCCACCATGGAGGCGGCTGCCCAGGAGGGCATGGTGTTCGTGGGGGATGCCTTCGGCGGGTTCATCTTTCCCCGCTTCCAGCCGGCCTTCGACGCCATGCTGGGCACGTTGAAGATCCTGGAGATGCTCGCCCTGAGTGACCTCACGTTGCACGAGGCCATCCGGCACGTGCCCAAGCGCGTCACTACTCGGGAGCAGGTGCCCTGCCCCTGGGAGATGAAGGGCACGCTGATGCGCACCCTCATCGAGGCGACGAAGGATCAGGAGGTGGAGCTGGTCGACGGGGTGAAGATCCACCTGGGGTCGGACTGGGCGGTCATCTACCCCGATCAGGACAAGCCCCACTTCCATATCCTGGCGGAGGCGGGGACTCGAGCCCAAGCAGAGAAAATCGTCGCCACGTACCGGGACAAGTTGAAGGACTGGCTGGCGCGCGGCCCGGCGGCGTAACAGGGGATGTGGCCCATGGGCGTGATCAAGTTCGGCACGTCGGGCTGGCGCGGGATCATCGCCGAAGATTTCACCTTCGCCGGCGTCCGGGCGGTCAGTCGGGCCATCGGCGAATACGTCACGACACAGGAGTCGGGGGCCAAGGGTCGGGGCGTGGTGGTGGGGTACGACACCCGGTTCCTGTCAGAGGCCTTCGCCGCGGAGGCGGCCAGGACGCTGGCGGCGCAGGCAATCCGGGTGTTCCTCACCGATCGGGATGCGCCCACGCCGGTCATCGCCTACGAGATCATCCGCCGACGGGCGGCCGGCGGGATCATCGTCACGGCGTCTCACAACCCGCCTGAGTACAACGGTGTGAAGTTCTCCGCCGCCTGGGGCGGGCCCGCCCTGCCGGCGGTTACGAAGCAGATCGAGACGCGGGCGAATGCCATCCTGGCCGACACCCAAGCGACGGGAGGGTTGGGAGCATCGCTCCGGGAGGCCGAGGCCTCTCGACTGATCGAGCGGATCGATCCCCGGGAATCCTACCTGGATCGGCTGCGCTCCCTGGTTGACCTGGGGACGCTGCGCAGGGCGCGCTTGCGGGTCGTGGTGGATCCCCTCTTTGGGTCCGGCCGAGGCTATCTGGATCGGGTGCTTCAGGATGCGGGGTGCGAGGTGACCCTCCTCCACGACTGGCGGGACCCGTACTTCGGTGGCCGCTCGCCAGAGCCCTCAGCCGAGGGCCTACGAGAGTTGGCGTCCCGGGTCGTGGCGACCCGCGCTCAGCTGGGTCTGGCCACCGACGGGGACGCAGACCGTTTCGGGCTCGTGGATGCCGACGGGTCCTTCTTTGAGCCCAATTATTTCCTGGGCCTGCTGCTGTCCCACCTGGTGAAGGCTCGCGGCTGGACAGGGGGCGTGGCCCGCTCCGTGGCGACCAGCCATCTGGTGGACGCGGTGGCCCGACACGCCAACATCCCGGTCTTCGAGACGCCGGTAGGCTTCAAGTACATCGGCGAACTGATTGCCCAGGACAAAGTTGTCCTGGGCGGGGAGGAGAGCGCAGGCCTCTCGGTCAAGGGCCACGTGCCGGAGAAGGACGGAATCCTGGCCTGCCTGCTGGCGGCGGAGCTGGTGGCCACGCACGGGGGCGGGCGGCTCATGGACCTCCTCCGGGCGCTCTACGCCGAGGTGGGGACCATCGTGACGAAACGGCTGAACTACCACCTGCCGCCCGGCGCGGTGGAACGATTGCGGGCCAAGCTGGAGGATCCGCCGAAGCGCCTGGCGGACCGTGCGGTCATTCAGGTCAACCGCCTGGACGGGGTGAAGATGATCCTGGAAGATGGCAGCTGGCTCCTCCTCCGGCCCTCCGGGACAGAGCCAGTGGTCCGCCTCTATGCCGAGGCCTCGACGGGGCCGCGCCTGGACGCCATCGTTGCCGAGGGCCAACGCCTCATCGGCCTCGGAATGCAAAATTGAAAACCGACAACTGACAACCGGTCATTACGTTGGTCGGTTTTCAGTTGTCGGTTGTCCGTTTTTCATTGAGTATTTATGAATGGAGTCTGGACATGAGCGAAATCACCGAGGTACACGCACGCGAAATCCTGGATTCCCGGGGCAATCCCACGGTGGAGGTGGAGGTCTTGCTGGAGAGCGGAGCGGTCGGGCGCGCGGCCGTTCCCTCCGGGGCCTCCACGGGTACGCGGGAGGCCCTGGAGTTGCGCGACGGCGACTCCGGGCGCTACCTGGGCAAGGGCGTGGTCAAGGCGGTCGAGAACGTGAACCAGACCATCGCCCCGGAGGTCGTGGGGCTGGAGGCCACCGAGCAAGCCGTCCTGGACCAGCTTCTGTGCGAGCTCGACGGGACCGAGGACAAGCGGAAGCTCGGCGCCAACGCCATCCTGGGGGTGTCGTTGGCGGTGGCGAAGGCGGCGGCCGACGATGCCGGCCTCCCCCTGTATCGATACCTGGGTGGCGTCAACGCCAAGGTCCTGCCCGCCCCCATGATGAACATCCTGAACGGCGGCAAGCACGCGGACAACACCGTCGACCTCCAGGAGTTCATGATCGTGCCACTCGGCGCCGAGCGGTTCAGCGAGGCGCTCCGCATGGGGGCGGAGGTGTTCCATCATCTACGAGGCGTCCTCAAGAAGAAGGGCTACAACACGGCCGTGGGGGACGAGGGCGGGTTCGCACCCGACCTGAAGACCAACGAGGAAGCGGTCCAGCTGATTCTGACGGCCATCGAGAAGGCCGGTTACCGGCCAGGCGCGGATATCTTCCTGGCCCTGGATCCGGCAGCCAGCGAGTTCTATGTGGAGGGCCGGTACGTCCTGGAGGGCGAAGGGGGGAAGCGCCTGACCTCGGCGGAGATGGTCGAATTCTACGCGCGCTGGGTGGCCCAGTACCCCATCCTGTCCATCGAGGACGGCATGGCCGAGAACGACTGGGACGGCTGGGCCGCCCTGACGGCTCGAGTCGGCGGCCAGATCCAGCTGGTCGGTGACGATCTCTTCGTCACGAATACCAAGATCCTGCGGGAAGGGATCGCCAAGGGGATCGCAAACGCCATCCTGATCAAGGTCAACCAGATCGGCACCCTCAGCGAGACTCTGGACGCCATCCGGACGGCGCACCTGGCGGGGTATGCGGCCGTCGTGTCTCACCGGTCCGGTGAAACCGAGGACACCACCATCGCCGACCTCGCGGTGGCCACCAACGCGGGCCAGATCAAGACCGGATCCGCCTCGCGCACGGATCGCATCGCGAAGTACAACCAACTGCTCCGCATCGAGGAGAACCTGGGAGATTCCGCCGTGTTCTTGGGGCGGGAGGCCCTGTCACGGTTCCGTCGCCCGGCAAGATAAGGACCTTCATGGTCGCGCAACCCACGCCCAATCGGCTGCCTTTTCGGCCCCGTCTGAGGCTGGCGGCTTTCCTGCTTCTCGCCCTGGTGGTGGCTTCGGTGGTGGGGAACCGGGGGCTGGTCCGCGTCTATCGGATGCACCAGACCAGGGCGGCGCTCGAGCGGGAGATCGCGCAGCTCACCGCGAGCAACGCTGCCCTGGCGGAGGAGGTGCGCGCGCTGCGTACCGATCCCGGCCGGGTTGAAGCGATCGCACGGGAGGAGTTGGGTCTGGTCAAGCCGGGTGAACTCGTGTACGAATTCAGAACTGCGCCGCGTCCGTCGCGGCCCCCGGACGTCCGGTAACTTCAACCGGTGCAAGAAGTTGCAGGTGCTCGCAGGAAATGGAAACTCCTTGCGGCCCCCCCCTTTGTTCACTATACTCACGTTCCCCGCGGTCTCCGTGACACGGCCGGGGACCCGGTCCGTCTCTTCGCTTCACTCTGTTGGCGACTGGCGCTCGACCAGGTGATGCCCACGACGGGCCGGAGGCCTGCGCTGTGCTTATGAGGCCGCGAAAGCGAGGTGGCCCTGTGCTCCTCCCGAAAGGAGCGGAGCGACGGCGGATCCGCGCCAGGATCGCCGAGCAGAGGTTGCCGGGTCCGGCGGCACGGGGGCGGGTCCTCGTCGCGGACACGGACCGGGAGATCCGCCAGCAACTCCTCGAGCTCCTCGACTCGAGGGGATTCCAGGTAGACGTCGCCGCCTCGGCCACGGATGCCCTCAAGAAGGTTGAGGAGAATACCTACGACGCCGTATTTGTGGACCAGAACCTGCCCCGGATCGGAGGGCTGGAACTTCTCCCGCGGATCCTCCGCATCCGGCCTGACGCCTCCGTGCTGGTGCTGGCGAAATGCGGCAGCGTCGAATCCAGCGTGAACGCGATGGACCGCGGGGCGTTCCATTACCTGACGAAGCCGGTGGAGGAGGGAGTGTTGGACGTCGTCATGCGGAGCTGTATGGAGCGCTCCCGGCTGGTGTACCAGAATGCCGAGCTGCAGCAGAAGACCATCCAGGACGACCTGACCACGGCATTCAACCGCCGATACCTGGATACCTATCTGGATGAGGAGTTGGAGCGCGACCGGCGCTACGGGCGCTCGTTCTCCATTCTCTTCTTCGACCTGGACCACCTGAAGGAGGTCAACGATCGCCACGGCCATCTGGCTGGCAGCCGGGTCTTGCGTGAGGTGGCGCAACTCATCCAGAGCAAGCTGCGCAAGAGCGACCGGATCTTCCGGTACGGCGGCGATGAATTCGTTGTGACGCTTCCCGAGACCGGGGCCGAGGGCGCCCTTCGCGTGGCCCACCGCCTGCGACGCGCGGTGCGTTCCCACCACTTCCTGGCGGCCGAAGGACTGGTTGTCACCCTCACGGCCAGCTTTGGGGTGGCCACGTTCCCCCACGACGGGTCCTCGCAGGAGGAGCTGATCCGCGCGGCAGACCAGGCCATGTATCGCGTCAAGAGCCAAACCCGGGACGGCGTTGCCGCGCGGGAGGTGTGATGCCGCGATTGGCCATCCTAGGGTCCACGGGCTCCATCGGAACCAGCACCCTTGAAGTCGTGGCGGCTCATCCGGAACGCTTCCAGGTCATGGCCCTGGCGGCCCGAGCCAACCTCGACCTGTTGGAGGCGCAGGCCCGGCGCCACGCGCCACGGCTGGTGTCGGTGACGACGGAGGCCAGCGCCCGGGAACTGCGGCGCCGGCTCGGCAGGACGTCGACCGAGGTGGGCTGGGGGACGACGGGCCTCCTGCGGGCAGCGTCGGATACCGGCGCGGACTTGGTGGTCTCGGCCATCGTGGGCGGTGCGGGGTTGCTTCCGAC
>JBIOJT010000180.1:0-9356 GCA_044451055.1 Methylomirabilales bacterium (SeqCode)
CGGGGAGGAGCGGCTGGTTCTCATGCCCGTAGACCCCCACTGGGTCCATGCGTATTGGGAGATGGGACCGCAAAGCGCGCCGGAATCCCGCAGCGGGGATGAAAAGAAAGGCGAACCTACTCGCTGTATCCTGCGGGTGTACGACGTCACGTTCATTGATTTCGACGGCACCAACGCTCACAGTTCATTCGACATCGAGATCACGCCGCAGGCGCAGAACTGGTACATCAATCTGTGGAGCCCGGGAAAATCCCTGTGTGCCGAACTGGGCATGGTGTACCGGGACGGGGTCTTTTCCCCGCTGGTCCGCTCCAACGTGATTCAGACCCCTCCAGCATGGGCTTCCCAGAATACGGAGGAACGCTGGATACGGGTAGAATCGGGGCAGGCAGGCCATTTCCCTTTGCCGGCTTTCGCCTCCTCCGAGGTCGTTGAGTCGATTCCTCAACCTGGTTCCCGAGAACTGTCTGGGCTCCCCGTCGTCAAGGAGGTTGAAGGTACCCAGCGACCGCAAGAATACCTACGGGCTGAGGAGTATCGCCGATACCTGGAAGAGACCCGCCGGCTGGAGATCCTCGAGAGGGATGGATTCTCTCCTCCGCCGCTTACTCCATCTCCGATGGAAGGCTTCGTGAGGGGATTCGATACCGGCCTCTCCTCTGGGGAATTGCTGAAGAAGCGACAGAGAGCCGGGCGATCTCCGGGCAGGGCTTCGCAAGATCCCTCACCACAAACAAAGTGGGCCAGGGCTTCGGATGTCTGATATGCTCAGGCGGAAGAGCCTTCGCAGCGGGCCAAAGAGTGCCTCTCACGACGGCAGGAAAAGGACTGGGGTCGCGCCGGGAAGTCCATTGAGTAACAGAGGACGGGGAGCTGTGGGGATGGAAAGGGGATACTTCGCCCTGGTGCTCCATGCCCATCTGCCCTTTGTCCGGCACCCTGAGTACGAAGATTGCCTGGAAGAACAGTGGTTCTACGAGGCGGTCGTGGAAACCTACATCCCTCTCGTCCAGGTTATCGAGGGGTGGGCCCGGGACCAGGTCCCCTTTCGGTTAACCGTTTCCCTCTCCCCCACCCTGCTTGCCATGTTCCAGGATCCGTTACTCCAATCCCGCGCCCTGCGGCATATCCGCCGCCTCATAGAGCTTTCCGATCGGGAGGTGCAGAGGACTCGACGGCAGCCGGAGTTTCGCCGGATGGCCGAGATGTACCGGGAACGGTTCAGGAAGGCGCTGCAACTGTTTCTTCGGCACGACCGAGACCTGGTTCAGGCCTTCCGGGGATTTCAGGATCTGGGGGGGTTGGAATGTATCACGTGCCCTGCTACCCATGCTCTCCTGCCGCTCCTTTCGGTGAACGAGGAGGCCGTCCGGGCTCAGGTGCGGATGGGCGTGGAGGAATACCGGAAGAGCTTCGGCCGGAATCCCCCGGGAATCTGGCTTCCCGAATGCGGATACTACCCCGGTCTGGACAAGATCCTGAGCGAGTTCGGGATTCGCTACTTCTTCGTGGAAAGCCACGGTCTCTTTCACGCCGAGCCCCGTCCCCGCTATGGGGTCCACGCCCCGGTCTACACCCCTTCAGGGGTGGCAGCCTTCGGCAGGGATCCGGAATCCTCCAAGGCGGTCTGGAGTTCCATCGAGGGCTACCCGGGCGACTTCGATTACCGGGAGTTTTACCGGGACATCGGTTACGATCTGGACCACGAGACCATCAAGCCGTATCTGCCGGGGGGCGGGATCCGGACGGACACCGGCATCAAGTATTACCGGATCACCGGAAAGACCGACCACAAAGAGCCCTACGTCCGCTCCCGAGCCATGGAAAAGGCCGCCATGCACGCGGGGAACTTCATGGTCAACCGGGAGAAACAGATCGAATACCTTTCCTCCGTCATGGATCGACGTCCGATCGTCGTGGCTCCGTATGATGCCGAGTTGTTCGGCCACTGGTGGTTCGAAGGACCGGAGTGGATCGACTTTTTCATCCGCAAGGCGGCCCACGACCAGAGGACCTTCCGGCTGATCACGCCCTGCGAGTATCTAGACCTGTACCCAATGAACCAGGTCTGCACTCCTGCCGCCTCCAGCTGGGGCTACAGGGGGTACAACGAAGTCTGGCTCAACGGCAACAACGATTGGATCTACCCGCATCTTCATCGTGCCGCCGACCTGATGGTGGAATTCGCTGGGAGGTTTCCCCGGGCCCGGGGCCTCCGGCGACGAGCCCTCAATCAGGCAGCGCGGGAGCTGCTTCTGGCGCAGGCCAGCGATTGGGCCTTCATGATGAAGACGGGGACCACCGTGGACTACGCGATGAAGCGGACGCGGAGCCACCTGGCTCGGTTTCTGCGCTTGACTCACCAGATCCAGGCCGGAGGGATCGAAGAAGAGTGGCTCTCTCAACTGGAATCGGGGAACGGCGTTTTCCAGGGAATCGATTACCGTGTATACGTCCCTCCGTCCTCGGGAAAAGAGCTCGTGTCATCGCCTTCCGTTCCGGCCTCTCGTGACGCAGCCAGTCTCAAGAATGGATGAGGAATTGTCCACCAAGGGGGAGAGCCTCCGTGTCTGAGATCAAGAGGGAACCTGCGCTCCAGCGCCGGGTCGCGGTGCGGGAGGTCACTCTGTGAAAGAGGTCAGGAAACCTTCGGAGAAGAGCCGGCTGAAAGCGCCCGATCGAATGGTCTCCGAGAATCCATTCGAACGGCTCGTTCGTGGCGAGCACGGAGATCCGTTCGCGATCCTGGGACAGCACCCCATTGAGGGAGGCGCGGGAAAGGTCATCCGAGTCTTGGCCCCCGACGCCGCCCAGATCAAGGTTGTCGCTGGCCCGGGCGAGTCAGTGGTCCCGATGCGGCGAATTCATCGGCAGGGGCTTTTTCAGGCGAGCTTCCCTCAGCGTGCCGAGGCTTTCCCTTACAGGCTTCGAATCGTTGACAGAGGAGGGCGGGTCAGAGAGATCGAGGACCCTTACGCCTTCCCCTCCCTCCTGACCGAGTTCGACCTGCATCTGATTGGCGAGGGAACTCACTACGGAGTCTATGAAAAACTAGGCGCGCACTTGCGGGAGGTTCATGGCAGCAACGGCGTGCATTTTGCCGTCTGGGCCCCCAATGCCCGCCGCGTCAGCGTGGTGGGCGACTTCAACGGCTGGGATGGCCGGGTCCACCCGATGCGGTTGCACCCCGGGAACGGCATCTGGGAGATCTTCATCCCGGGCCTGGGCGAAGGGACGCTGTACAAGTTCGAGGTGCTCCCGAAGTGGGGGCCACCGGTGCTCAAGGCTGACCCTTTCGCCTTTGGCTTCGAGCTGCCCCCTCGGACCGCCTCGGTGGTGACCGACCTAACCTACCAGTGGGGGGACGACGCCTGGATGACGGAGCGTGGCAAGAAGCACGCCGTGGATGCGCCCCTCGCCATCTACGAGGTCCACCTGGGCTCGTGGCGGCGCGTGCCCGAGGAAGGACACCGCGTCCTGACCTACCGGGAGCTGGCCCAGGAGCTGGCCGTGTACGTGAAGGCCATGGGGTACACCCACGTCGAGCTGCTCCCCATCACGGAGCATCCCTACTATCCCTCCTGGGGATACCAGACCCTGGGCTACTATGCCCCGACGTGCCGCTACGGGAGCCCGCAGGACTTCATGTACTTCGTGGACACCCTCCACCAGCACGGGATCGGCGTCATCCTGGACTGGGTGCCCGCTCACTTCCCCCGGGACCCGCATGGTCTGGTGTACTTCGACGGGACCCACCTGTACGAACATGAGGATCCCCGGCTGCGGGAGCACCCGGACTGGGGCACGCGGATCTTCAACTACGGCCGGAATGAGGTGGCCGACTTTCTCCTCAGCAGCGCCCTGTTCTGGCTGGACAAGTACCACATTGACGGCCTCCGCCTGGACGCCGTCGCCTCCATGCTCTACCGGGATTACTCCCGAGAGGCGGGGGAGTGGGTCCCCAACAAGTACGGCGGGAACGAGAACCTGGAAGCCATCGCCTTCCTGAAGCGGTTCAACGAGGTGGTGTACCAACAGCACCCGGACGTGATGACCATCGCGGAGGAATCCACCGCCTGGCCCATGGTCTCGCGGCCGGTCTATCTGGGGGGGTTGGGGTTCGGCTACAAGTGGAACATGGGGTGGATGCACGACACCCTGACCTACATGAGCAAAGACCCCATCCACCGGAAGTACCACCACAACCACCTGACCTTCGGCCTGCTCTACGCCTGGCACGAGAACTTCATCCTGCCCCTCTCCCACGACGAGGTGGTGCACGGCAAAGGGTCGCTCCACGCCAAGATGCCGGGGGACGACTGGCAGAAGTTTGCCAACCTCCGAGCCTACTACGCGTTCATGTACGGCCACCCGGGGAAGAAGCTCCTGTTCATGGGGGGTGAGTTCGGCCAGGTGAACGAGTGGTACCACGATGCCAGCCTGGACTGGCACCTCTTGGAGATGGGGCCGTACCACCGGGGCTTGCAGCGACTGGTGCAGGATCTCAACGCCCTCTACCGGACGGCGCCGGCCCTGCACCAGGTGGACTTCGAGCCCGCGGGGTTCCGCTGGATCGACTGCAACGACTGGGAGGGGAGCGCGATCTCCTTCCTCCGACGGGCCCGGGACCCCGAGGATCTCTTGCTGTTCGTCTGCAATTTCACGCCGGTCGTCCGGCACGGCTACCGGATCGGCGTGCCCCGCGGCGGCTTCTATCGGGAGGTCATCAATACCGACGCCGAGCTGTACGGAGGCAGCAACGTGGGGAACGCGGGCGGCCTCCGGGCCGAGCCCAACCCCTGGCAAGGCCATCCCTGGTCGGTCTCGGTGACGCTGCCCCCGTTGAGTGCCCTGGTCCTCAAGCGGATTTCCGAGTGAGCGGACAGCCCAACGGCACGCTGTGGGCTAACGCGCTTTCGCCAGGAGGTTGACCAGAGTCTCAGAGACCGGAAGTCGGGCGAGCCGTCGGCGGATTTCACCGGGCCGGGCCACACCGCCTTCCCACGCCACGCCGGTCACCAGGCTGAGCGCCGATGTCCCGAAATACCAGTTGTGCACGTGCACGTTCGGGATGCTGGGACGCAGGATCTCGTCGGCGGGCTCGTCACGCACTCGGCAATGACGCGCCAGGGCAGCCGGCAGCCACTTGCTGGAATCGGCCAACACGCAGGCGGGAACGCCGACGCTATGGGCGGCGCGCAGGACCGGTTCGGTCCCAACCTTGTTTATCACAACGTCGGCTGTGATCGCATCCGCACCCAGCAGGATCAGGTCGGCCGCCTCGATCCACTCCGCCAGGACGGCGTCCACGACCAAGTGGACGGGAATGCCGAGCACGGCCAAACGCCGCGCCAGGACGACTCCCTCGCCCATGGGGCGCGATTCGGAACAGACGACCTCGAAGCGCCGCCCTCGCGCCATGGCCTGCCACAACGTTAGCCTGACCGCGGTGCTGTTCGAGTAGGTGAGAACGAGAGACCCTGATCGGATCAGGGCAGCCGCCTGCCGGACAGTGGCCCGGAGACCCCGATCGATGCCATCGGAGTAACGGACCAGGGCGTCGTGGAGGCCATCCCACGTCGGTGGCTCTCCTTTCTCCTCCGCGCTTTCGAGCCACAGGGCGTTGGCCAGCGTGAGGAACACCGCCATGGACGGCTGGCTCTTTGTGAGGTGCAGCGTGAACTTCCTCAGGGCCGCGGTCAGGCGGGAAGGCGGGAGGCCCCGGGCCTCGGCGAGAAAGAGCCGGGCGGCCTCGATTCCCTCGGCCAGCAGCGCGCTGGCGCCCGAGCGGCGGTCGCGCCGGATCCGTTCCACGAGTCGCCACCAGGGGCTAGGCATCGGGCCCTCTCACCCCATTGCCCAAATCCCAATGACCAATCCACTGCTCCACAGCGCCAGCCTCAAGTCTCTCCGCTGCCCCTTGCCGGGCGTGCTATCCTGCCAGGCGGAGACGGGAGGAGCACCGATGATCAGTGCGATCATTCTGGCGGTCGGTCGTGAAATTCTGCGAGGACGGATCCAGGATTCGAACTCGTGGACGCTGGTCCGGCGTCTCACCGGGCTGGGCTACGACATCATGCGCATCGTCGCCTGTGATGACGACCTCGGCGCCATCGCCCGCGAGATCCATCGCGCGCTGGAGGACGGGGCGGCACTCATCATCACAACCGGCGGCCTGGGACCCACCGACGACGACATGACGCTCCGGGCGCTGGCCGAGGCGACCGGCCGCCCGCTTGCCCTGGACGAGGAGGCGCGGCGTCTCGTCGCCTCGCGATACGCCGCCCTGCATCGGGCAGGCGCCGTGGAGGATCCCGGCATGACCCCCACACGCGAGAAGATGGCCCGCATCCCCCACCGCGCCAGGCCGCTCCCCAATGCGGTCGGCGCCGCCCCCGGCGTGTGGCTGGAAGAGGGCGGGACGACCTTCGTGGCCCTGCCCGGCGTTCCGGCGGAGATGGTGGCGATCCTTGAAGAATCCGTCCTGCCGTCCCTGGCATCGCGTGCCGGCAGAGCCGCGTACGCGGAACGCCAGATCACGACACAGGCGCGCGACGAATCCGAAGTCGCCGCTGTCCTGCGCCGCATCGCCCGCGACCTGCCCGCGGTCTTCCTGAAGAGTCACCCGACCCACTTCGGGCCGGACGTCCGTATGCAGGTCTTCGCCAGCACCTGGGCGTCCGATCCGACCGTCGCAGAGGAGCGCCTGACTCGGGCGCTGGCTCGGATCCGCGAGGCGCTGGGAGAGACCCCGAACGAAGGCTAACCGCCAAGGGGCCGAGAGCATCAAGCCCGGAGGGACCTATTGGGGCGAAGCGACGGATCGCCCGGACCACGCACGAATCTGGTTTCGCGCCCTTCCGCCGCCAGAAAGAGGGATCGCCTCAGTGGCGGCCTTGCCGTCTTGGCGGTTCGGAGTTTTTGATTCGGGCTCAGTTGGCGAGGAAGCTGATCTGCCGCAGATCGTCCAGCAACCGGTTCAGGGCCACCGGCCCGTACTTCCCGACGAACTGCACCGCCTGCTGAGTGAGGAGGCCACGCTCCTCGGGCGACACGAACTTCCCGGAAAAGGCGATGACGGGAACCGCCGCCAGCTCGGGGATCTGGCGGAGGCGGCTCACGACCTCAAAGCCGCTCAGGCCCGGCAGGTGAAGATCCAGCAGGATGATGTCCGGCCGCTTCGCCTCTGCCTGCCGCAGCGCCGTCTCGCCGTCCGAGGCCGTCAGGATCTGGTGCCCCTCCTGCCGAAGCAACGCCTCCAGGGCCTCCAGGACCACCGGCTCGTCATCAACCACCAGGATGCGCAAGGCCCGCTTGGGAGCGCCCAGATCGCGACAGCGCTGGAGGGCGCCGAGCAGGCGCTGGGCATCCACCGGCTTCACCAACCAGTCCACCGCACCCAGGCTGAGGCCGAGTTGCCCCTTGTCCCGGGCGCTCACGATGAGGACAGGGATCGCCTGCGTGGCGGGATCGCCTTTCAGGCGATGCAAGACCTGCCAGCCATCCATGTCCGGCAGGCCCAGGTCCAGCGTGATGGCGTGGGGCTGCAGGCGCCTGGCAGCCCCCAGGCCGGCGTGCCCGCTGGCGACGAGGACGACGCGGTAGCCGCCTCCGGTGAGGTGCATCCGGATCATCTCGGCCGCAAGGAGATCGTCCTCGATCACCAGGACCAGAGGGCGCGAGGCATCGGCAGCCTCGGGCCGGGCTTCTATCGGGGAAGCACCGGGAAGGCGCACGATAAAGGCGCTCCCTCGACCGGGTGCGCTCTCGACCCGGATACTGCCACCGTGTAGTTCCACCAGCCGCTTGGTGATCGCCAAGCCCAGGCCGGTCCCCTTCTGCCGGTCTGCGGTGGCCCCTGCCTGCTCGTACGCCTCGAAGATCCGCTGGTGATCCTCGGGAGGGATCCCGATGCCCGTATCACGCACGGTGAGCTCCAGCACCAGGCCGATCTGCCGTGCCATGACGGTGACGAGACCCCTCTCCGGGGTGAATTTCACCGCGTTGGACAGCAGGTTGTGGAGGATCTGCTGCAAACGGATCTTGTCCGCCGTGAGTTCACCCAAAGGAGACGCAATTTCTACCGCCAATGTGATCCGCCGGGCCTGGGCCTGAGTTCGGAACAGGGCCAGCGTCTCTTCGAGGATGGGCGGCACGTCGCACGGCTCCGGGTGGATCTCCAGCCTCCCGGCTTCCACCCGGGTCAGGTCCAGGATGTCGTTGATCAACTCCAGGATAAGTCGGCCCGCGTCGGCCACGTGCCCGAGGTAGCGCTGCTGCTTGTCCGTGAGCGGGCCCATCTGTTGGGTGAGGAGCAAATCGGTGAATCCGATGACGGAGTTGAGTGACGTCCGAAGGTCGTGTGACATGCGAGCCAGGAACTCCGATTTCACCTGGGAGGCCCGCGCCAACTCCAGATTGGTCGATTTGAGGGTGGCGGTTCGCTCCGCAACCTTGCCTTCCATGTTGGCGTACAGGTCCTGCAGCGCAGCCGCCATCCGGTTGAATGCGGCTGCCAGGTCGCCGAACTCATCGCGGCGATCCTCGGGCAGACGCGCGGCAAACTCACCCGCCCGCAGGCGGGATGCCGCCTGCTGGAGGTCCAGGATCGGGCGCGACAGGTGACGGGCTGCCAGTGCCCCGGCCAGCGCCGCCGCGACCAAGATGACGAGCAGGGCCGGCAGGATACCCGAGAACAGAAACGGAACGGCGAGAAGCCACGGGTGGGAGGGACGCGTGTAGACCAGGCCCCAGCCAATATCCGGCAGCGGCGCAAACACTCCGAGATGGACCTCCCCTGATTCATCGGTCCACGTGACGGAGCCTCGCCTCCCGGACAGCACCTCTCGCGCCGCGGCGTCGTCCGCGGCCACTGTGCTGGCTCGTTTGCCCGGATCGGTGTGAGCCAGGATCCTGCGCGAGGGAGAAACGAGGTAGACGTCTCCCCGAAGCTCTCTAGAGTCTGCACCATCGGCCGGGTTCCCCCGAGCGGGCGCCAGCAGCCGGCTCAGATACTCCAGCGTGAACGTCCCCGCCAGAACGCCTCGGAGGTTGCCTTGGGGGCCCAGGATCGGCGATGCAATGGCCAAGGACGGCAGCCGGGTGGCCACCCCGGTAAAGGGAATCGGGGAGAAGTAAGAGTTCCTGGTTCGGAGGACGCCTTGAAAGTAGTCTCGATCCCTCAGGTCCCGCCCCACCACTGTTGGGTCGAGGTTGTTGGCCAGCAGGATGCCTGCGGCGTCCAGCACTACGACGCCGGAGAAGTCTGGGTATCGTCGTTGGATAGCCCGGACGTGTTCTCCTATATGCCGCTGATTGCCGGCTGCGACGGCCCGGCGCAGGTCTTCCTCCGCTGC
>JBIOJT010000181.1:0-9344 GCA_044451055.1 Methylomirabilales bacterium (SeqCode)
AGACCCCCGGCTCCGCGTCAATGCGACGCTGGAGCTGTCCAAGAACCTCGGCCGTGAACTCCATCCCACAGACTATCACAGGCCGAGCATATACTCCTGGTACCCTCCGTGTCCAGCACAAAAGATGTGGGACACGGTCAGAGTCCATGCGAGAGTACGTGGCGGTCCTCCGATCGGCCCTCTCCGGGAACGTGGAGCACTCCGGAACTCGCTACCGGGTGATCTGGCAGACCGCGATGCCGCGCCTACCGGAGCCGCCGCCCCTTTTCATCGCGGGACTCTCGGCCAAGATGCTCGAGCTTGCCGGGGAGATCGCCGACGGGGTGATCCTCTGGCTGTGTGTGCCGGCCTACGTGCGAGAGGTCGTGATGCCCGCCATCGTCCGTGGCCGCGCGAAGGCCGGGAAATCCCTCGAAGGCTTCGAGGTGGTGGCGGCCGTCCCCGTGGCGGTTACGCACAACCTCGAGGCTGCCACCGCCCTCTTCAAGGAGGAATTGACGCGATACATGCGGCTGCCGTTCTATCGCACCATGCTGGCCACCAGCGGCTTCGGCGAGGATCTGGCTGCCTTCGACCGTGATCGGGGCAAGTATTCTTCGCCCAGCCCAGCCATTCCGGATCGGTTGGCTGCGGCGCTGGGAGGTATCGGCGATGTACAGGTCGTCCGTGAATATGTTGCGGCCTACCGCCGAGCCGGGGTCACGCTGCCCGCGGTTCGCCCCATCGCGTTCCCCGACGCACCTCACTACCGTTCCACCCTCGAAGCGCTGGCCCGCTGATCGACGAACCCCCCCTGCTCTTGCCTCCCCCCGAAGTTCTTGGACTGCAGCTCTCCGGCACTCAGGGAGTCGCGGAGGATCGAGCCCCTCGAGCTCGGCCACAGCAGGCTCTCGGCGACGCTTGCCGCCCGCACAGGCGAAGAGATTCCTGCCCGGAGAGACCATGCCGCAGGTTAAGAAATTCTAATGTGGCGTTAATTCGCCTCACATGTTCACGCACTATCCTCTCGGGCAGTTACAGCAGTCCCAGATCTGGACCAACGGGAACACATTACAGGGAGGCGCGAACATGTGGCAGGTAGAGAAGCAGTGGGTGGCGGCACGCAAGGGGGTACTGGCCGTCGCGGTGGCCGCGCTCCTCATCGGGAGCGGCCTTGGCATCGGCTTGGCCGGAGGCAGGATCCACCAAACGGCGGCCGGAGCGGCCACGATGGCGCCGGCGACCGTGAGCCCCTCGGAGGTGCCGGCGAGCTTCGCCGATCTCGCGGCCAAGCTGTCGCCGAGCGTCGTGAACATCAAGGTTACCAAAGTGGAGCGGGTGACGGGTCCGGGCTTCATGGGGCCCCAAGAGTTCGGCCCGGACTCCCCATTCGGTGAGCTCTTCAAGCAGTTCTTCGGGGACATGCCGCAAGGTCCGCATGAGTTCCGGCAGCAGGGAGCGGGCAGCGGCTTCATCATCAGCAAGGATGGCCTGATTGCCACCAACAACCACGTGGTCGAGGGCGCGAAGGAGCTCACGGTCACGCTGGCGAACAAGGAGGAGTATCCGGCCAGGATCGTCGGGCGCGACCCCAAGACGGATATCGCCCTGGTGAAGATCCAGCCCAAGGGAACGCTCCCCGTGGCGGCCCTGGGCGATTCGGATCGGCTGCGCGTCGGGGACTGGGTTGTGGCCATCGGCAACCCCTTCGGTCTGAGCAACACGGTGACCGCCGGCATCGTGAGCGCCAAGGGGCGCGTGATCGGGGCCGGACCGTACGATGACTTCATTCAGACGGACGCCTCGATCAATCCCGGGAACTCGGGTGGCCCGCTCTTCAACATGCAAGGCGAAGTGGTGGGGATCAACACGGCCATCATCCCCAACGGCCAGGGCATTGGGTTCGCCGTCCCGGTCAATATGGCCAAGAGCCTGTTGCCCCAACTGGAGGCCAAGGGTGAGGTGACCCGCGGGTATCTGGGTGTGAGTGTGCAGGCCATCACGCCCGAACTGGCGAAGAGCTTGAACCTGAAAGACACGAAGGGGGCGTTGGTTGCCGACGTGACCAAGGGTAGCCCGGCCGAGGCCACGGGCATCAAGCGGGGCGATGTCATCGTTGGGTTCGATGGCAAGGAGGTGGCCGAGGTGCACAACTTGCCCCCACTGGTGGCGGCCACGCCGGTGGGCAAGGAGGTTGCGCTCACGATCCTGCGGGACGGCAAGGAGCAGACCCTGAAGGTTCAAGTCGGGCAGATGCCGGGCGAGCGCGCGCAGGCGTCCGGTTCGGAGGAGCAGGCACAGGGGAAGTGGGGCCTGGCCCTCCGTGATCTGGATGCTCGGACCGCGCAGCGGCTCGGTCTGAATCCCGGCGACGGGGTCTTGGTTGCGGCCGTCCAGCCGGGCGGCGCGGCCGATCGGGCCGGCATCCAGAGCGGCGATGTCATCCAGGAGGTGAACCGAAAGAAGGTCACGTCGGTCAAGGAGGCCCAGGCAGAGGCCCAGAAGGACCCGAACGCTCAGACATTGCTCCTGCTTTTCCGGCGGGGTGATTCCAGCCAATTCGCCGCGCTGGAAATGAAGTAGACGAGAGAAGTGTGGCAAAGGGCGGGGCCAAGCCGCGCGCGATGCGGTGTGGCCCTGCCCGCCACCAGGAGTCAAAGATGGACAGCATCATCGAGTATCGCGATGACCAGGCGCCCGCCAGTGACTACCCACGACGGATCGTGTCTCCGACGGCACCTTCGGCCTGCTGCATGGATCACATGGAACGGATCGGGCACCCCGAATTTGATGCGAACTGGCGATTCTTCTACAAGCGCTGCGGGATCTGCGGCTACACCGTCCGGTGCTTCTACGCGCCCAGCCTGACGGCCGTCTTCGAGGCCGCGAAGGAGATCCGGATCACCCTGGCAGAGATGAACCTCGGGACGGGCAAGCGGAAGCGGCGGACACAAGCCGAGATCGAAGCGGAAGTCGCTGCTGCAGGCGGCCGACTATCTCGGGCGAAGGGTGGGAACCAGTCTCCTTTCATGATGCGGCACCGCAAACCGGTCCCAACGGCTGCCTAGGGTCAAGATCCGGCAACTGGGCGACCCAGCGTACCTGGACAATCAGGCAACCAAATACCCAAGCCATACAAAAATGAACGGGCACGCCCGGCAGACCTGCCCGCTTTCTCTTGCCGATTGCGAGGGTGTCAGGGCTTCATCGAGAGCGGGGATATGGGTGCTTTCGGAAGCTGGTACTTGATGTACGGGAACCCCTGGCCGATGTGACACGTGTTGCAGCCCTGGATCCCGTCCTTGAACGCCTTATCGAACTTCTTGAAGTCCTTCGCCTTGATGGTCTCGTTCAAGGGCTCGAGGTAATTCTTCTCAAAGGCCTTCAACGCCTGGGCCCGGCCCGGTCGGGTCGTCTCTCCGACCTCCTGGATCTCCAGAGCTTCCTTGATCTGATAGGCCGCCAGATCCCAGTTGCCACCCTTGGCGGCATAGTAGGCGGTGGTGTACCGAGTGCCGTACTCGATCATGACCGTCCCCAGGCCAGGCTGGATCTCGGCCAGGGTCTTCAGTTTCTCGTCGGTGTTACCCTTGAGCCAATCCGAGTCTGCATACGTGCCTGCGGCTCCCAGGGCTAGAGCCACGACCAGCATTACAGCAACGCGCGTATATCGCATCGTGGAACCCTCCCCAAGCTGGTCCATCCTGGGCCAGCAGATGGTGTGACAGGGCTATTCCCGACATCCGGAGGAGTTGCGCTCGGCGTGTCAGACGATGGGAGGAGACCGCGGAAGAGCAAGGCCAAGAAAAACGAGCTGCCGGAACGAGACGTCGAGGAATAGACCTGTCAGGGCCAGTCGTCCGGGACCGAGAGGGAACAGTCGAGGCGGAGGCGGGGGAAGAAGCGAAAATTCGAGATCGGGGTTGCCGAGGGTGTTCGCGTCGTCATCATCTGCCAAGAGAAGCGCCGGAACACCGCACTGAAGGAGGACGGCAAGGATCGCAGTGAGAAGGGCCAGCCCGGTGCCCCAGTTCCCCAAGGCTGGGACGAGCCGCCCGAGACGCTTCATAGGCCGCCAAGCCCCCCTGGGGTCATTAAGCAACGTGATCCCGCCGCTGGTCCAATGCAAACCACCGCACATCGCCCGACTGGCAGCGCGTCGAACAAATCCGAGTCTGGCATGTTGCGTGGGCACTGTCGGGTTCTTGTCGAGATGCCCCGGACCCCTGAGGATCTCGCCTTCCTGCTCTGACGCCCGTGGAAATTAGCATTGTGCCATCGCGCAGGCAAGCGTCAAGATTTGGAGCTGCCTGATCTGAGTGGGCTTTGCCTGCGCCTGATCACACTCCAAATCAATCTAGATGGGTTGCTTGTCCTGAACTCATTCTCGTAGTATGGTTTCTTGCCTTGATTGCGAGGCCCAATGTCTGGACCTCCGAGAACTGCAAGGATACGATCGGCCTTGTTCCCATGATTCAGATCGAAGACATCAGCAAGTCCTTCGGCGGGCAGGTGCTGTTCCGCGACCTCACGTGGCACATCACGCGCGGCCAGCGGATCGGCCTGGTCGGCCCAAATGGGGCCGGCAAGACCACCCTGTGCCACATCCTGATGGGCGCAATGGAGGTGGATTCGGGCCAGGTCCGTCGGGCAAAGTCCGCCAGCATCGGGTATCTGCCCCAGGAGATCGCCTCGGCAGGCGACGGAACGGTGCTGGGGCACCTGCTAGCGGGGTTTCCCAAGGTGCAGCGACTCGAGGAAGAGATGGAGCTCCTGGCGGCCGAGATGGCTGAGGACGAGGGCGGGGCATCCGGGGAGCTCACGCATCGCTATGGCGAGCTTCAGCACCAGTACGAGGCGCTGGGCGGCTACAGCCTGGAGGCCAAGGCCAAGGCGATCCTGGGCGGGCTGGGCTTCGCGCCCGACGACTTCTTCAAGCCGCTGGCGACCTTTTCCGGCGGCTGGCGGATGCGCGTGGCTTTGGGGCGCCTTCTACTTCAGGCGCCGGATCTGCTCCTCCTGGATGAGCCCACCAACCACCTGGACCTCGAATCCCTCCAGTGGCTGGAGGAGTTCCTCGCTGCCTACGATGGGACGGTGGTGATCATCTCCCACGACCGGTACTTCCTGAACCGGGTGGTGGACCGCATCGCGGAGCTGGAGCTCGGGCGATTCGCCCTCTACGTCGGCGATTACGACGATTACCAGGCCCAGAAGCTGGCGCGGCAGGAGCAGATCGAGGCCGCGCAACGCACCCAGGCCGAACAGATCGAAAAGATGGAACGCTTCATCCGGAAGTTCCGGTACAAGGCGACCAAGGCGCGTCAGGTCCAGAGCCGGATCAAGATGCTGGATCGGATGGAGCGGGTGGAGGTGATCCGTGCCCCCAAGCGGATTCATTTCCGGTTTCCCCAGCCGCCCCGGAGCGGGACCAGCGTCTGCGAGCTCCGGAAGATCCGCAAGGCGTACGGGGACAATGTCGTCTATGCGGGGGTGGACTACCGCATCCTGCGGAGTGACCGGGTGGCTCTCGTGGGGATAAACGGCGCGGGCAAGAGCACGCTGCTCAAGATCGTCGCCGGTATCCTGCCGTTCGAAGGCGGGGACCGGGTGCTGGGGCACAACGTCTCCATTCACTATTACGCCCAGCACCAACTCGACGCTTTGAACCCAAGCAACAGCGTGCTGGAGGAATTGGCGGCGGTGGCCGACATCGAGACGCAACCGCGGCTGCGAGCAATCCTGGGGGCGTTCCTGTTCTCGGGGAACGACGTGGAGAAGCCGGTGGCCGTCCTGTCCGGGGGCGAGAAGAGCCGGCTGGCCCTGGCCAAGATGCTGCTCCGGCCGGCGAACCTCCTCTGCCTGGACGAGCCGACCAATCACCTGGACGTCACCGCCCGAGAAATCTTGGAGGAGGCGCTGGAGCAGTTCGAGGGCACCATGCTCTTCATCTCTCACGATCGCTACTTCATCAATCGCATCGCCACGAAGGTCGTCGAGGTCCGGGACGGCCGGCTGTGGGAGTTTGCAGGCGACTACGACTACTACCTCGAGAAGAGGGCGGAGGAACAGCCATCAGCCGAGAACCCTTTGCGTAGCCATCAGCCATCAGTTACGACACCGAAGGGCGAGCCGAGCTACGAGCGTCGAAAAGCAGAAGCGGTGGCGTCGAAGCCGCGGACGCGTGAGGCCAAGCGGGCCGAGGCCGAGGCTCGGCAGCAGAAGAGTCGCGCCATTGCCCCCCTGAAGGCGCGGCTGAAAGAGCTGGAAACGGAGATTGGCACGATCGAGGCGCGGGTTCGCGACCTCAACGATCAGATGGCGAACCCCGACCTTTACCGGGACAGCGACAGGGCGCGCGAGGTGGCACGGGAGCGGAAGGCGTTGGAAGAGCAGGCCGCGTCCCTCTACGGAAAATGGGAGGAGCTGGCCCTGCGCCTGGAGACCGCCATGGCGAGTGAAGGCGGATGACGCCGGGAGCGTTCGGCGGTTCGGCTGGCCCCGCTCCGCCACGCGGTCCGGGGCGGAGTCGAAAGTTCGGCAGTCCGGGAGTCCGAGGGGAACAGCCGAACACTCGAACCGCCGAACGACGGAACGCTTTTGGGCTTGCCGCGTCTCCTCCGACCCGGCACAAGGCCGGATGGGCGATCCTGGTCGCCGCTTTGCTCCTCGTCGTGGTGTCCCTGGGGTGGTACCTGACGCGGCGCCCCGGTTTGGATCTCAGACGCGTGGCGAACCTGGAAGCGCCCGGCGAGGTCGTGGTGTTCTTCGGGGACAGCATCACTCAGGGCTATGGCGTCCGCCCTGAGGACAGCTTTCCGAGCCTGGTGGGCAGAGAGCTTGGGATCGCCTTCGTGAATGCCGGTGTTCCGGGTGACACCACGACTGCCGGGCTCGCCCGGGTCGAACGCGACGTCATCGCTCACCGGCCGCGACTCACCCTCGTAGAGTTCGGCGGGAATGATTTCCTCCGCCGCGTGCCGCTGGAAGAGACGCTGAAGAACCTGGATAGCATCGTCAAGACACTCGTCGCCCAGGGGATGATGGTGGTGATCCTTGAGGTGAACGTCGGCCTCATGGGGGATCCCTATCTGGAGGGTTACCGGGTCATGGCGAACCGATACGGCGCGGTCCTGGTCGAGGATGTCATGAAGGGCATTCTGGGGAACCCGGATCTGAAGGTGGACGGGATTCACCCGAACGCCCAGGGGCATCGGCTGATCGCGGAACGCGTGGTCCGGGTGCTGCGCCCCCTCCTGCAAGAGGCGGATCGACGAAGGGGCTCTGCGGTCAGACAATCCCTGGATTTCCGCTTGCTTGCCCTGCGAGCCGTGGCTACACTACATCCGCAATGAAACGTTTACTCGCGGTACGTCATCTCCCGGTGCCTCGCCGGCCAGCCAAGGCTGTTACGCCACCACCACCGCCCCTGCGCCTGCGCCACTATAAGCACGTCTACTGGATGCTCAACGGTGGGCCCTGGACCACGGCCTACCACGCGGTCGTCCTGCATGATGGGTGTCACGGATGCGCCGTCTGCGCCGGAACGACCGATTGGTTCATGGAGTTCGCGCGGGTGGCGCGGGACCTCCTCGGCATCAACCTGCGCGACTGTCTGCACTGGGGCCCGCTGCACGACAATCCCCGCCCGCTCATCGCCCCCGCTTCGAACCTGGACGTCTGCAACCGGGGGACGCCGGAGCGCCTGCGGAAGGCGTACTACCGCCTTCCCGAGTTGGAGCGTCCGAGGCTCGAAGCAGGACCTCCAGGCTCCCACCGGCTGAGCCAGGCCATGCGATTCGAGATGTCGGTGGCCATTCTCGCTCGCATGATCGAGCTGTGGGAAGACGGCCAGTACATCGGCTGGCCGAGCTAGCCTCTCGCCTCGCAGTTTCTCGTGTTATCACGCCGATTGGGTGAGAACCTCGCTGTAGATCTCGGGCAGGAAGCCACGGACGGCGGTGGTCCCGACGATCAGGACCGGGATGCGGATGAAGCCGTCGAGGTGAACGAAGTGGCGGCGCAGGGCCTCCTCCGGGACTTCTTCCTGATCGCGGTCCCAGACGAAGACCTCCTCGCCCACCTTCACGAAGAACCGGCGGCAGGGGCGAATGAGTTCCAGCGTCGCCTGGGCGTTCAGGGGATGCCTGGCCACATCGTGGGCGGTGTAGGGGACCTGCTTTTGCGAGAGAAACTCCCTCGCCTGGGCGCAGGCGGGTCAGCCGTCTCGTTGGCAGAGCCGCACGGTCTCCATGGTCATCCCGGGAACAGAACAGCCCTCTGGCCGAGGGGGCCAGAGGGCTGAAAACGGTTGCTCGCGGTCGGCCTACAGATCCTGAGGCTTCAGGGTCTTCCGCTTGTTGCCAATGGCCCGGACCTCGGCTGCGGCGATCAGCTCCCGTACCTTCTTGTCCAGCGCCCCATAGAAGTCACCGGACACATTGCACTTCTTGACCGCGCCCTTGGTGCGGCTCTTTGAAATGATGAGTTCTGCAGCCTTCCCTTGCTTTGCCACGTGTCATCCCTCCTATGACTGAAAGGTTTGGGTTCCAAGCTGGCCCGCCTTATACACCAGCCGCGGCGACCGTGTAAAGGGTTTTTTCACCGCCAGGACGCCAGGGGCGCAGAGGCCGGCGATTGGTTCCTCCCATCTCAATCCTGCAGGTACACCTGCGCGGAACAGTCGAAGGCTTCCTCGGGCGTCCCCACGAACATGCCCGAAGGGAGAAAGGACGGTTCGTACTTCTCGTCGCTGTACTTGAAGAAGGCGAAGGCCCAAAGGTCGGCCCTCCCCAGGTAGCCGAGGCGGCACAGCCGCGTCGGCGTCGCCTCAATTCGAGCCCGCTCCTCCGGAGTCGTTCCGGGCATGAACTGCTGCTGGAAAGGAAAGGCGTCAATATAGGCAAACGCCCCACGAAACCGGACCACGACCTCCCGGCACCGTTCGCTCCAGTGCGTGCGGACGTGCTGCTCCAGGCGCGCTCGCAGGGTGGCCTGCACGGCGTTGGAGATTGATCCCTTGCGTGGTTGAGGGTGAGCCCGTGAAGAGTTCGCCATCTGGGTGATCAGGTCCGAGCATCTCTCTGGAATCCGAAGAACTTGCCATTCTCCCGCGACAGATCAAGCACTTGGCCTCGGATAGCTGTCCGGTACCGGTTTGCACAGAACTCAAGGAGGTCGCTCGACGATCTGTTGCAGGTCACCGGGTCATGCCAGTGCCTACCCATTCTTGCTCAGCAAGCCGCTCCCATGCCACCCGGATATGCCCAGGTCTGAACATCCGTTGTTTCCGGTCATTCCACGAAGCGATGAGTTGAACGGCGGAATCCGCGTCTAGAGCAGGGGTATCCGCGTGTGTTGCTACC
>JBIOJT010000182.1:0-9282 GCA_044451055.1 Methylomirabilales bacterium (SeqCode)
GGGCTGGTGGGCGAAATGCGCCGAGCAGAGGTCTTTCAGCTGGGCCGTGAGCCGCGTGACCTCGGTGGCGCCGATGGGCGCGCCGTTCACCCGGATCCGCTCCGTGAAGTCGAGGAGGTGAGGCGACGTGTACAGGCCCGTCGGGTATCCGGCCGCCTGGAGGATCGCGCCGAGCATGGCTGCGGTCGAGCCCTTGCCGTTGGTGCCGCCGATGTGAATGCTGGGCACCCGGGTCTGCGGATTGTCCAGGAGGGCGAGGAGCCGCTCAACAGTCTCCAGGCCCAGGCGCCAGCCGAAGCGACGCAGGCCGAAGAGGAACTCGGTCGCTTGTGCGTAAGTCACGGGAGCCGTTCCTGAGGATGACGGGTGCGGGATGGGAGGGCGCGGTTTGCTTCGGGAATCCCCTTGCCTAAAGATGCGGCGCCCCCGCTGGCGCGCCAGAGGCATCGGCAAAGAAGTCGAGGAGCTGTATCAGCGTCTGGCGCAGGTTCTTCCGTTCCACGATCATGTCCACGAAGCCGTGCGCGAGGAGAAATTCGGCGCGCTGAAAGCCGGCCGGCAACTCCTGGCGGATCGTATCCTGGATGACGCGAGGCCCGGCGAAGCCGATGAGCGCGTTGGGCTCTGCGAGGTTGATGTCGCCCAGCATCGCGTAGCTCGCCGTGACGCCGCCGGTCGTGGGGTCCGTCAGGATCGAGATGTAGGGGAGACGTGCCCGCCCCAGGCGGGCCAGCGCGGCAGACGTCTTGGCCATCTGCATGAGAGACAGGACGCTCTCTTGCATCCGCGCGCCGCCGGAACAGGAAATGGCGATGAACGGGATCCGCTCCTGGATGGCATCCTCGATGGCGCGCGTCACCTTCTCGCCCACCGCAGAACCCATGCTCCCCCCCATGAAGCCGAACTCCAAGGCGCAGAGACTCACCCGGCGGCCGGCGATGGTTGCGAGGCCCGACAGCAGGGCATCTTCCATCCCGGTTGCCTTCCTGGCGGCCATGATCCGATCCGGGTAGCTCTTCTGGTCCTTGAAGTGCAGCGGGTCCTGGGAGCGGATGGTGGCGTTCCGCTCTTCAAAGCTGCCGGGATCCACCAGGAGATCGATGCGGGCCCGGGCGCTCAACCGGAAATGGAACTGGCAGCGCGGGCAGACGTTGGCGTTCCGTTCCAGCTCCGGCTTGTAGACGATCTCCTTGCAGCTGTCGCACTTGATCCAGAGGCCCTCGGGCATCCGGACCTTGCTGTCCTTTGCGCTGACCAGTGGTTCTTTCTTGAACCAGGCCACTCCGCTTCTCCCCGCACAGCCCCACAAGGCGGGGTTACGGTAGCCCACGCACCTCACCCTGTCAAGGATCGGGCAATGCTCGTGTAATAGGTCAGTGAATTTGTCCTCCCCTAACAGATCAGTGATTCTGTCCCCTGGGAGGTAACCGGTGGTGAGCCTGGTGGAGTGCGGCAGTAGCGGACCCACGATAGCCTGTGGGCCACACCGAGACCACCTGACCGCCTCTGGCCACGACACCGAGCGAAGGGGCGCACTTCTCAGTTTCCATCCAAAGCAGGGGCCGGGCGCGCCCAACGGTGTGGCGCCAGGCCCCGAAGCGGACATTTTCACTGACCCGTTAGGCGGACATTTTCACTGATCTACGACAGGATCGGGCAATGCTCGCGGTCGGGCTTCCCTCACAAGGCGGCCCGGATCCTTTCGGCGGTCGCATGGATGCGCTCCGGATCGCCAGGGACGAGCGTCCAGTCGAAGCCCTTCCCGTCCCCGTGCCAGCGGGGGATCAGGTGGATATGGAAATGCGGCACCGACTGAAAGGCAGCTCTGCCATTGGCCTGGACCAGGTTCAGCCCGTCTGGGGCGAGCCCCCTGCGGATGCCGGCCGCCACCCGCCTCGCCAGGCGAACCGCGGCAACCAGATCCTCCTCGTGCGTCTCGAAGAGGGTTTCGGCATGCGCCTTCGTAAGGATGAGCACGTGGCCGTTGTTGATCGGATTGATGTCCATGATGGCGAGGGCCCGTTCGTCCTCGGCCACCTTCGTGGAGGGAAGCCGTCCATCCCGGATCTTGCAGAATACACAATCCACCCGTCGCCTCCCCGTTCTGGACATGGACGCCTCCCGCCTCTGCGCCCATCCTGGAGCGGGCGTGGCGCGAGCTTCGTAGGGCTTCGCGGAGCGAGATGAACGCGGCGCAGACGCTCGCCCGTGCCAGGCGTGCAGGCAAGGAATTCCCTCGAAGCCGGGGCCAAGATCTCTGGCGCCGCACCGAGGTCGCCCGGCCTGAATGTCGCCCTGCACCCAAGAGCTATCCTAATGAGGGCCGCGATGGGCGGTAGCCGGCAGGGAATTGGAGGTAGGTCGAAGCCTGTCGGGTGTGTCTAGTACCCGCGCCGCCCGCCGCGCCCGCCGCCACCGCCACCAAACCCACCACTGCGGCGTGGGGCCTGCTCGCGGGCTTCATTAACGGTCAGCGCCCGGCCGCCGAATTCCCGGCCGTTGAGCGAATTGACGGCCGCATCGGCGTCCGCCTGGCTCCCCATCTCAACGAAGGCGAACCCGCGCGGACGACCGGTGTCGCGGTCGGTGATGATCTTCACCTCGTTGACCTGGTGCCCCCCCTCCGAGAACAGGGCACGGAGCTGCGATTCGTTCGTGTCAAACGGCAAATTGCCAACGTACAACCTCGTCCCCATGACCGTCAACCCCTTTCGCCTCGCCGCTGCGAGGCCTCGTCCTATCGTGAGCGGTGGTCAGTGCCGCATCCGCGGGCCGTGGGTCCGCTCCTACCACGACCGTTCCGGGCATCCCGGTCCCTGCGGCTATTCGATGGAATCTCCCCGCGCCAGGGCGCGGCCCAGTCGCTTGCGGAGGCGCCGCGCGGCCTCGCGCTCCTTCCGCCGCCGCCGGTCCCCCGGTTTCTCGTACCGGGAGCGCCGCTTCAGGTCCCGCAGGATCCCGTCGCGGAGGACCAGCCGCTTGAAAAGCCGGATGGCGCCTTCCACGCCGCGGTCGCCCACGGTCACTTCCAACGGGCGGTGGCGCGGTGCGCTTCCGCTAGAGAAGGACGTGCCGTCCCCGTCCTGTCCATTTCGGAAGGTCATGCATCCTCCCCGGTGAGCTTCCGCGCGCTCCGTGGCGGGCGCCGCTGGAAACAAAAAACGCCACAAGGCTCGGGTCCTCGCGGCGTTGTGCAGAATTCCGAAACCGTCTGAACCTTCGGCGAACCGCACTTTACGGGCATCCATTCACATTGTCAAGCGGAATCACCCTCACCCATGCCGCCCCGGCCCGGGGCGGTCAACCGGAGGATTGCACCGGCAACGCTTGACCAAGGGAAGGATTGTCGTTAGGCTTCAGGTTGGCCCGGGGGACCTTCAGGGCCATCACCCCTGTTACCCCGTCGGGTCCCGTGAGGGAATTGGAACGACAATGAGCGGACAGGTCTGCAAGATCCTCATCGTGGATGACGAGGTCGATCTGGCCCAAGCGCTGTCGGCTCTCCTTGGGCACGCGGGATACACTTGCGCCGTTTGCACCGACGGCGCCCGGGCCTACGATGCGGTCGTCGCGGAATCCCCCGATCTCGTCCTGACCGACCTGAGAATGCCGGGGGGCAGCGGCATAGACCTGCTGAAAAAAGTGCGGAGTCACAATCCCACGCTCCCGGTGGTCCTCCTCACGGCCTTCGCCACGGTGGACCTCGCCGTCGAGGCTATGCGGGAGGGCGCTACGGATTTTCTCGCCAAGCCGTTCCTTCCGGAGGAACTTCTCGCGAAAATCCGTGGGGGGATCGAACGCTCGCGAGCTCGAGAGGAGAATCGCGCCCAGATCTTCCGGGGCAGCCACGCCCTCTGGGAGGTGGTGGCGGCCAGCCGGAACCCCCGGATGCGCGAGGTCTTCGGCCTGGCGGAGAAAACCGCTCCCACCGATAGCAAGGTCCTGATCACCGGGGAGAGCGGCACCGGCAAAGAATTGGTTGCGCGGCTGATCCATCGGTTGAGCCCTCGCCGAGACCGCGGGTTCTTTCCCGTCAACTGCGCCGCCTTGACCGAGACGCTGCTGGAGAGCGAGCTGTTCGGCCACGAGCGGGGCGCCTTCACCGGTGCGATATCCACCCGGAAGGGGATCTTCGAGGTCGCAAGCGATGGCACGCTGTTCCTGGACGAGATCGCCGCGACCAGCGGCGCCTTTCAGGCCAAGCTGCTCCGGGCGGTCGAAACTGGGGAATTCGCCCGGGTGGGAGGGACACAGCCAATCCGCAGCCAGGCCCGGATCATCGCGGCCACGAACACGGACCTCACCAAGGCTCTGGAGGCCGGGACGTTCCGGGGCGACCTGCTATACCGGCTGCGCGTGGTGCACCTCGCGCTGCCTCCGTTGCGGGAGCGACCGGAGGACATCCCCATGCTGGCGGAGTTCCTGCTCCGCAAGCAAGCCAGTCGGCTGAACAAGTCCGTGATGATGAGGATCTCGGATGAGGCCCTGCAGGCATTCGTGAGATACCGATGGCCGGGGAACATCCGAGAGTTGGAGAACGTGCTGGAGCGCGCGGTGATTGTGACCACGAGCGATACGTTGACGGTTCGTGATCTGCCGGCCGATGTGGGGGGTCCAGCCGCAGTGGCCCCGCCTGAAGGCGGGGTGATCGAGGCCATGGAGCGGACGCTCATCGAGAAGGTGCTCGCCGAGTGCGAGTGGAACAAGAGCCGGGCGGCCCGGCGCCTGGGGGTTGGGCGACGGACGCTCTACTCCAAGGCCGCCAAATACGGCATCAGGCTCGACGCGGACTCCGAAAAGGAATAGCCTCCTGACTGCAACGTGTGTGCTTATTCGGCACAGTCTTACCCGATCAAATGGAGCCCTGTGTGCCCGTTCGGAACAAGGCCTCCCAGGAAATTCATGTTGCGGGCAAAGCTTTCCCCGGTCATCTTCCGCGCCTGAATCTCTGGGAATCGTCTAACCTTCCGAATCGCAAAGCTGCCACACCTCAGCCACTGAATCCCTCTCATCTGTCCATCGAGCGTCCTGGCCTCGGGCACGGGGGTCGCATACTCGAGCATTCGGTTCTATGTGACAAGCACCTGTCACACGTCGGTGTCACTGCCAACATTCAGAGCCCTTGGCGTGACATCGGCCGGGAAGCGGCCCGATGGGTCCCCCGTTGCAGATGTTCGGGTATCCAAGGGACCCAGGCCTGCTACCGAAGTTCAGCGGCTTCTTCAGGCGATCGTGCTGTGGGAGATCCCCCATGACCTCCGAGGCCAAGACCCTGCTGGTAGTGGATGATGATCCGGCCATTCGCGAGTGCCTGGAGGAGTTGTTCCGGTACCAGGGGTACCATGTCCTGACGGCAATCGATGGCGAGGCGGGGCTCCGAGCGGTGCGGGCTGAGCGACCGGACCTGATGGTCTTGGACGTGGCCATGCCTGGCATGGACGGATTCCGTGTGGCCGCTCAAATCAAGAACGATCCCACGCTCACCCAGATCCCCATCATTCTCTACAGCGGACACGTGGGGGAAAGCTTCGCCTTCCGAGCCTTCCAAACGAAGGCGGAATACTTTCTGCCCAAGGTCGGGGGCCTCCGCCCCATCCTCACGGCAGTCCGGAATCTCCTGGAGAAGCCCCGAGAGGCGGGATCACAGGTCTGACGCGCCTCGGCCGTGCATCGGGTTCCTGCCCACGCTCCAGAGGCAGCTCGCTGCGCGGACAGTGCAAGTAAACGGTTGATCCGAGCCCTCCTCCCTCCGCCTACTGGTGTCACGAATCTGCACAATGCTCCCTTGCTTGCGGCGAAAGGGCATAGTGTGCTCATTTGAAACAAGTTCTGCCGATATTCATGGGGAATAGCGCCAGGGCTCGGCGTTTCTTCTCCGACAATAATCCTTTGGAGGGCCGGTAACTTTCTGAATCTTAAGCCCGTAGGTGCTTGGGCTGTCCGACGTCCACTTCTTCTTGGGATAAGGCTTGGGTGTAGGCACGGTGGTCGCATGGCATCTTCCGGGGGTCCATCCCAGGACTCGCGGAATAGCACCGATCCAGTGCCTCGTCAGAGGAGGATGTCATGCGACGAACCTGTGCCTGGTGTGGGACGGACCTGGGTGCGGAGACCGCTTCGAAGGACCCGGAGGCGGAGAGAACAGCAACCAATTCTCCGACGGGAGATACAGATACAGGAGAGCCTTCGGACGCTCCGGGGGTTGCCTCGACCATCTGTCGGAGTTGCGCCGACGGTCTCGCGACGTATCGCAAGCCGGTGCTGGTGGTGAGTCCAGAGTGGGCGCGGATGTATGATCAATTGGTCGAGCTATTGAAAGCCCAGCCAGAGATCCAGGTGATCCTCGACCGGCGGGAGCCCCCGGGCGCTGGGGGTGAGGCCCTAGCTTGGGACGGTCCGGATCGACGACGGGGCGGTCACCCGTTGGTGATCAAATGATGCCTACAGCAGGGAGACTGGTCGAGCCTTCCCGGGGCGGTGGTGCCACCGGCAATTCGTGTCCCGAACCTGCCGAGGTCACGCCAGCATGCGGATGGAAAACGATGCAGATCGACTTGACGGGCTCGGGGCCCCGCAACGCCCAGCAGGAGCTCGAGGCGCTGGCCGACTACGGCCCGATCTCCCAGCGAGGTGCATTATGAGCAAGAAGCTATTGGTCCTCGGCCTGATCGTGGCCCTGATTGGCCTCCCGCTCCCTCCGGCCCGGGCGGATGACACTGACATCTTCGGGACGGACGTACAGCCCAACGTGCTGATCGCCATCGACAACTCGGGAAGCATGGGCGACCAGATCTACTCGGCGCCCTACGATCCGACGACGACTTATGCGGGCAGTTCCACATGTACACCCGCGTGCGTCGCCACGACGGTGTACAAGAAAACGACCAGTCACGGAACAACAACCTATAGCGTCTACGCAACCAGCATCTCAGCGGTAACGAGTTCGAGCGCCCGGACGGCCCTCTCCACGACCGGTTACTGGTCCGGGCAGATCGGGGGCACGAGCTACAGCCTCTACCTGGGGGATTACCTGGACTGGCTGGCCAGCCCCGGCGCGACGCTGGTGGTGAAGATGAACGTGGCCCAACAGGTCCTCACCAACATCGTGACCAGTACCCAGGGGGTCCGCTTCGGCCTGATGACCTTCGCCAACAATAATAATCAAGGTCAGGGGGGCGGCCAGATCCTGGCGCCCATCGGGAGCACCACGAGCACGATTACCACCGCCATCAACAACCTCACGCCGAATGGCTATACCCCGGATGGGGAGATGCTCAACAATGCCGGGACCTATTACGCGGGCCAAGGGGACTACTATGGGAAGTACAAGACGAGCCCCGTCCAACTGAGCTGCCAGCCAAACTTCGTCATCCTCATGTCGGACGGCCTGCAGAACGGCAACTTGGACATGCGGACCGTGGCGACGACGCTCCACGCGTCGGCGCAGAAGATCGTTGTGGATACCGTCGGCTTCGCGGTGAGTGGAGCCGACGCGGCGGCGGGAGCGAACGACATCATGCAGACGGCGGCGACCAATGGCGGTGGCACGTTTTACTCCACCACTAACCAGGCGACGCTGGAGACCGCCCTCATGGCCGCCATCTCCCAGATCATGGTCGCGACCTTTACCTTCGCCACGCCCGTCATCCCCACGACCCAAACTTCTGGCACCAACAGAGCCTACCTGGCCTCCTTCCAGTCCGATCTCTCCCTCCCGTTCTGGGATGGGTATCTCAAGGCCTACAACCGCGACAGCACGGGCAACGTCCCGGTGGACAGTAACGGCGTGCCGCTGGCCTCGGCCCTGGCCTGGGAGGCCGGGGGGGTCCTCCACAATCTGGGCTCGGCGGCCCGGAACATCACCACCTACCTCGGAGGGAGTAGCGGGAGCCTGACGAGCGTCACCACCAGCCTCAGCACCTCCGGGCCCTCCGGGCTCTCCCCGGCCATGGTGGGCCTCTCCACCCAGGCCGATCGGGATAACCTCATCAACTTCCTCTGGGGGAAGGATTCCTACAATTGGTTCGGGAACGGCCCCACCGTGGACCGGCCCTGGATCCTCGGGGACATCTTCCACTCCACCCCCGCCCTGGTCCCTCCGCCGTTCTTGGCCTCCACGGACAGCACCTACGCCACCTTCGCGACCGCCAACGCCGGCCGGACCACCATCCTGCTCGCTGGCGCGAATGACGGGATGCTCCACGCCTTCCGGGAGAGCGACGGGACGGAACTCTGGGCCTTCATCCCGCCGAATCTCCTGCCCTACTTGAACGAGCTGACCGTCGTGGGCGGGGGGCACCAGTGGTTCGTGGACGGAAGCCCCGTCGTCGCCGATGTCAAGGTCCAGATGCAGAGCGCCTACATCACGGATTCCGTGGCCACGTGGCGCACCATCGTAATCGTCGGGGAGCGCCGGGGCGGGAACGCCTACTACGCCCTGGACATCACGAATACCGGGAGTGCCCCCACGCTGCTCTGGAGCTTCACCGACCCGGACCTGGGGGAGACGTATTCCACGCCGATCATCGGCACCGTCAAGATGGCCGATGGGAGCACGAAGTACGTGGCCTTCATGGGGGGCGGCTACGAAGAGGGGCATGACAACACCCTCGGCAAGGCCGTCTTTGCCATCGACATCGCCACGGGCAGCAAGCTCTGGGAATACAAGAACGCCAGCGGTGCCACCGACGACCGGAAGTACATGAACTTCAGCATCCCCGCGGACATGACCGCCGTCGACCTCAACAGCGACGGGTCCATCGATCGGCTGTACATCGGCGACGTGGGCGGGCAGGTCTGGAAATTTGACGTGGTGGGGCGGGACAGCTCGGGGAATCCGACGGGGACCACCCTCTCCGGCGGCCAGGTCACGAACTGGCTGGGGAAGCGCTTGTTCCAGGCGGACAGCTCCGAGGCGAATCCCCCCGCCGCCGGGGAGTACTACCCCACGCAGGCCATCTGGGACGCCATCGTCCCGGCCTATGACCAGCACATGAACGTCTGGATCTACTTCGGGACGGGGGACCGGGACCACCCCGACTACGCCAACACGGTCTCCAACCGGTTCTACGGCATCGAGGACCCCGTTGACATCAACAAGGCGACCGACATGACCAACGGGAGCGCCATAACCGAAGCGAACCTGGTGAACGTCACCTCCAACAATGGGACGCCCATCCAGGGCTGGTACATGAAGCTCGGGACGAACGAAAAAGTGCTGTCGACGGCCAACGCCTTCAACAACATCGTGTACTTCTCCACCTTCACGCCGGCGTCCACCAC
>JBIOJT010000183.1:0-9219 GCA_044451055.1 Methylomirabilales bacterium (SeqCode)
GGTCCTTCCATATAGTCTAAAGCACATTCAGGTATTTCCGGATCTCAGGGAGCTTCTCCGAAACCGCCAACCGATTGACGGATGAGGTCGTCACCCCTAAGCATCGCGCTACCTCCGCCCCCGAGTAGCCCATCTCCCTCACCGCCAACTGACAGAACAGCCTCCTCGCCCTGACCACGCCTCGCGTCCGTAGCCCGGACCGGAGGTCCGCCTGGGCGACCCCTTTCCCGGCTGCGATCTTCCGGCCCAGGGTCGCCAAGTCGACCACGTTGCTCCGTTACTTCCGTTGCCCTGTGCGGGCCGGCAGACACCTGAGGCAAGCTCTCGTTCCCCGGTTCTTTTTTGTCCCACGGGGGTGTCGCACTTCGCTCGGTGGCCGAAAGGCTGATGGCCTCTCAACCCACCAGGGGCGCGGTGCCGTAGCCCTGGCCGGCCTGCCTGTATTCCTCACGCGGCGGTGCGAAGATGTCGAGGACGCCGCATCGCCGATCGAGTGTGCGTCCCCCGTGCGGCACGTTCGGCGGCGTCTGCCAGAAGTCGCCGGCCTTCACGTGATGCTCTTGGCCGTCCTGGATGCGAATCCACTCGCCTTCGAGACACACCCCCCACTGCTCGTTCGGATGGGAGTGGACCGGCGACGATGAGTGAGGCTCGATCGTCACCACCGAGAGCATCACGTTCACGCCCGGGAATACGCGCGCAGTGACACCGGGCGCAAGCTGCCGAACAATCCCGCCTTCACGCAGGTTGTGGAAGCACGATCCGTCACTCATCATGGTCACCCTGGTCTTGCACCTGCTTCTTCCTTCGCTCTGAAGCAACCGCCATGGTCAGCGTGAATTGGTGCCGGACGCCATGGATCTCCATAATGCGTCCTCACCTCGTTCCGATCTCACCCTCGTCACCGCGCCCGCGGCTCAACCAGGTTGAACTGATTCCCGTAGAGGTCCTCGAATACCGCCGAGACGCCCCACGGGGCGTCCTCGGGCGCCGACCGGAATGTCACTCCGCGGGCGCGAAGCTCCTCGTAGGTCTTCCGGCAGTCATCAGCCTCCAGAACCCACATCGCTCCTCGGCCCACGGCGTCTCCGTCCTGCGCTTTCAGCAGAACGATCTCGGGGCTCTCCTGTCCCGCCGGGGCGATCGTGGGCCATCGAAGCCCGGGGATGGTGCCCCGCTCGTCGTGGACCTTCTTGAAGCCGAGCTTCCGGGTATACCAATCGAGAGCCTCATCTTGATCACGCACCATGATCGTGACATGGGTGAGTCTCTTGATCATGCTCATCTCCTCTTCCTATGGCGCCAGGAAGTTTGCTTCTATCCACGCTCCGGAAGCGCTCCCGTGCACTATGATGGGGGCGCAGGACCAATGTGCCGCTCGCCCGAGGATGGTAGCCGAACTGGGAACTCCGGGCAAGGGAGCGAAGGCGACAAGCCTGCCCGCTCTCAGATGACATGCGTCGCCATGAGAAAGAGTGGACCCTCGTGAGGACTTCGGGACTCTGCACCCCTTCTCTGCCCTGTCCTCATTTCCGATCATTCCGCGAAAAGTTATTGCAACTGGATTGGGGCTGGCTCTAATTTGCAGGGGTTCACCGGCAGGAATCTGTCATTTTCCTCCAGGGGCCGCAGACCTTCCTTGACGGCCCCGAATCCGAATAACGCGGGGGCCCCAAAGCGGGAGGCGCCGCGGGACTGGCTGATCCAGCAGAAAGGAGAGGCTCTATGGCATTCGAATTTGGACCCAGGCGCGGAACCTATGTGGATGTGACCGAGATCCTGAAGACCGAGAAGCCCCCGCTGTCGCCCGAGGAAATCGGCCACTTCGAGACCCTGGACCTCATCTACCGCTCCTTGTGTACACTTCTCTACAACTACGTCCCGATGTCGGGACACCCGGGAGGTTCGATCTCCTCCGGGCGGTTCGTGGCCGGTTTGCTTTTCGACGCGCTGAATTATGACCTCGCGAAACCCGATCGGGAGGACGCGGACATCATCTCGTACGCTGCCGGCCACAAGGCCATGGGCCTCTACTCGTTCTGGGCCATCCGGGACGAGATCGCCCGTCTGGCGGCGCCCCAACTGCTCCCGGTGGACGTGAAGTTCCGCCTCCGTCTCGAGGATCTGCTGGGCTTCCGGCGCAATCCCATCACCAAGACGCCGCTGTTCGTGAAGTTCGGCGCCAAGGCGCTCGACGGCCACCCCACCCCGACAACGCCGTTCATCCGGCTCTCGACCGGGGCCTCCGGAGTCGGCGTCGCGAGCTCGCTTGGTCTGGCCTTCGGGGCGAAGGATTACTTCGGCGCGAACGCGCCCCTCGTCCACATCGTCGAGGGTGAGGGAGGCTTGACCCCCGGCCGAGTGGCGGAAGTCCTGGCAGGCGCCGGGACGGCCTCGCTTGGCAACGCGATCCTCCACCTGGACTGGAACCAGGCCTCCATCGATTCGAACCGCGTATGCCGCGAGGATGGACAGCCGGGTGATTACGTCCAGTGGAGCCCGATGGAGCTGTTCCACCTCCACGACTGGAATGTGGTCTACGTTCCGGACGGCAAGGATTTTCAGCAGGTGTTCACCGCCCAGCGCGCCGCGGCGGCGATCAACAACGGCCAGCCCACCGCGGTCATCTACCGGACGGTGAAGGGCTGGCACTACGGCATCGAGGGGAAGGCCGTGCATGGTGCCGGCCACAAGCTCTGTTCCGACGGCTTCTGCAAGGCCCTCGCCGACCTGACGGGCAAGGCGGACATGATGGTGCCGACATGCGAGGCCGGGAAGCAGCGGTGCCAGATGGGCCCGGGCGGCGCGGCCATCATGGAGGAGTGCTTCTGGGAATCGCTCCAGATCGTGCGCAAGTTCATCCAGGACAACCGCCCCACCGTCGACGCGCTGGCCGCTCGGCTCGTCGCTGCCCGCGACCGGTTGAACCGGCTCAACCGGCATCCGCGATCCGGAGCGCCGCGAGTCGAGGCCGTGTACGAGCTGGCGGCCAAGGCTCCCAGCACTCCCGCGGAGCTCACGCTCAAGCCTGGCTCGGTCACGACGTTGCGCGCCGAACTGGGACGTACGCTCCAGCACCTCAACAAGGCGTCCGGGGGGGCGATCTTCACCGGTTCCGCCGACCTCCTTGGCTCGACCAGCGTGAATACCATCGGGGCAGGGTTCGGCGAGGGATACTGGAACGCCGTCAAGAATCCGGCCGCACGGCTTCTGTCCATCGGCGGCATCTGCGAAGACGGGATGACTGGCATCCTCTCCGGCCTGTCCAGCTTCGGCCACCACATCGGCTCCGGCTCGTCCTACGGCGCGTTCATCGCACCGCTCAGCCACATCGCCGCGCGGCTCCACGCCATCGGGGCCCAGGCGAAGCATGCGGTCACCGGCCAGCCCTATCGGCCGATCTTCGTCATCTGCGCCCATGCAGGCTTGAAGACCGGCGAGGATGGACCCACGCACGCCGATCCGCAGCCGCTTCAGTTGCTCCAGGAAAACTTCCCGAAGGGCACGGCCATCACGTTGACTCCGTGGGATCCCCAGGAGATTTGGCCGCTGGTCGCCGCCGCGCTGGCAAGGCGGCCCGCGATCATCGCGCCCTTCGTGACGCGCCCCAACGAGACAGTCCTCGACCGCGCGCAACTCGCTCTCGCCCCGGTAGAGGACGCCCTGAACGGGGTGTACCTCTTGCGAAAGCCTCGCGGAAAGAGTGAAGGAACGATCGTCCTGCAGGAGAGCGCGGCCGCCTATGCCTTTATCGAAGAGGCGTTGCCACTGCTCGACAAGGAAGGGATCGATCTCTGGATCTACTACGTTTCCAGCGCCGAGTTGTTCGATCTACTGCCTGCGGCGAAACAGCACAGCCTCTTCCCGGAGGAGCGCGCCCGGGAGGCCATGGGCATCACCGGCTTCACCCTGCCGACGATGTTTCGCTGGGTTCGATCCGATCTCGGTTTATCCATGACGCTCCATCCCTTCCGGAAGGGGCACTTCCTCGGAAGCGGTCAGGGCGAGGTGGTGCTGGCCGAGGCGGGCCTGGACGGCCGGAGCCAGTACAAGTCCATCAAGAAGTACGTGGAAGCGCTCAGGCGAGAGGGGAAGGCCGCGCGACCCGTGGTCAAGGCTGCCGCTCGAACCGTCGCCCGCCGGAAGGCGCAACCGAAGGCAAAGGCTCGCAAGCGGCGGTAGGACCCGCCCGACCTCAGAGGGCGGAGGTTGATCTGTTCACCACAGCGCGGGAGGGGGTCTCCGGACCCCTCCCGCGATTCTTTTCCAGGGAGCGTCTTGCATCCTTCCGGCCCGGCTGACTCCCGTCGGGGAGCTTCGCGCACGCAGGCTTTGCTCCCCCGGGGCTGCCCAGAGACTCCGTCGCTGCGCCCCTCCGTGATGCTTCCGCCCACAGCTTCGCGCTGGATGCTAGGTTCCCAGGACGATTCTGCCGTCGGCGATCTTTTGCAGCGTCTCCACGTACAGGACGTGCTCGTGTTTCAGCACCCGCTCGGCCAGCGAATCGACGGTGTCCCCTGCATGCACCGGCACCTGACACTGGTTGATGATCGGTCCGGTATCGTAGCTTTCGTCCACGATGTGAATGGACACTCCTGTCACCTTTTCGCCCGCGGCCAGCACCGCCTCGTGCACGCGCTTTCCGTACATCCCCTTCCCGCCGAACTTGGGCAGCAGCGCCGGGTGGATATTCAGGATCCGGCCTCGATTCGCCCGCAGGGTACCCGGCCCCAGCATTTTCATGTAGCCGGCCAGGATGACCGTGTCCACCCCGTGGCGCTTCAAGACCCGCAGGATCTCTTCATCTTCCAGGGGACCGGGGTGTGTCGCCGAGCTGATGTGATAATGCGGGATCCCTTCGCTCCTTGCCCGTTGCAGGGCCATCGAGTCGGAGTTGTTGCTGATGACAACGCACGGCTTGGCGTTCAGCCGGGACGTCTTGCAGGCATCAATGATCGCCTGCATGTTGCTCCCGCCGTGCGAGGCCAGAAAGCCGAGATGCAGAGTTGCCATGGACGGTCTGCCTCTCCCTGAGCGGCGATCGCCGCGCTGCGCGGCGTCCGGGCTCTCACAGCACCGCGATGGCTTCCACCTCGATCAACCAATCCGGATGAGCCAGGGCGGCGACCGCGACCAGCGTGGAAGCGGGCGTTTTCCTTCCGAAGAATTCCTCGCGCACCGGGACCAGGTCCGCCCGATGCCGGATGTCGGTGAGATAGGTGTTGACCTTCACCACGTTGGCCAGACTCCCGCCACCGGCCTCGACCTGCGCCTTGATTGCCCGAAACACGGCGCGGGCCTGGGCGACGAAATCACCGCGGTGCGCCGGGCCCCCTTTTTCGTCATAGGCGACCTGGCCCGAGAGAAAGAGGATCGTCTGGGCTCCGGTGACCTTGATCGCCTGCGAGTACGTCGGCGGATCGAACACTTCCTTTGCGCAATACGGCTGGATCGTGACCACGGAGGCCTCCTTTCCCGGTTGCAGCCTGAGCCCGAGCTGTCTGCAGAAACGCAAATGCCGAGCAACCCAATCACACGCTCGGCGGCAATTCGGGGACACGACGGGCTCCGGGCCGCGGCGTATCCGTGAGGCATCAGTCAAGACTGGAGGTGAGAGGACTGCTCAAGCACCCTCGCGCAAGCGCAGAATGATGTCGGCGGCGGTCCGGGCTGCGATCCCACACACGTCGGGGCAGCCGTTCCGGCTGTGGCCTCCCGCCTCGTGGAAGGCCTTGGCTTCCTCCGGGTCATACAGGTGATAAGCCCGGCCGAAGCGGATCTTGTGGATCTCGGCGCAGATGCTGTGCCCCACCTGTTCGCGAAAGCGGTGGTACATCTCCTGCGCCGGCACCTTGGCCCTCTGGTACTGCTGGATGTCCTCCAGTCGCTCCCGACCGACGACGCACCCGATGGCCATGATGGCGCCTGTCAGCGCCCCGCAGGTCTCTCCCTGCACGGCCACACCGCCCGCCAGGCCGCTGCCCGCTTTCAACACCATGGTATCCCCGACCCCCAGCTTTGCCTGCAGAGCCGCAAGCACGGCCTGCGTTCAGCCGAAATAGTTGATGTCGTTCTGCAGCGCCAGCTCGTACACCTCGGCCAGGATCTCTGCGCGACTCGCCATGTGTCTTCCTCCGCTCAATGCCATCATGCAGAAGGCGCGACTATTCGCCCTCTTCCCTGATAGTCCCGCCCGTCACACGGTCCGCAACCGGAGGCGCGTGCGCCGGCGCCCTGATCCACCCGTCACGCGCTCCATCGGCCGGACTCGCGGCCTGTCTAACTCCCCGACTTCCGCAACCCGAGGTGATGGTCCAGCATGATCACGGCGGCGCCCTGGTCGCCGATCAGCTTGAGCTGCTCGACCACCTCGGTCGCGTTCTTCTCTTCCTCCACCTGCTCCTTGATGAACCACTGCAGCATGATCTGGGCCGGGTAATCGTTCTCCTTGACCGCCGTTTCGTACAGCTTATGGATCAGGGCGGTCACTTCCTTCTCGTGATCCAGCACCTGCTTGAAGACATCGTGAAGGGACTTGAACTCCGTGGGCGGCTGGGGAATAGCCTTGAGCGCCGCGTGCCCGCCCCGGTCATTGATATGCTCGAACAATCTCATGGCATGGGACAGCTCTTCCTCCCATTGCACGCGCATCCAGTGCGCGCACCCCGGACGGTTATTGGCCGCGCAGTAGGCCGACATTGACAGGTACAGATACCCGGAACTGACTTCTGCGTTGATCTGCTTGTTGATGGCGTCCTGCATCGTTTTGCTGAGCATGGCTGACCCTCTCCTCTCCTTGTCACGAGTCCTGCGGTAAGTGTTCGATGGTGCGTCAGGCATCCGTGCTGCCCCACCGCGTCATTATGCACGAACCGGCCTTCAAGGGCAAGCCGGCGAAGACGCATCCCCATCGTTCCGGGGAGTCTCGCCCGCGTCAATGATTGCTGTTGGCCGGATCCGTGCCCGATGTGCTATCTTTCAGACGATCGCGTGGGTGATCACACGCTAGCTCGTCCCCAAAGGGGATGCATTCTCGGGGACCGGGCAGTGGCCGAGGGGGCCTTCAAGCAAGTGAGGAGAAGACAATGCCGACTAGAACCGACCTGCTGATTCACCCGAACCGCCTCGGTCCGGATGAGGCGGGCGAGATCATATCGGTCAACCCCAAGCGCGCGGGCTGGCGATACATCAGATTCGATGTCCACACCTTCCGACCCGGGGATAGACTCTCGGCGGAAACCGGCGACGACGAGACAGCCCTCGTCATCCTGGGCGGGCAGTGCGACGTCGAGTCCACGGCCGGCACCTGGAAGGGCCTGGGAAAGCGAAGGAACGTCTTTGACGGCCTACCCTACGCGCTGTACCTGCCGAGGCAGATCGCGTATGCAGTGAAGGCCACGACACCCCTCGAAGTCGCCTTCTGCAGCGCCAGGGCCGAGCAGTCCTTCCCGACGCGCCTCGTCCAGCCCCAGGACGTGGCGGTCGAGATCCGGGGAGGAAAGAACGTCACACGCCAGATCCATCACGTGGTCAAGCCGGAATTCCCGGCTCACCGCCTCCTCATCGTCGAGGTCTACACGCCCAGCGGCAACTGGTCGAGCTACCCGCCCCACAAGCACGACCAGGCCAACCCGCCTCACGAGGTCAAGCTGGAAGAGATCTACTACTACAAGATGAGCCATCCTGACGGCTTTGCCTTCCAGCGCCTCTACACGAAAGACGGCCGGATGAACGAGACCCTGACGGTTCAAGATAACGACCTGGTCCTCGTCCGCGAAGGCTACCACCCGGTGGTCGCCGGCCCTGGATATCATTGCTACTACCTCAACGTCCTGGCCGGGGACGTACGCAGCATGCAGGCCGCCGACGACCCAACCTACGCCTGGGTCCGCGAAACCTGGGCCCCGCGCGAGACCGACTCGCCGCTGGACAAGCTGATCGGGGGGAAGGGGTGAGCGGCACGTACGGCGACGCTTGTTGCGGCAAAGCCCCGGGGATTGAATGAGGGCTGCTTCTTCCCCGCCTGCCGGCCCAGCTTGATCCAAGAGGTCAACCTGACTGTTGGAGAAGGCCGAGAAGTCCTGCGGGACTGAGCACGCGCACTCGCGTACAGGCCTGCTTCGGGAAGTGCTGCAGGTTCCGATGAGGAGCATCGCCCGCGCCGCGGCGGCGACCTCGAGGAAGGGCACGTCGTCCTCGTCTCGGACGTCAGCAGGCAAGGGCACTGCCGCGACGGTCTCGGCGGTGCGGCGGCTGAGGTCGAGGACGGTACCAGCGTCCCCGGGAGGAATGGCGAGGTGAAGGCGCCGGGGATCCTCTCCCGTTTCCCGCGGCTGACGTTGCTGTAAGGGCACCGCGCCGGGACAGATCGGCGGCGCACCCGACCCCCCGGAGCCAGGACGCCAGGTACTGGATGCCGACGTTCACGTTCTGGCATAGGCCCGGCTCTCTGATATCACCCTCAGGGGCGCCTCTGCTTCGACGTCTGGAAAGATGTCATAGACATAATCGTGGGCGGCCAAGGCGATCTTGCCCAAGGTGCCCGCCTGGACGTACTTGACGATTTCCTCGCGGGAGAGGTCGAAGATCGCCTCGAGGATCTGCCAGCGCTCCGGGTCGCCCGCCTGTCCCACGACGAAGAGCACGCGGGCGCTGTGTTGGATATAGCGGGGCGAAAGGAGCTGCCGTTTCAAGAGGTCCATGATGATGGGCGCCTTGGCGCGGTCGAAGCGGCCCGGATCGCCGCGGCGGTCCAGCTCGGCGAAGAACTCCGACGTCCATTCGTTGTGGTAGTCCCACAACTTCCCGAACAGCTCCACGGTGAAGCGGGTCCCGGCCGTGACCTCGGAGGCGTTCACGGCCGGCACGACCCCGTCCTCGGTGAGCGCCGGCCGCTTGAGGTAGCCGTCCTTGGTGATGGCGGCCCGGTGACGGACGAGGCTCCATAGCCAGGACACATCGATCCGGTAGGTGGCGAGGTCGTTCATGAACCGCAGCAGAAGCTCGTAGTCGTCGATGGCGGCCGCGAAGTTCCCGTTGAGGATCTGGAAGCCGTAGTTCGCCGCCATGTAGAACGCGTGCTGGATGTGCTCGATGGTGACCACACCCTCGGGCACGCCGTAGATGCTGTCCCACAGTTCTTGCGTGAAGAGTGTCTCCGGCGTGTCGAACATGTCCTTGGCGATGACCCAGGGCGTGATCTTGCCCTGGGCGTTCAAC
>JBIOJT010000184.1:0-9152 GCA_044451055.1 Methylomirabilales bacterium (SeqCode)
ACGTCACCCTGTTCCTCGGGGTCAACGGCTCCGGCAAAACGACGACGATCGCCAAGCTGGCCAAACGCTATGGCGACGCAGGCGAGGCGGTGCTCCTGGCCGCGGGCGACACCTTCCGTGCCGCCGCCGTCGAGCAGCTCCAGATCTGGGGCGGCCGCATCGGGGCTGACGTGATCGCCCACAAGCCCGGTGCCGATCCCGCCGCCGTCGTCTTCGACGCCTGCAAGGCGGCCACGGCCCGGAAGGTTCAGCACCTCCTGATCGACACGGCCGGCCGCCTGCACACCCGGCAGAATCTCATGGAGGAGCTGAAGAAGATCCACCGGGTCATCGCCCGCGCAGTGCCCGGCGCCCCCCACGAGACGCTCCTGGTTCTGGACGCCACAACCGGTCTCAACGCCATCGCCCAGGCGCGGGAGTTTCATCAGGCCGTGGGCGTCACGGGCCTCGTCATCGCCAAGCTCGATGGCACGGCCAAAGGCGGCGCGGTGGTGGCCATCGCCCAGGCCCTCCAGATCCCCGTGCGCTACGTGGGCGTGGGCGAGGCCCCCGACGATCTCCAGCCCTTCGACGCGCGCGAGTTTGCCACTGCCCTGTTCTCCTGAACGCCACTCTCAGCAGATCCGCAATCCGCGGTCAGCCCGACCCCCCAGTAGATCCACCGCTCGCCCATTACACCGATCCACGGATCCAGCGGGCCTTCGGCGCGGGAGGCTCAGGGATCTCAGCGTCCGGCGTTCTCGCTTGCCGTGACTTCACCTTCTGGCTGAACCAAAAGGAAAGGCGAAGGATGTGGCGGAGCCGTTCGATGTGGTCGGGAATGTGGCTGAGACTCTGGACACCGCGCCCAAGCTGAGCGCCCCCTTTAGCTGGCTGCGACGCGCTCCACGGCCGCGGCAACGTACGCGCGCCCCCGCCGAGAGTCAATGTCATTCATCTTGCTCATCCTTTCCTGCCAGCAGAGATGTACCGAACCCGCCCACCCACTTGCCGCACTCGGCTCCGAACTCTTCTGACCGCTGAAGGCTGAGGGCTGAAAGCTTCTGCGCGGCGGGCTTTCACCTTGACACTCCTCCAGCACGATGTTACTTTCGTCGAGCAAATCGTTGTATGACGGCAGGTTGCGGGAACAGGGTGGTCATGTTTGAGACCGATCGGAAGTGGATGAGCCGCGCCCTGGAACTGGCGGCGCGCGCCCGCGGACGGACGAGCCCCAACCCCATGGTGGGAGCAGTCCTCGTGAGGGATACCCAGCTCGTCGGCGAGGGGTTCCACGCGTATGCCGGCTCCGACCATGCCGAGGCCGCGGCCTTGCGCGAGGCGGGGTCGGCTTCGGCCGGCGCGACGCTCTACGTGAGCTTGGAACCCTGCTGTCACTTCGGTCGCACGCCGCCCTGCGTGGAGCAGATCCTCCAAGCCGGAGTCCGTCGAGTGGTGGCGGCTTGTGAGGATCCAAACCCGGCGGTGAGCGGCAAGGGGATCGCGGCGCTGCGCGCGGCCGGCCTCTCGGTGGACGTCGGCGTCCTCGCCGAGGAAGCGTCGCGGCTCAACGAGGGCTTCTTCACCCATGTCCGGACGGGTCGCCCCTTCGTGATATTGAAGGTGGCGGCCAGCCTCGACGGGAAGATCGCCACCCGGACGGGGGACTCCCGCTGGATCAGCGGCGAGAGTGCTCGGCGGCGCGTCCACCAGCTTCGCAACGAGGTGGACGCCGTCCTGGTGGGCATCGGCACGGTCCTGCGCGACGATCCCCAGCTGACCACGCGGCTGGGGATTGCCGACCAGCGCGATCCCATCCGCGTGATCGTGGACAATCTGGCCCGGTGTCCCTTGCGCGCCAAGGTCGTGAATCGCGCGTCCACCGCGCCCACCATCCTGGCGGTGGCCCAGATGGCGCCGCGCACAAAGCTCGAGGCTCTCCAGCAAGAGGGAATGCAGGTCATCGTGGTGGAGAACAGCCCGCGGCGGGTCTCGCTGGAACGCCTCGTGGAAGCGCTGGGAAAGCGCGGGATCCTCTCGGTGATGATCGAGGGGGGCGCCGAGATCAATGCGTCGGCCCTGCGCGAGGGGATCGTGGATAAGGTCCTGGTCTTCCTGGCGCCGATCCTGATCGGCGGGAAGTCCACGCCCACGGCCGTGGGCGGTGAGGGCATCGAGACGCTGAGCCAGGCGCTCCGCCTGCGTGAGGTGCGCGTCGAGCGGTTCGACGGCGACATCCTGGTGGAAGGCTACATCGACAGGGTTGCACCGAGGCCCTAGAGTGCTGATTCCGAGGCGAATGCGCACTCGTCGCCATTCACGAGCAGTCGGGCGTTCGAGGCACCCACGCCACGGCGGTGCGCATCCCCCGCGGTGCCGTGGGTCCCGGTGGTTCGATTGTTCACGAACGCCGCAACCCCCGAACGACCGAACGGCCGAACGGTAATGTTCACCGGGATCATCGAGGGCATCGGGACGGTCCGCGAATGCACGCGCAAGCCCGGCGGGGCCTGGGCGCACATCGGGGCTGGCACCCTGGTGGAAGGGCTCCACGTGGGGGACAGCATCGCCGTGGACGGCGCGTGCCTCACCGTGACCTCGGTGAAGGGGGATGGGTTCACCTGTGACCTCTCGGCCGAGACGCTTGATCGCACCACCCTGGGGACGCTCCGGGGCGGATCGCGGGTGAATCTGGAGCGACCCTTGCGCCTGGGCGACCGGCTGGGTGGCCACCTCGTCACCGGCCACGTGGATGCCGTCGGCCAGGTATCGGGCCGGACCCCTCAGGGGGACGGCGAGTCTTGGCGTTTTCGGTTTCCGCAAGGCCTGGCGCCCCTCCTGGTGATGAAGGGGTCCATCGCCGTGGACGGGATCAGCCTGACCGTGGCGGAGCTCTCGCGGGAGACCTTCGGTGTGGCCCTCATCCCGCACACGCTCCGACGCACCACGCTGGGGAGCAAGCGCGTGGGGGACCCGGTCAACCTGGAGACCGACCTGCTGGGAAAGCACGTCGCCCGACTCCTGGCGGGACGGCCGGACGCCATGGGCCAGGGCGGTCTGACCCTGGCCTTTCTCAAGGAGCACGGCTTCGCATGAGCAAGCGGAAGCGTCCTTCATCCCGTCGGCCCGGACCCACCTCGCCCCAAACGTCGGGTGAGCGCGGGCAGCGCACATCCGCCAAGAGCGAGATCTCCCGTGGGGATTCGCCCCTCCGCTTCGATCGGATCGAGGACGCCATCCGGGACATCCGCAACGGGAAGATGGTCATCGTCGTGGATGATGAGGACCGGGAGAACGAGGGCGACCTCACCATGGCGGCCGAGAAGGTCACGCCGGCCGCCATCAACTTCATGGCCGCCCACGGCCGCGGCCTGATCTGCATGCCCGTCGTGGGCGAGCGACTGGACCAGCTTCAGGTTCCGGCCATGGTCTCGGAGAACACGTCCCCCTTCGAGACGGCCTTCGCCGTGTCGGTCGAGGCCAAGCACAAGGTCAGCACCGGCATCTCGGCCCACGATCGGGCCGCAACCATCAAGGCGATCCTCGAGCCCAACACCCAGCCGGACGACCTGGCGCGCCCGGGGCACATGTTCCCGTTGCGCGCCCGGGAAGGCGGGGTGCTCACCCGCGCCGGCCAGACCGAGGCGGCCGTGGACCTGGCCCGCCTGGCCGGCCTGTACCCGGCGGGTGTCATCTGCGAGATCATGAACCCCAACGGGAGCATGGCCCGCGTCCCGGAGCTCTCCCGCTTCGCGCAGCGACACGGCTTGCGGATGATCACCATCAAGGATCTCATTGACTACCGGATGAAGCGGGAAAAATTCGTCAGCCGCGTGGCGACCACCACCCTCCCGACGCGTCACGGCAATTTCCGGGCGGTCCTCTACCACAGCCAGGTGGATCACAAGCACCACCTGGCCCTGGTGAAGGGCGAGATCAACGCGGTCGACGCGGTCCTGGTGCGGGTCCACTCCGAGTGTCTCACCGGCGATGCCCTGGGGTCGCTCCGCTGCGACTGCGGGGCCCAGCTCGACCGCGCCATGGAACTCATCCAGGAGGAGGGAACGGGGGTCTTGCTGTACATCCGGCAGGAGGGCCGCGGGATCGGGCTGGCCAACAAGCTCCGCGCCTACGAGCTGCAGGACCAGGGCTTCGACACGGTGGAGGCCAACGAGAAGCTCGGCTTCAAGCCGGACCTCAGGGATTACGGGGTGGGGGCCCAGATCCTGGTGGATCTGGGGCTTTCCAAGATCCGCCTCATGACGAACAATCCGCGGAAGATCGTGGGGCTGGAGGGCTACGGCCTGCAGGTGGTGGAGCGGGTGCCGCTCCTCACCAAACCCACGGCGGCGAACCTTGGATACCTCACCACCAAGCGGGAGAAGCTGGGACATCTCATCCAGCCCCCTCCCAGCCTGCGCCGGCGCGGCCGGCACGCCGGCAACGGTGCACCAGGGACCGGCCGGACCAGACGCTGACGAGGGCGCCCGGCAAGGGCGCGGACAGGAGGGAACATGCTGCGGACCTGGGAAGGGGCCCTCGCGGCCAAGGGATTCACCTTCGGCATCGTGATGAGCCGGACCAATGAGTTCATCACCGCCCGCCTGCTGGAGGGCGCCCTGGATGCCCTCCGCCGCCACGGGGCCGAAGAGGACCGGATCACCGTGGTGAAGGTGCCAGGGTCCTTCGAGATCCCGCTGGTGGCCAAGCGCCTTGCCACGTCCGGGCAGTACAGCGCTCTCATCTGTCTTGGCACGGTCATCCGCGGCGCCACCCCGCATTTCGAGTACATCGCAGCCGAGGTGTCCAAGGGCGTGGCGGCCGCTTCCCTGGAGACGGGCGTCCCCATAGGGTTTGGCGTCCTCACGACGGACTCCATCGACCAGGCGGTCGAGCGCGCGGGAACCAAGGGGGGCAACAAGGGGTTCGACGCCGCCTGCTCAGCCATCGAGATGGCCAACCTCTTCCGGGAACTGCAATAGACAATCGGCTCATGGCTGATGGCTCATGGCTGATCCTCACTGCTATGAGCCATGAGCTAGGAGCGAGGTTCGGGATGGGCAAACGACGGAAAGGGCGCGCGCTCGCCCTGATGATCCTCTACGAGCTGGAGTTTCGACCCGGCGACGCGGAACGGGTCTTGAAGGAGTTCTGGCAGGATCACCCGACGTTGCCGGAAGTTCAGGACTTCGCCGACAGCCTGGTCCGGGGGACGCTGGCGCACGCCGCCGAGATTGACCAGCTCATCGCCAGGAACGCGACCCATTGGAGCCTCGTGCGCATCGCGCCGGTGGAGCGGAATATCCTCCGCCTGGCCGCCCACGAACTGCTCCACCGCCACGATATCCCAGAAAAAGTCGCCATCAACGAGGCCATTGAACTCGCCAAGCTGTACGGCAGCCAGGAATCGGGCGCCTTCGTCAACGGCATCCTGGACCAGATCCGCCTGCACCTGCAGCCGCCTCAACAAGCTCCCGCCTGAGATGCAGATCGTGGAATCCACCCAGCCCATCGAGGAGGTCGACGCAGAGGTGCTGGTCCTGTTCCACCTGGAGGACGAGCCGGCACCGCGCGGCCGACTGGGCCAGGTGGACTGGATCCTGTGCGGTGCCGTTTCCCGGCTCCGGGCCCGGGGGAAGTTCGCAGGGGAGCGAGGAGCGACTGCGCTGCTCGCGCCCAGTGGGAAGCTCAAGGTCGGCAGGATTCTGGTGGTCGGCCTCGGCCGCCAGGCCGACCTGTCCATGGTGGTTCTCTATCGACTGTCCTACCAAGCGGCCCAGGCGATCCTGAATCTCCGCTGCACCCACGTTGCGATGGAGCTGCCCTTTCGAGCCTTTCCGCGAGAGGCTCCCGTTCACGTCCATCAGGCGTTGCTCGAAGGCTTCATGGCCGAGTTGCGCCGTGGGCAACCCAACGCTTCCTTCGCCGTTACCCTCCTGACTTCACCCAACGGGGCCTGACCCGCCTCGATCCCGGAAATCCAACCGCCAAGGCGCCAAGGGCGCCAAGAATTCATCGCTCCGAATCCCGAAGGAGAAGTCCTGCGGAACCTCCCTTCGAACTGTCAGGGGCCGGTGCACCTCCACAGTCTTTCGGGCCTGCGGAGCACCCGAAAGACCCGGCGGCTCAGAAGAAACAGGGGTCCCCTCGCAATCTGTTGGGATCCCATGCGTCTTGGCGGTCGGCTGCTTGTCGGCGGGGCTACTCTTCGAACTTCTTGAAGAGAAGGCTGGCGTTGGTCCCGCCAAAGCCGAAGGAGTTGGTCAGGGCGTATCGCGCTTCGGCGCGGCGGGCCGTGTTGGGGACGTAGTCCAGGTCGCACTCGGGGTCCGGCGTCTCGTAGTTGATGGTGGGCGGCAGGATCCCGCGTGTGACGGCGAGGACCGTGATGACCGACTCGATGCCTCCGGCGGCGCCCAGGAGGTGGCCGGTCATGGATTTGGTGGAACTCACCGGCAGGCTGCGCGCGTGCTCGTTGAAGACGGTCTTGACGGCCACGGTCTCGTTGACATCGCCCGCGGGGGTCGAGGTCCCATGGGCATTAATGTAGTCCACTTGGGACGGCGTCACCTTGGCGTCCTTGAGGGCCAGGCGCATGGAGCGGACGGCGCCGTCCGGGGCCGGTTGCGTGATGTGGTAGGCGTCGGCAGACATCCCGTACCCCACGATCTCGGCGTAGATCCTCGCGTTGCGGCGCTTGGCGTGCTCCAACTCCTCCAGCACCATCAGCCCGGCCCCCTCACCCATCACGAACCCGTCCCGAGCCTTGTCGAAGGGGCGGCTGGCCCGGGTGGGCTCGTCGTTCCGGGTGGAGAGAGCCTTCATGGAGCAGAAACCCCCGATGGTCAGCGGGGTGATCACCGCCTCGCTGCCGCCCGCCAGCATCACGTCCGCTTCGCCGCGCTGGATGATCCGGAAGGAGTCGCCGATGGCGTGATTCCCCGTGGCGCACGCCGTGCAGACGCACGAGTTGGGGCCCTTCATGCCGAAGCGCATGGAGATTTGCCCCGAGGCCATGTTCGTGATGATGGAGGGGATGAAGAAGGCGCTGATACGGCCCGGCCCTTTCTCCAGCAGGACCTTGTGGGACTCCTCCAGCGCCGGGATTCCGCCCATGCCGGTGCCCACGAAGACGCCGATGCGCTCGCAGTTGTCCTCGGTCACCTTGAGGCCCGAATCGTCGTACACCATCTGGGCGGCGGCAACGGCGTAATGGATGAACAGATCCATCTTGCGGGCTTCCTTCTTCTCCAGCCACTGGAGGGGATCAAATCCCTTGACCTCGCCCGCGATCCGCGTGTCGTGCTTGCTGGCGTCGAATCGGGTGATGGGCCCGATGCCGGAAACCCCGTTGACGATGTTCTGCCAGAAGTTCTCGATCCCGATCCCGTTGGGGGCCACGACTCCCAAGCCAGTGACGACGACGCGCACCATGATTGTGCCTCTGCTTCTCTGGGCTGCCCGTCGAGCGCCGTCCCACGGCGCACCCGCCACCGACTCCGCCTGGCGGCACGGGCAGGCAGGTTAGAGTTAGTCCTTCTTATGATCTCGGATGTAGGCGACCGCATCCTGGACGGTGGCGATCTTCTCCGCATCCTCGTCGGGAATTTCGATCCCGAACTCCTCCTCCAGGGCCATCACCAACTCGACGGTGTCCAGGGAGTCCGCCCCGAGGTCATCGATGAACTTGGCCTCGGGGGTCACCTCGGCCTCGTCCACTCCCAACTGATCGATGATGATCTTCTTCACTTTCTCTTCCAGGGTCGCGCTCACAACAGCCTCCTTCTCCCGATGGGTGTGAAGCTATGAGGTCCACATGCCGCCATTCACGTGGATGACCTGCCCCGTGATGTACGCCGCCCCCTCGGACGCCAGGAAGGCCACGACGGCCGCCACCTCCGCCACCGTGCCGAAGCGCCCCTGGGGGATCTGGGCCAGGTACGCCTGCTTGGCGGACTCGGGAAGCGCCGCCGTCATCTCCGTCTCGATGAATCCCGGCGCGACCGTGTTGACGGTGATGCCACGCGAGGCCACCTCCCGGGCCAGCGCCTTGGTGAGGCCGACCAGCCCGGCTTTGGCTGCGACGTAGTTCGCCTGGCCGATGTTGCCCATGCTTCCCACCACGGAACCGATGTTGATGATGCAGCCGCCCTGCTTTTGTTTCAGCATGGGGCGCAGGGCGGCCCGGGCGCAGCGAAAGGCGCCGCCCAGATTCACGGCCAGGACCTGATCCCAGTCCTCGTCCTTCATCCGCAGGACCAGGCCATCGCGGGTGATGCCCGCATTGTTCACCAGGATGTCCAATCGGCCAAACCGGTCCAGGCAGGCCGCCACCAACCGATCGACGTCCTCGGGGCGCCCCACATCCGCCGCCACGGCCAGGGCCTGTCCCCCGCGCGCCTCGATGGCCTTGGCAACCTGCGCCGCTGCCTCGAGGTGACGGGCACAAAGCGTAACCGCCGCCCCCTCCTCGGCCAGGTGGCTCGCAATGGCCTCCCCGATGCCGCGTGAGCCGCCGGTGACCAGGGCGACCTTGCCCACGAGGTTCATCACTCCTCACTCATACGGCAGGTCGGCCGTTCGGTCGTTCCAGGATTGCCGAACACACGGAGGGCCGGACGGTCGAACGCTCTCGGACGAGCGTGACTCATTTCAGCGCCTTGAGGGTTGCGTCGAGGGAGGCCCGGTCCTCCACGTTCAGGACCCGAACCTCCGGTGCAATGCGCCGGATCAGACCCGAGAGGACCTTCCCCGGTCCCACTTCGACGAAGGTCCCGGCGCCTTCCTTCACCAGGCGCGTGACCACCTCTTCCCACCGGACGGGCGCCGTCACCTGGCGGACCAAGACGTCCATCACCCGGGCACCTTGGGTCAAGAGGTCCGCGTCCACGTTCGTCACCACCGGCACGCGGAGATCCCGGATGGGCACCGCGCGCAGCGCCCGCTCCAAGCGGGCCGCCGCCGGCGCCATCAGCGCGGAGTGAAACGGGGCGCTCACCGGCAGCGGAAGGGCGCGCTTGGCCCCTTTGGCTTTGGCCAATACCCAGCCCGCCATCCTGACGGCCAGCATCGTCGCGTTGGATGCCTTGGTGGCGGCGGGCACCTGCTACGATTTCGTTGCCGGTCACTCCCTGGGCGAGTATTCCGCGCTGGTGGCGGCTGGCGCGCTGGAG
>JBIOJT010000185.1:0-9145 GCA_044451055.1 Methylomirabilales bacterium (SeqCode)
CAGCCTGGACCCCCCGCCTGCTGCGCGCGCTGCGCCACCCCGGTGGGCGCGCTGCGCGCTCGGCGGGCGGGGGCGGAACTGCGGGGAGGATCATCACTGAGAAATCACCCTTGACGGCCGGTCTTCCATATCAGAACCTACGTCCCCCTTTACAGGCTGTCGAGCCAGGTGGCGACGAGTTCGTAAGCCCGGCGCTGGATGATGGCTCGTTCCTCGAGATCGCTGATCTCGAGAAAGTCGGCGACCCACTTGGGTCCCACGTGGTCCGCCGAAAAGAACGCACGGCGGATCTTGGCCAACCCCTCCCGGACAAGGCCATGCGCAAGGTGCTCCCGGAACGCTTCCGCGAGCGCCGGAATCCCGCCCGGATAGTTGCGAACGGCGACGTAGACATCGTACGCGTCCTTCTCCTTGACGCGATCGGCGAGCGCCATGCCCTTCATCACCAACCAGGGGACGATCCCCGCGACCCGGAGAGTCACCGAATCCTGCCCGCCTCCGGGCAGCCGACCCTCGAGCTGGATTGCCTCGGGCTTGTCGAAGGCGAGGTCGCAGCCGCGTGCCTTCCGGGCGCGCCCGTCCTGGATGGGCTGCGTCCGGCGCGACCGGCCAGTCCCTCCGTATTCGCCAGCGAGGAGGTCGACGACCACGATGATCGGTTGCCGTGCGGCGACCGGGACTTCGCGCCGGAACCGGAAGGGCTGACTCGGATCCTGCCGATACCCTCGAGACTCGAGGGTTTGCAAGACGCTCTGGTAAGTTTCGTCGGGGAGCCGCTGGAAGTCCACGGCGAGATCGACATCCAGGGTGCCGACGTATCGCTCGGGGCCACTCGCGAGCAGGAGCGCCGGAACCCACCCGCCGACCACCACGAGGTGGTCGTGAAACTCCCCCATGAGGTGCACGAGTTCGAGAAGCACCGCGCGACAGGCCTCGATGGCTTCCGCCGTGTAGTCACGGGAGGTCACCATGCGGGTCGAAGCCTCTGCTCGAGCAGGAAGGTCGCCGCTTCCCCGCCCCGGGCGCGTTGGCTGGCGAGATCGAGGTAGAGTTGGACATTGCTGACGACCCGCTCGCCGTCGACCTCCTGCGCTCCGTACAGCACGCCCTCGTCAAACGGACGGAGCAGGATCACGTTGGCCCCGGTCGGCACCACTTTCCATCCCAGCCGCTCTGCCATTTTCTCCGGGTCGGTCATGACATAGGCGGAGCTTCGAAGGTACCGGGCGAAGGGCGCCACGCGCGCAGCGCCGGAAAACAGCGTGAACGCGTAGGGCACTCGTTTCTCAGCGCACCACGCCGCGAGCTTGCGCTCCGTCTCGGCCACTTCGCCCATGGCGTAACACTCCACGGCCGTGTGTTTGCCGAATTCGTAATTCCGGGTCCACTCGCGCAGGAGATCCTCGGGGCGATTCACCCGGAGACCGTTCTTCTCCTCGCGTGCATACTCCAGATCCAGGAGCCGCTCCTTGACTTTGAAGGCCAGCCCGAGACTGACACCTGCGAGCTTGGCCAGTTCCTGGAGCCGGTAGGTTCGCTTCGGCGCGGTGACCAGGATCCGGAGGATCCGACTGGCCTTGGGCGCGAAGAGTGTGCGGAGGGGTCGACGCTCGACTCTCGTGTTCGGGAATCCTTTCCGTTCGATGAAGACGCTGCTGAACGCAAGCCGGCAGTTGCCCGCCAGGTCGAGATACCCGATCCGGGCCTCCTTGCAGAGCTCCTGGGCCCGCTCGCCGAGATAGGGCGCGGACACCACGCCGTAGACCCGCGCGGAAGCGGCCGTGTCGCTTTGCAGTTGGTGGATCGCGCCGCGGATGAGGCGTGGCTCCCCGCTGGATTTCATCTCGAGGATGAGTTCCCAGCGGTCCTCGCCGACAAGTACATCGATCGACCGGTCGGGAACAGACCCAGTCGAGGGTCGTTTACCCCTCGGCTTCTTGTCCAATCGGACAAGGGGGACCTCTGCCAGGAGTTCGAGAAGACGGCGCGAGTATTCCGGCTTCTCGGGTCGAGGATCTTTCATCGGCTTATTTCACTATAGATGGTAATTTCACCGAACGGTGAAAGGATACAGAACGTTGAAAGGCCAGTCAACTATTTTCATTGACACATCCTTTTTCACCGAACGGTGAAATAGCTTGCTACAGCGAAAGGCGTCGGCTGCAAGATCGCCATAACCCCTGTTCTGCCCTTTTCGGCATGGCCAGCCGGCTCGTGGGGTCAAACCGCTTCATTTTGGATCGAGACGAGTTGCCCGCGGCTTCGGGATCGGAATCCCGAACTTCTGCAAGACGTCGCGATAGCCCGGCACCCGATGTGAGTTGAGCGCAGACCCATCCGGGTAAGAACAGGGCATCAGGCCAGTCTGCACCAGTCGCTTGCGGAAACTTGGAGTGCGACCGAGCTCCTGAAGGACGGTCGCCGCGCAGTAGGCGTCGTGAGAGAGCAGTTTCACCATCTCCACGAAGTCGCGGTCGTTCGCCTTCAGTAGATCCCTCCGGATGTACGCGATCTCGTCTGGCGTGGTGTCGGTCCACCGGGCCCCCGTCTTGAATACTTCCTCCAGCACCGCAATGGGGTAGTGACCGCCGAAGGGCCACCGCGAATCGAGGTATCGACACTGGCTCTGAACGATGCTGCCAACGTTGCTCGGCGGGGTAATCGCGGCGAGCGCGTCAACCATATGGGCGTCGCGGGCGGACCGGTAGAGTTCGTCGAAGTTGTCCCGGGCAGGGTCGAGCTTCAGGGCTGGCAGGACTTCCCGCTTGCCGAACATCACGGCCCGCTCCACCGCCGACCATCCAATGAACCGGTCGCCCTCCTCGGTGTCGTCTTCGGGCGCGCCGAGGAAGCCGGTTGACTGAAGGTCGGGGGCGGGCGCATGGGGATCGGCACCTGCCCAGAGGCACAGGTGAACCCCCTTGACGTTCTCTTCCTCGACGTACTGCGCGAGCGCGATGTTCAGTTCCATCTGGATCCGCGGATCGGTGGCACGGTGGCGTTTCGCGAAGCCAAAGAGGGGCCGGTTCGAGGTGTGGTTTCCCAGGGCGTCCGCCAACTCGTGATCATGGAAGAGGTCCGCGCCGGCAGCGTAGAACCGCTCGAAGAGGGCGGAGTTGTACGTGTCGAACAGCGTGGACGGGTCAACCCTCTTCGGGTCGGCGCCCCAGGTCCAGAGCAGGTCGACCAGGTCCCAGCGCCGCGCCTTGAGCGCGACGTTGAAGGGAGAGCCGTCCTCCAGGTCGAGATTGTAGCCATTGGACAGGAGCAAGACCGCCAGCGAGTACTGCCCGGTCTCCAGCGCGATCTGAAGGGCGGTCGGCAGGCGCCGCCCCCGGGGTCGCGAGTCGGCTGGCACTTGGAGCGGCCGCCCGGCTTCGATCCACGACTCGACCTCGTACACGCGACCCTCCCAGCAGAGCCTGTGGAGGTCATCGAGGTCACCGGCAGTGGCGGTGAGCAGGGGTGCCGGCGGCCGGCTCGGTGGCTTCGACTGGCTTCGGGGATCGATGAACTCGGCAGGCATGAGGCTTCTCGCTACGCTGCGGGGACTTCCGCTAGATACCGCGGTCTCAGTCGGCTGTCAACCGCTCCACCGGGGAGTTTGCCGCTCCGGGTCTCCGTGATGGCTCGATCGCCGGTTGCCCATCCCCGCCCCGCGTCCGCCAGCATGTCTTCATAGCGCTGGGATCCCAGGATTCATTGTCGAGCGACTGGAAAAGCGCCTCGCCACCCGAGTATGCTCAAGGGGCAAACGACTGCCACGGGAGGCCACGGCCATGAGCGCAAGCGTCACCTTGAAGCGAGAGTAATGGGGTTGGTGCTGAACACAACTTGCGGTGGTGACGTGATGGAGGCCGCGGAATTCCGCCGCCCGGCACCATCGGGAGCTTTTCTTGATCGTGATGGGGGACGGTCATGACAATACGATATTCCTCCTGGGCGCACTACCACTTTGCTCACTTTGCGCTAATTCCACCTGCCACGTCCCGCGGGCCGCGCCTCGATGCCCCTGACGCCCTCCACCGTGATAGTCTGGCTGGGGTCACACGGCGATGCGGAACTCGATGGCGGAAAACGGGACCCTCGGGACGGTCGTGCGCCGGCCAGTCTGAGTCTTCTTGAGCGAGACGAGGCCGTAGGTGGCCAGCGTCTGGATATCCGCATGGACGTTTTTGAAATCGCGGCCGACGAGCCGGGCGAGCCGGTAGACAGAGTTAGGTCGGCCCTGGCGGATCACCCGGAGCAACTGGAGCCGCTTGGGCGTGAGGACCTTCCGAGCGGCCTCCAAGCTCGTGAAGTAGGTTCCCCTTCGGGGGGTGACCTTCTTTCCCGCGGCCACGGCCCTCCAGGTGGCGCGAAAGTCCTTCAAGCCCCCCTCAAGGCTCTTGATCTCAATCCGGCCCTTCATTTTCTCTCTTCCTTCCGTCCCGCCTTCGCGCGTTGAATGTTCGCGAGGAAGTCCACATATGGTACATACTATCAAATAGTCACCTTCTTGAGGCGACAGGTTTCCGTGTCGAGGAGGGATGGGGCGACGACGGGGAAACCAAGCTGACCGCGCTTCCACGGTCTTGCTGCACGCTCCCTTGTTCTCTCTGTGTCAGCGGCCGTAGACGAGTCGGGGGGGGAGCATGACCAGGGACGGAACGGAGGAGATCAGCAGCAGGATGGCGACCATAGAGAAGAACAGGGGGCACACGGCCCGGCAGACGCGGTCCAGGCGCTCTCGCGCGAGGGCGGTGGATACGAACAGTGTCGCCCCCGAGGGCGGGGTGGGAGGCCCAAGGAGAGGACCACCACCATGATCACGCCGAAGAACACCGGGTGGATGTTCAGCCGTTTCACCAAGAGCGACAGGACTGGGGCGGAGATGAGAATGGGAGGGCATCACCGCCCGATCACGTGGTGGCGAGCCCCTGGAGCAGTCTTGCTCGGAGTCCGATCAGGGTAAGACCGACAACTTCCCTCCGCGATTCGTCATAACGTACGATAACCCCCTCGCCGATGTCCACTCCCACGGCCGGGCGAGCCTCTCCGACAGAGAGGTAAAGGACATCGGCCTCCTCATCGTAATCCCAGGCGACTGCGGCTGGCTTTTCGAGGATTTTCAGCGTCTCCATATTGTCTCCCTCGCGATCAATGGCCTGCTCGTCAGGTACGCAGTCAGAATGAATCCCTCCTCGCGACTGACCTCCCGGTACGCCACCACCATGAATTTGCGGGTCAATGGCGTGTCAGGATAGAGACGAATAAAGGGGAGTTGCAGGCGGTAGGCCAACAGGATACACAGTACCACTGGACAAGCGGGTGTCAAGGCCAAACGGCGACAGGGTGACACGGGGACAAGGAGAGCGGGGGGCACGGGAGCGAGGGAGAAACGGAGAAGCGGTGAGACGGAGAATGGGAGACAAGGAGACAGGGCGACGGCGTGACAGGCGACAAGAGGCGGAGGGGCACCAGGGCAACTGAGGACTGGAGAACCAGGAATCGGCGAAACGGGGAGGCGGAGACAGGGAGAACGCGAAACGTTGCTCCGCTCTGTTTCAGTGCCCGTACACAAGCCGCGGGAGAAACATGACCAGGGAGGGGACGAAGGAGATCAGCAGCAGGATGGCGACCATGGAGAAGAACAGGGGCCACACGGCTGGGAACCAGCCTCGTGCGGAGGCTGTCCGCCGCGGCCCCCGCACGGTCGGGTGCCCAAGCGTCAGCTCGGGTGTCCTCGGGGCGTCTCCGGGGGTGCTGGTGGGTGTCCCGAATTCAGGACGCTAGTCCACGAAAGTGCAGCCGCGCTCCGTCAATGTCTTCGCGACCCAATCCGGGATCACCTTGCCGGCCTGGATGTTGGCGATGATCTGGGTCTCTTTCTCGACGACCTTCTCTGCGCCCTTCAGGACTTCGTCCCAGTCCTCGCGAGGGATGACGACGACGCCGTCACCATCTCCCACCAGGATATCACCGGGGCGAATGGTCACTCCGCCGCAGGACACAGTGAAGTTGACTTCACCCTGTCCATCCTTGAAGGGGCTGTTGGGTGTGGCGCCGCGGGCGAATACCGGCACGCCCACATGGCAGATCCCGTCCACGTCCCGCACCATGCCGTCGGTGACCATGCCGGCTACTCCCTTGGCCCTGGCGATCATGCTGGTCAGATCTCCCCAGGTGGCCGCGCCCTGGAAATTGTTGGTCGCGATCACGAGCACGTCACCCGGCCGGGCCAGTTCCAGCGCCTTGTAGATGACCAGGTTGTCGCATGCCCGGATCCGGACCGTCAGGGCGGAGCCGGCGAACTTCATCCCCGGGCCCACGGGTTTCACGCCGGGATCCATGGCACCGAACCGGCCCATGGCGTCCACGATGTTCCCGGTCGGGTATTTGGCGAATTGCTCCAGCAGGTGCTTGGGCGCTCGCTCGATCTTGGTTCGTACTCGGAAACCCATTCCAGCCATGGGCGTCTCCTTTCGGTTGTGTGAGTTCTCCAAGAGTCCGGATGTGCTCGCTGGCGCGAGCGGATCACTTCGCGATGCTCGACTTCCTACACCACTCGATCGTGGATCGACTTGCCCTCGACCTGGCGCTGAAGGTTCGCGAAGATGGACCGCATCTTCTCCCGCAGAGCGTCCACGGATCCAGCGGCAATGTGCGGGGTGAGGACGACGTTGTCCATTTTCAACAGCGGATTGTCCGGCTGGATGGGTTCCTGCTCGAACACGTCCAGGCCCGCGCCTGCGATCGTTTTGGCCTCCAGGGCCTTGATCAGGGCAGGCTCGTCCACAATGGCACCCCGGGACGTGTTGATCAGGATGGCCGACCGCTTCATCTGCGCGAACTCACGCGTGCTCATGAAGCGCCGGGTCTCATCCGTCGTGGGCACGTGCAGGCTGACGATGTCGGAATGCTGCAGGAGCTCCGGGAGTGAGACTTCCCTGGCGCCCCATGCGGCTTTGGTCGGGCGCTCCCTGAGGTACGGGTCGTGGTAGAGGATTTTCACATCGAAGGCATGGGCCCGTTTCGCCACCGCCTGACCGATCCGACCGAACCCCGCCAGGCCGAGAGTCTTGCCGGCCAACTCGAACGAGGTGGATCGCAGCCCCCACTGAAGCCAGGTCCCCTGACGAAGCTTGGTGTCGGCCACGACCAGCCGCTTGTACAAGGCCAGGGTCAGCAGGATCGTGTGTTCAGCCACGCCCACGGTGGTTCCGGCGGGGCACAGGGCCAATGGGATCCCCCGGGCCTTCAGCGCCGCCTTGTCGATCTTCTCATGGCCAACGCCCTGGTGCTGCACCATGCGAAGCTTCGGGGCGGCGGCGAGGGTTTCCACCGTGACCGCCCAGTCGGCCACGATCATGAAATCCACATCCCGTAACTGGGTGAGCCAGCCTTCCTTGCTCTCACCCTCCAGCGTCACGAGCGTCCAGCCGGGCGGCATCTGGCTGCGGATCACGTCGTGCACATCCGTTGTCGCCCGGTTCCAGTAGACCACCGCGTGGCTCATCAAGTCCTCCGATGGATCACCGCGGTCACTCTGGGCGATACGTTACCGTCCAGGCGAACCCCGAACTCCCTCACCGCTGAAGGCGCGAGCCGACTTTCCTCACCCCCGGGGTGCCTCGTTCCCACCCTCAGGTGCGTGTGCAGCACACGACCACCGAAGGGTTATTCCTTCTACCCCTTGATAGCACCCGCGGTCATACCCTTGACGAACCACTCGGAGAGGAACAGGTACATCACGAGGATAGGTAGCGTGGCGATCATGAGACCGGTGGCCAGCATCCCGATGTCCTGATACTGGTCGCTGACCAGGAATTGAATGGCGAGCGGCAGCGTGCGGATTTCCTGATTGGTGATGAACACGACCGCGTACAGGAACTCGTTCCAGAAGTAAATGAAATCCAGAATGAAGGTCGTTGCCACCGCCGGCAGGGCCATCGGAAACATCACCCGCCAGAACATGGTCCAGTCGGTGCAGCCGTCAATCCGGGCTGCCTCCTCCAGTTCCTGGGGGATCTGCGCAAAGAAGGCACGCAAGAGATAGATGGTGATCGGCAATTCCGTCGCGACGTAGACCAGGATGAGCCCGGGCAAGGTGTTGAAGAGCCTGTACTTGATCAGGATCTGGAACAGGGACAAGATCATGATTTGCGGCGGGAACATCACGGACAGAAAGATCATGAGAAACAGCGGTTCCCGCAATCGAAAGGCATAGCGCTTGCGGGCGAAGCCGAAGCCGGCCATGGCCCCAACGACCGTAATGAGGCACACCGCCACCACAGAGACGATGGCGCTGTTTCGGAAGTAGGTGGCGTACCCGAACTCCGTCCACGCCGTGTAAAACTTCCCCCAGTGGGCCGGAATCGGCAGGCCGTAATGACTGCGGTAGATCTCGTCCGTCGTCCGCAAGGACATCACGGCGGTCCACAGGTATGGACCGGCCGAGAAGGCCGTGTACGCCAATACCGGGAGCATCAATATCGTCCTGGTGATCGTCACGCGCACGATCAGAACTCCAGTGCCTCTCGTCGCTGCAGGAATCGCGTCAGGCCGTAGGAGAGGCCGAAGATGATGATGAACCAGATCACCGCGATGGCCGAGGGGTAACCAAGGTCGAGCGTCCTCCATTCGAACGCCCGCTTGATGACATAGGTCGCCACCGTCTCGGTGCCCCGCATCGGGCCGCCGCGGGTCATGACCCACACCAGCGCAAACTGTTTCATCTTCCCGATGAAGTCCAGGATAGCAAGGTTCACCAACGTCGGGCGAAGCAGTGGGATGACAATGTGGAGCGTCCGTTGCCATCTGTCTGCCCCATCCACCCAGGCCGCCTCGAGATACTCCTGGGGAATGGTGTGAAGCGCCGTCAGCAGGACCACCATGTGAAACCCGGTGAACATCCAGGTGGTGACCAGGATCAAAGCCGGCAGGGCCGTCACCGGGTTCGCCAGCCAGGCTTCTGCGTAACGCCCCAGGCCGATGGCCCGTAGGACGAGGTTTGCCATGCCCCAGTCGTAGTTGTACACCCACAACCAGATCACACCGACTACGGGGTAGGACATGAGGAGCGGTGTGAACCAGACCGTGCGGAAGAAGCGCGCGAAGGGGACCTTGGCGTGAAGCACCAAGGCGAGGGTCAATGCCAGGGGCA
>JBIOJT010000186.1:0-9137 GCA_044451055.1 Methylomirabilales bacterium (SeqCode)
CACGGGAAGCCAGTTTCTTCCGTCATTGCCCCGGCCGTCCGCGGCTGGGTTGACGCTACCAAGAGGGGCGGGCCGCCGCCCCTCCTCGGACTCTCCCCCGGACTGTGCGGTCCGGGAGGAACTGTCGCCTATTTTACGCACCGCACAGTAAGCCCTAACGTAGCCACTTGCAATGGGAGCGAATCAGACAAGGAGGATGTCCATGGGCAAGCTCGTTCCCCCACATGGGAGTAAGGAACTCAAACCGCTGCTCCTCGAAGGCAAGGCCCGGGAAGAGGAACTCAAGAAAGCCCAGGGGCTCAAGAAAGTTCCCATGACCAGCCGGGAAACCTCCGATCTCATCATGATGGGGATCGGCGCCTTCACGCCTCTCGACGGCTTCATGGGCTTCGACGACTGGAAGGGTTGCTGTGATGCCTACTCCATGCCCACAAAGAATTTCCTGTTTTGGCCGATCCCCATCACCTTATCCGCCGAAAACGATCTGGCTGGCTCCATAAAGGTGGGCCAAGAGGTGGCCCTGTGGGATCTCGAGACAGAATCCTTCATGGGCACCATGAAGGTGACCCAAAAGTATGCGATTGAGAAAGAGTACGAGTGCAAGCAGATTTTCCGCACCACCGATCCCAAGCATCCAGGCGTTGAGAAGGTCATGCAACAGGGACCGGTGAACCTGGCTGGCCCCGTGAAGGTGCTCTCGGAGTCGTACTACCCGGAGATGTTCAAGAGCATTTACCAACGGCCCGCTGAAGCGAGGAAGGCGTTCGAGGAGCGCGGCTGGAGCACCGTGGCAGCCCTGCAGCTTCGCAACCCCATGCACAACTCCCACGCCTATCTTGCCTGGATCGCCATCGAGGTATGCGACGGCGTCTATGTGCATCAGCTGGTCGGGAAGCTCAAGGCTGGCGACATCCCCGCCGAGGTACGGGTCAAAGCCATTGACGCCCTCGTGAACAAGTACTTCCGCAAGGAACGCGTGATCCAGGGCGGCTACCCCATGGAGATGCGCTATGCGGGCCCGCGCGAGGCCCTGTTGCACGCGGTCTTTCGACAGAATTACGGGTGCAGCCACCTCATCGTGGGACGAGACCATGCCGGTGTGGGGGACTACTACGGGCCCTTCGATGCGCAGAAGATCTTCCACGAGATCCCCCAAGGGTCCCTGGCGTTGCAGCCCTTGCCGCTGGACTGGACATTCTACTGCTACGAGTGTGGCAGCATGGCCTCCATGAAGACTTGCCCGCACGAGACCAAGGCGGTCATCGATGAGAACGGCGCCTACAAGGGCGGCGCCAGGCTCCTGCTCTCTGGCACCTTGTTGCGCAAGTTGATGAGCGAGGGCAAGCCCGTGCCACCGGAGTTCTCCAAACCCGAAGTCATCACCATTCTGAAGGAGTACTACGACGGCCTGGAGGAAAAGGTCGAGGTGAAACTCCACGGGTTCGCCACCGGGGAGGCCAAGAAGTAGGTCGCCTCCCCGGATGATGCCCGGTTCGCGCCGGCGGTGCGGGCGCCACGCCATCAAGGCGCCCGCACCTCGGTTGGAGGAACCAATGCAACCGCTTGCGAACCAGGGTCCTCTGGAGTGGAGTCGGCTTGGTCCAGTGACCACGCTGCTGGTGTCCGAGGTCTTCTACGGCGCGCTGGCCTTCATGGTCTTGGCCTACCTCATCAAGATCCGACAACTGCTGAAGCTGCCACCCGTCGTCGAGAGCACGCCCCCCCGCGGTGATGAGGTCCGGGGCATCCGCTACGCGTACTTGACATTGGCGCTGCCCTGGACAGTGGAGGGCCAGCGACAAGATTGGTCCTCCTACGTCGAATTCGCATGTCTGCACATTGTCATCGCCTTCAATCTCGGGGTGGCGATCTCCTTGCCCGTGGCTCACGAGGCCCTGCGCAACTCCTCGGTCATCCTCGCCCTCCAGTGGATTCTGACGGCCGGCGCGGGAATCGGAATCATCCGGCTGGCCAATCGCCTGACGCGAAGGGAAATGCGGGCCATCAGCGCACCCGACGATTACTTTTCCCTGGCCATGCTGACACTCTGGATGCTCGCGGGCGTCTCCGCCGTCTCCCAAGATAGCGAGGGAGGGTTGCTGGCCTTCTACCTGCTCGCCACCTTCTTCGTGATCTACATGCCCTTCAGTAAGATATCGCATTTCGTGTACTGGGCCTTCGCCCGCTACTACATGGGGAAGCACTTCGGCCACCGGGGCGTCTACCCCAGGAAGGTGCTGCCAAAGGTCGGCTAGTCTCCGGGGGGAACGCCGATGATGCATCCGATGAGATCGGAAAAAGCCCAAAAGGCGGTCGAGGCCTTTGAAGAGGCCACAGCGACACGGCAGGCCGTGCTGGCCCTGGCCGCCTGCGTCCACTGTGGCCTGTGCGCCGAGTCGTGCCACTACTACCTTGCCACCGGCGACCCCAAGATGACCCCGGCCTATAAGGCAGACCGGGTCCGGCGCCTGTACAAGTACCACGCGGACTGGCTGGGGAGGCTGGTCCCGAGATGGGTCGGCGGTGGCACCCTCTTGACCGACCAGGACCTGGAGGACCTGAAGGACGTTGTATTCGGTTCCTGCACCATGTGCCGCCGGTGTACGCTCAACTGCCGGTTCGGCATCGACAATGCGCTGATCATCCGTACCGCCCGCGGTTTGCTCACCGCCCAGGGGATCGCGCCGGAAGGACTTCTCGCAGTGATGAGGGACCAGCGAGAGGTGGGGAACCAGATGAGAATCTCCCGGGCGGACTATTTGGAGGTCATCGAGTGGCTGGAAAAAGAGGCGCAGGCCGACCTGGGCCTGGACTTCCGGGTCCCCATCGACAAAGAGGGGGCGGAGATCGTCTACCTGATCAACCCCCGCGAGGTAGAGTACGCTCCCATGTCTTTGCTGGCAGCCTTCAAGATCTTCCACCTCGCCGGCGCTGACTGGACCATGCCCAGCGTGGGATGGGACAACACCAACTTCGGCCTCTTCTCCGGCGATCGCGACCTCGGCGCCCATATGGCCAGGCTCGCCTTCGACCAAGCCAAAAAGCTCGGCGTGAAAAAGATGGTGATCTCCGAATGCGGCCACGGGTACCGGGCGATGAAGTGGGAGTCGCCCAACTGGGTAAAGGCGAATCCGCTGCCTTTCCGGATCGAGTCCGTGCTCGAGACGATGGCGGACTATGTCAATCAGGGGCGCATTGTCCTCGAACCGTCGAAGAATCCTCATCCGGTGACCTACCACGATCCCTGTAACCTCTCCCGCAGCGCGGGAATCACCGAGGAACCTCGCTTCCTTCTCAAGCGTGCCTGCCTCGAATTCCGGGAGATGTACCCGAACCGCGCGGATAACTACTGCTGCACGGGGGGTGGGGGGGCGATGTCCATGGCCGAGTACACCCCCCGCCGCCTACAGGCGGCCAAGATAAAGGCCGACCAGATCCGGGCGACTGGCGCTGCCATCGTCGCCACAGCCTGCCATGACTGCGTGGACGGTCTGACCGACCTGATCAGACGGTACGAAATCAACATCCCGGTCAAGAATGTCTGCGAACTTATCGCGAATGCCTGCGTCATTCCGGCGGAGAAGAGACGAAGAATGGTAGGGCCCATCCGGCCGGAACTCAAGGGCAAACGGATCCTGATTGTGGACGACGAACCGGATGTGGTCCGCCACCTCTCCAGCTTTCTCTCCAGCCATGGCCTCCTGGTCTCGAGCGCCGAGGATGGAGATGAGGCGCTGGCCAGGGCCCACCAGGAGGGGCCGGACCTGATCACCCTGGACATCACGGCGCCGGGAAAATCGGGCGTGGACGCATTCATGGCCCTTCGCCGCGATTCCCACCTTCAGGGCATCCCGGTGTTCATAATCACCGGCGTTATGGACTACCGGAGGCTGATGTATTGTCGGGAGGTCCGGCCCCCCGAAGGCTACATGGGAAAACCGATCGACCCGAACGTTCTCCTCATGACGATTCGACGCTTACTGGAGCTCAAGCACTGATCGCCTTGGTCGGCGAATTGCGTGTTAGCCGAAAGCCAGCCGGACGGAACAGCTCAGCCATGCCAGGCGTAAGCGCCCGGCTGGTCGCCGTCGCCTGCCGCGTCGGCGCTGCGTAGAAACCGCACTGACCGTGTCCAAGGTTCAAATGCGACCGATACCGCAGGCCAGAGGCGCTCGCTCCGCTTCCGTGTTTGAGTGTAAAGACCTCGACCCAAAGGTAGTCAATCTTGAAGGCGCAGACCTCGTGTTATGAACCGAATTCGGTGATCGTGGCATGCTCTGGATGACGTGGATGCATAGGGGGCGAACCCGATGGGAGTAACTACGCCACGCACAGAACTCCGGAGGGATCCGACTTCCGGTCAATGGGTGCTGGTGCGCAACGCTGCCCCCCGGTTGACTCGGGATGGCCCGTGCCGCTTGTGTCCCGGACACGAGGCACAGACCCCGCCGGAGATTGTGGCGTACCGCACCAACGGCCAACCAGCCAACAGCTCGGACTGGCTGGTCCGCGTGATCCCGGACTTCGCTCCCCTCCTACAGATCGAGGGGGACGTTCTCAGGGAGGGGGTCGGCATCTTCGACAAAGTGTCAGCACGGGGCGCCAGCGAGATTGTGATCGAGAGCCCTGACCACGACGCCTCGTGGGACACTCTACCAACCGAAGACGTCGAGCGCGTCCTCCGCATGTACCGGGAGCGAGTCGAGGATCTTTACCGGGATGCCCGGATCCGCGCGGTCCTCATCTTCCGGTGCGAAGGCACGCCCGGCGCCCGCATCAGCCACCCCTTCTCCCGGATTCTGGGTGCGCCGATCCTCTTCGATGACCTCCGACGGGAGCTGGCGTCCGCCCGACAATATTTCGCTTACAAACAGCGCTGTCTCTGCTGCGATATCCTCCACCAGGAAAGCCGGGATGGCATCCGCGTGATCGAACAGACCCCACGTTTTCTCGTCTACTCCCCGTACGGTTCCCGCCGCCCATTCGAGACCTGGGTGGTCCCGCGGACGCACCGCCATCGCTTCGAGAGAATCTCTCCCCCGGAGATGGCGGAGCTGGCCCTCTCCCTCCAGGGAACGTTCCGGCGACTCCACGTCGTCCAGCCAGGAATCCCCATAGAATTCACCCTTCACACGGCGCCGAACGGGGCCATGCGGCTGAAGGATACCGAGTGGCGGACCCTCCCCGAAGACTACCACTGGCACATTGAGATTGTGCCGGGTCGCCCAGACCGCGAAAGCGTCGGGGGCTTCGCCATCAACCCCATCCCGCCTGAGGTGGCGGCGAAGCAACTCCGGGATGCGTTCTAAGTTCAAATGCAATCCATAAGAAGCCACCACGGAGGCAAGCACACACAGCGGGCACGAGGCTTGGGCGTAAGGGTGAGTTTCAGGCGAGCTTGGCTCGACGCGCACGGGTGTTCGTCAGGTCGCTCTTTTCAACCGAGAGGCTCGGGACATATAAGCAAGGAGGGGAGTCATGGCCGCCGACAGCTTGACCATCACCGACAACCGTACTGGTAAGTCCTACGAAGTCCCAATCATGTACGGCACCTTTCCCACCTACGGGGCGGCGATTCGGACCGCGGACCTCCGGCAGATCAAGGTGTCGGACGACGACTTCGGCCTCATGGGCTACGACCCCGCGTTCATGAACACCGCCTCGACCAAGAGTACCATCACCCACATCGACGGGGAGCGTGGGATCCTCCGCTACCGGGGCTACCCCATCGAGCAGCTCGCCGAGCAGAGCAACTACCTGGAGGTGGCGTACTTGGTGATCCATGGCGAGTTGCCGACCAAGGCCCAGTACGACGAGTGGGGGCACCACATCACCTACCACACCATGGTCCACGAGAATCTGAAGAAGTTCATGGACGGGTTCAACTACGATGCCCACCCCATGGCGATGCTGGTGAGCAGCTTGGCCGCCCTCGCCACCTTCTACCCCGCCTCCCGGAAGGTCCGGGACGCGGCGACCCGGAAGCTCGAGATCTACCGGCTCATCGGCAAGGTCATCACCCTGGGGGCCATGGCCTACCGTCACATGAAGGGCCTGCCCTACGTCATGCCGGACAACGACCTGAGCTACTCCGGCAACTTCATGAACATGCTCTGGAAGATGGCCGAGCCCAAGTACCAGCCGAATCCGATCCTGGACAAGGCGCTGGACGTCCTGTTCATCCTCCACGCCGATCACGAGCAGAACTGCAGCGCCAACGCCATGCGGAGCGTCGCGAGTTCCGAGGCCGATCCCTACTGTTCCGCGGCCGGGGCCACGGCGGCGCTGTTCGGGCCGCTGCACGGCGGGGCCAACGAGCAGGTCCTGCGCATGCTGCGGCAGATCGGGTCCAAGGACAAGATCCCGCAGTTCGTGCAGGATGTGAAGGATCGCAAAGCCCTCCTGATGGGGTTTGGCCACCGGGTGTACAAGAATTACGATCCCCGGGCTCGGATCATCAAGCGGCTGGCCGAGCAGGTCTTCGAGGTCACGGGGAGGAACCCGCTCCTCGACATGGCCATGGAGCTCGAGCGGATCGCCCTGGAGGACGAGTTCTTCGTCAAGCGGAAGCTGTATCCCAACGTGGACTTCTACTCCGGGATCATCTACGAGGCCATGGGCTTCCCCACCGACTTCTTCACGGTGCTCTTCGCCATCCCCCGGATGTCGGGGTGGCTGGCCCAGTGGCAGGAGCTGATCACGGACCCGGAGCAGAAGATCGCGCGGCCCCGCCAGGTCTACACCGGCGTCGCCATCCGGGACTTCGAGCCCATGGAGAAGCGGGACAAGCATTAGGAACAGGCTCGAATCCACCCGGGCCGAGACGGGAGCCCTCCAAGGCGGCAGAGCTGATCGCGGCTATTCCCACGGCCCTGGCCGGAGAGAGAGGTTCGCAGGTGTCACGCGGCTTGGCTGACACCGAGAGGAGCGGGTGCCATGCTATTGATTCGACGAATCCTGTTCCCTACCGACCTTTCGGGGCCCGCGGCGTACGCTTGGCCCTTTGCGCTGACCTTCGCGCAGAGGTTCAGCGCCGAGGTTCACCTGCTCCACGTAGTCGCGCCGTCGCCACAGCTAACGGAGCCGCATGCGATGAAGTTCCACCCGGAGAAGATGGTTCAATCCCTCGCTGCAAAGGCGGCCGCCTCCATGCACCAGCAGATCGAGGCGGCCACGGCTCGTGGGCTGATCTTCCACTGCGAGGTCCGGGTGGGCATGGCCTATCGCAAGATCGTCCACTACGCCGCGGAGCACGACATCGATCTCATCGTGATGGCCACCCATGGCCGCACCGGCTTGGCCCACGTACTATTGGGGAGCGTGGCCGAGAAGGTTGCGCGGATGGCCCCGTGCCCGGTGCTCAGCATCAAGCAGCCGTCGTTCCGGGTCCAGGACTCGTTGGAGCCTTGCGGGTGGAGCACCGGCTGACCATCCAGGGGCGCGAGGGAACGTTCTACACGATCCGAAACCGGGGGAGAGTCAAGGGCGCTAAGCAGGGGCTCCCTGGCCCCCGGTTCCCATAGCCGTAACTCTCATATCCCGAGCGAGGGAGGACCGATACAAGGCCATGCTCCCTCCTGGTCGGTTTCATTCTGAGGTGTGATGGTGGGAGAGTTCTGCCCACCGTTGCTTGACGGGATAGGTGCTCATAGAAGGGAGGGACAGATGAGGATTAAGGATCTAAAGAGAACGTATGGGAGTGCGGTTGTTTCAGCCTGGCCACCGATGTGGACATCGGTCCAATCAGCCCACGGTCCCTGGAGCACTCGTCTTGCTGGTGATGAGGGCGTGCTGGAGCGGGCCAATCAACTTGGAGACCGGCTCACCTTAACAATGAGGTCCAACAATGGGGAACACGCCGGGTCGCTTCAGTGGGACGAGCCGCCGACAGTCGTGGAGGTTGAGGAAGTTCTGATGGCGCATCTGGGAGAGCCTATTCGCAACGTCGGAGATCTCGAGGTCTGAACCTACTCGGGCACTGCCGGAAGCCTCAGCGGGCGGGAGGGCAGATTGGGAGGTGGGCTACTGAGGTACAAGAGGTACTGCGGGGAGGTGGGATCGGAGAGCCTGGGGTAACCCGGAGGGCTGGTCTCCAGCTTGTTCCCATGGAAACCTACCCCTGTACCAGGAACAGAAGAGGGCGCGAACCGAGAGGCCGATCGCGGCCTTCGTGTCTTCGCGATCGCTGCCGCTTCGGGCACCAGATCAGATAGCACTTGGCTGCTTACTCGCCAGCGACGAGGTGGGCCGTGACTGCGATCAAGACGATCCTGCTGCCCACGGATGGGTCGGAGTGTTCCGGAAAGGCAATGGCGTACGCCTTCTCTTTTGCGAAGCAGTATGGGGCGCGGGTGGTGGCCCTCCACGTGATAGACCAACGGTGGGAGGACCAAACCAGACGTGGCCTCGCCGAAGTGGGGTACGACATGCTCAAGTTAGGCAAGGAAAGCCTTGAGGATGAAGCGGGGCGGATCCTGTGGGAGGTCGCCAAAGCCGCCGACAGGTCCGGTGTGGCTTTCGACACCAGAATCGTGACCGGCGTCCCGGTCGAGGAGATCGTACGCCTGGGCAAGGAGCTGCCCGCGGACCTCATCATCATAGGGACCCATGGCCGGACCGGAATCGCGCATGCCTTGCTGGGGAGCGTCGCGGAGAAGGTCGTCCGGATGGCTCCGTGCCCCGTGCTCACTGTTCGTCAGAAGGAACACGAATTCGTCACCCCCTGATCTCTCTGCCTGAGAGGTCCCTGGCCACGGCTGGCTTCTGACGCCTTGGCATCTCGCCGAGCCATCAACTCCTGTCGAGCCCTTCTCGTCCCCCTTTGATGGGAGGCGGGTGTGAGCAATGCGTGGGAAGGACGAGTTGAAGACTATTCTGGAACGGGAGGATCAGGAAGCATTGATCCATGTCGCACGCAAGCAGACTGCCAGGGTGCTCCGGTATCTGAACAGACGTCTGTGTAGCGCCAACGACGAGGAGAAGTGGCGAGCGGTCCGCGGAGCCTGTCAACGACTTTGAGACACTGACCGTAGGCATTTAGTGTACGACTCTCTTTGTCAGTGGTTCACATCAGTCTGCATCAGGTTCATGGGAACCACGACCTGCAGGTCGGCCGGCGTGGCGATCGTCGATCCTGG
>JBIOJT010000187.1:0-9123 GCA_044451055.1 Methylomirabilales bacterium (SeqCode)
AGGTGCTCCCCCCGCCTGAAGAAGCGGCCGAAACCCTCGGTGTCCTGGGCCGCCGCCGCGAAGCGCGTCAGCCCTTCCTTCAGGGACTCCGTGTCCGTGGCGATGGACAGCCGCAGGTAGTGGAGCCGCTCCGTGCCGAGCCGCCCGAACGACTTCCGGTCCAGCGTGGCCACCTGGTACGCGAACAGGAGGAACATCTGGAAGAGGGTGGACGGGCTGGTCTGCTGCCGGGTTCGCGGCGGCAGGCTCTTGAAGGCCGGCAGGATCCCGAGCCGCTCGCACACGCCGGCGATGTTCGGGAACACGTAGAAGGCCCCCTTCGGATTCTGGCAGCGCACGCCCGGGATGCCATTCAGCCCCGTCACCACGAGATCCCGCCGCTGCTGGAAGACCGCCACCATTTCCCCGATCGCCTTGGCTCCGAGCGGCGATTCCAGTCCCAGGCGGGCCCCTTCCTGGTTATAGGCGGGGATGCAGGAGAAGTAATTGATATTCAGGGTCCGGAAGACCTCCGCCTCGGCCGCGGTGGGGAAGAGGGCCCAGCCGATGCGGCCCCCGGTCCAGGCGAAGCTCTTGGACGCCCCGCTGACCAGGATCGTGATCGTGTCCATCCCGGGGCAGGCGACGATGCTCTGGTGCTGGCTCCCATCGAACAGGATGTGCTCGTAGACCTCGTCGGAATAGACCCGCACGTCCTTGCCGCAGCGCGTCCGGATCACGGCTGCGATCTCCTGGAGCTGCTCCCGCGAGGCCACCCCGCCCGTGGGGTTGGACGGGAAGTTGAGGTAGACCAGCTTGGTCCGCTTCTTCAGGAGCGGCGCGAGTTCCTGCCCCGACAGGCTGAAGCCCCGCGCCTCGTCCAGGTGGATCGGCCTGGGCGTGGCGCCCACGTAGCGGATGAAGGACTCGTAGATGGGGAAGCCGGGGCTCGGATAGACCACCTCGTCCCCCGGATTGCAGTAGGTTTGCTGGCAGAGGCCGATGGGGGGCTTGGCGCCGGGGAAGACCACGACGCGGTCCGGCGTGGCCCGGATCCCGCGGGTCTCGCTCAAGTGCTTGGCGACCGCCTGGCGGAGCGGGAGGATCCCCTGGGGATCGCAGTAGTGGGTGTTGTCGAGGTCGATCTGGCGCTTCACCTCGTCTTTCATGAATTGCGGGAGGGGGAAGTCCGGTTCCCCCAGGTTGCACTTGATGACCCGCTGGCCCTGCTCCTCGAGTTGCCGGATGTACGGGCCGACCTTGAAGGCGTTCTCGGTATCGATGAGTCCGACGCGCTTCGCGAAGAGTGCCATGGCCGATTCCTCCGCCGCAGAAGTTGCAATCTGAGGAGCCTTGTGCTGGGAATAGGGCCGGCCCAATGGCCCTTCGAGATCTCTCGGCAGGCTCCCGCCCGCTACGCGCCTTCAGGCCGCGAGTTCACAGCAGGTGTATCACACCCGCCTGAAGGCATCACAGAGCTCGAGTTCGACGTGGGGCGCCAGGAACTCCGGCTTCACCGGTTCTTCGCGCAGGAGATCGGTGCTGAGATACTTCTTGTTGTCGTCGGGGAAGACCGTCACCACCGTCGCATCCGCCCCCAGCTTCTCCTGGACGAGGAGCGCCCCGAGGAAGTTCGCCCCGGAGCTGATCCCCACGCCGAGGCCGAGCTGGTTGGCCAGCTTCTGGGCCATGAGAATGGCGTCCCCGTCATCCACGCTGACGACCTCATCCAGGGAGTCCAGCTTGACGATCAGGGGGATGAACTCATCGGAGATCCCCTGGATGCGGTGCTTCCCCACCTTGCAGCCGGTGCTGAGGGTGGGAGAGTTGGCCGGCTCGATGGGATGCACCTTCACTTGGGGATTCACATGGCGCAGGAAATCCCCTACTCCCATGACGGTCCCCCCGGTGCCCACACCTGCCACGAAGGCGTCGGGCCTCAGACCGGAATGGCGCAGTTGCCACCAGATTTCCGGTCCCGTCGATTCCGCATGGGCGGCCACGTTGTCCTCGTTGGAGAACTGGCGCGGCAGGAAGGCACCCGGCGTCCGGGCAGCAAACTCCTCCGACAACTTGATGCTGCCGAGGAAGCCCCCCTCCTCACGACTCACCAGGCGGACCCGGGCACCCAGGCTGCGGATGAGGTCCTTGCGTTCCTGACTCATCCATTCGGGCATGAAGATGGTGACCGGGTGGCCCAGGGCGCGGCCCACGGCGGCGAAGGAGATGCCGGTGTTGCCGCTCGTCGCCTCGGCGATCGGGGCGCCGGGCTGGAGCATCCCTCGCAGGTACGCCTGCCGGAGGATGTACACGGCCATGCGATCCTTAATGCTCCCGGTCATGTTCAGGTTCTCAGCCTTGGCGTAGAGGACGCGCAGCTGGCCTCGGTACCGGCAGGTGATGACCAGGAGCGGCGTGTTCCCCACCAGGTGGCTGAGACCGCGGAATCTGCGTTCAATGTCCGTTGCGATCATGGCATGCTCCTCGTCCATGGGAGACCGACGCCATCCCCCGGCCACTCCATTCACAGACACCGAGGGGACGTGCAACCGGAACCGTCCGCGGACCCGCGTCGAGCGGCCTCGCCGTCCACCGCGGATGGAGTTCTTGCGGACCACAGGCCAACGCAGACAGATATCAGCTCAGTCTATGAACCGGGGACGAACACCGCCTTTGGGATTCCCCGCCTACCCACTGCATCGCTTCAAGAGACGCCCCCATTCCTCGTCCACCTTGGCCTGGAACTGATCCAGGAGGTGGCGATTCTCGGCCTTGAGCAGGTGGCGGAAGCGGCCCTGAGGCTCCAGGAACTCGGCGATCGGTTTCTTTTCCTTGGGTCGGTAATTCAGTCGCCATTCTCCCTCGATCACCTCGAAGAGCGGCCAGTAACAGGTGTCAACCGCCAGCTGGGTGATCTTCACGCCGTCCGCCGGCTCGTGGCGCCAGCCTCGGTTGCAGGCGGCGTAGCAGTTGATGAAGGCCGGCCCGTTCGCTTCCAACGCTCGAATCACCTTCCCTGCGAGATCGGTGATCCGAATCGGAATCGCCGCGGTCTGGGCCACGTACGGGACGTTGTGAGCCGCCATGATCCCAGTCAGATCCTTGCGCCATTGCGGCTTGCCGACCACGACACTCCCCACGGGGCTGGTGGTCGTCTGGCCCCCCAGTGGCGTGGCACTGGACCGCTGGATCCCCGTGTTCATGTACCCTTCATTGTTCAGGCAGATATACAGCAAGCGATGGCCTCGCTCGAAGGCTCCGGAGAGCGATTGGAAGCCGATGTCATACGTCCCTCCATCTCCCCCGAACACCACAAAACGAATCTCCCGATCCGGAATCTTCCCTTGCCTCCGCAACGCACGATACGCCGCCTCGACGCCGCTCGCGGTGGCGGCGGCGTTCTCGAACGCATCGTGAATCCATGGAATCCGCCACGCGGTATAGGGGAAGATCGTGGTCGCGACCTCCAGACAGCCCGTGGCGTTGATCGCCACCAAAGGATAGGGACTGGCCAAGAGGGCCTAGCGAACGATGACGGCCTCACTGCAGCCGGCGCAGAGGCGGTGCCCACCGGCGAGGAGATCGGGCCTCTTCGTCAATTCCTTGACCGAAGGCACCTTGACGTCGTACCAGTGCTTGACATGACTTCCATCCTGATTTGCGCTGGTGTCCATCGCCGTCTCCTCACCCTCACGTGTGTTCATGGGCTAGGCTCGCACCGAGAGGTATTCACACATCGGCTCGGTCTGGCCGGTGGCCGCCACGGTTCGCAGGCGATCGTACACCCGTTCCGCATCTTCGGGCATGAAGTCACGGCCACCAAGCCCGAAGATGAAGCTGACGACCTGAGGACGATTCGGGACGTCGAAGAGGGCCATCCGGACGTCGGCGAAGAGGGGGCCGCCAGGTGTGCCGAAGGCTTCCGCGCGATCGAGGACGGCAACCGCCCTGAGGTGTCCGAGGACGCGCGCAACCTCTCGGGCAGGGAAGGGGCGAAAGGCGCGCAACCGCAAAGCGCCGGCCCGCACGCCGCTGGACCTCAGCGCATCCACCGATTCCTTGACTGCCCCAGCAGCCGAGGACATCACAACGACGCCGAGTTCGGCGTCGTCCAATCGGTAGGCCTCGAACACGTCGTAGTGTCGACCCGAAAGAGCGCCGAACTCGGTCCCCACCTCGCAGATCACTCGCAGGGCATGCCGGTCCAGCGCCTCTCGCTGCTGCCGCTTGTGCTCGATGTAGTAATCTTGGAGATCCAGCGCCCCGTAGGTCACGGGGCGGTCGATGTCCAGGAGTGGTGAGCGGGGCTTATAGGTCCCCACAAACGCTTGCACCTCACGGTCCGAGAGGATCTCCATCCGTTCGATGGAGTGACTGATGGTGAAGCCGTCCAGGCAGACCATCACCGGCGTGAGCACGTCCGGGTGCTCCGAAATCCGTACGGCCTGAATGAGGTTGTCGTAGGCTTCCTGGGCGTTCTCGGAGTAGAGTTGAATCCAGCCCGCGTCACGAGAACCCATACTGTCGGAGTGGTCCACGTGGATGTTGATGGGCGCGGAGAGCGCCCGGTTGACGTTGGCGAGGATGATAGGCAGGCGCATGCTGGCGGCGATGTACAGGATTTCGTGCATGAGCGCCAGACCCTGGGCCGAGGTGGCCGTCATGACGCGCGCCCCGGCTGCAGCCGCTCCAACACAGGCCGAGATGGCGGAATGCTCACTCTCCACGGCAACAAGTTCCGTGGACACCTTCCCGTCCGCCACGAACTGGGAGTAGATCTCCATCACCTGGGTGGATGGAGTAATGGGATACGCAGCACAGACATCTGGATGGATCTGGCGCATGGCCTCGGCCACTGCTTGGTTCCCCATGAAACCGACAATCGTGCCCATGGTCCCTCCTGGGGTTTGGCTGTGGGGAAACCCTCTCCCCTGCCGGGGGGCTACTTCTTAGCGTGCGCCGTGGGGTTGCCGGCCCTTGCCTCGACTTACGCTGCAGCCTTTTCGGCAAGAGTCACGACCCCCACGTCTCCGAATTGCCGGCTCGCCTCCCGCTCTTCCAACATGGAGATTGCGGCGATCTTTGGCGGGCAGACGGCGGCACAGACGCCGCAGCCCTTGCAATGATCGAGGTCGAAGCCCAGCGTCCGTTGGTCCTGGACGACGATGGCGCTGTCCGGGCAGTAGAACCAGCAGATGGCGCAGTCGGTGCATTTTTCCAGATCCAAGATCGGACGGAAGGTGCGCCAGCCCCCGGTCTTGTACTTCTCCGCGTTCCCAGCCAACGGGATCAGACCTCCGGCCGGCAGGTCGTGCCATCCCATCTTCCGCGACTCATCCCAGCCCATCGGGTCCCTCTCCTTTCACCTCGCCGTAGCCCCGCTGCACGGCCCGGAGGTTCCCATCTACGACCTGCGGGGGCACCTTCTTGCCTAGGCTCGCCTTCACCTGCGCCAGGGCGGAATCTACACTGAACTGTCCGGCGAGCCGCGCGACGGCGCCGAGCATCGGGGTATTCGGGAAGTTCTTCCCGATCTCTTCCAGGGCGATCTTCGTGGCGTCCACCGTGAAGATCTTGCGGTCGGTCATCTTCATGACGGTGCGAACTTCCGCGGGCGACAGGGGGGTATTCACCAGCAACGTGGCCTCCGCTGCGGTCCCCTCCAGGACATCCTCGCTCATCAGCAGGGTGGGATCCACCACGACCACAACATCCGGATGCTGGACCTGGCCGTAGAGGCGGATGGGCACGTCCGCCACCCGATTGAAGGCTCGCATCGGTGCCCCGGCGCGTTCCGGGCCGTACTCGGGGGAGGCCTGGATGTACTTCCCCTCGCCGAGCGCGGCCTCGGCGAACGTCTTCGCGGCGGTCACCGCCCCCTGGCCGGCCCGCGCGTGCCAGCGAATCTCCAACGTCTTCCCCATCCTCGCGCCCCCCGATCGCTCACGACGGGTGCGTGCCTGAAGCCTTCTGCCTTGGGCATGACCTACGCGGCTGCGAGCGCCTGCTTGAGATCGTCGATGAGATCCTGCTCGTCCTCGATTCCCACGGAGAGCCTGATGAACCCATCGGCAATGCCGAGCTTCTCGCGGGTCTCCTTGGGGACCGAGGCATGCGTCATGATCGCCGGGTGCTCGATCAAGGACTCCACGCCACCCAGCGACTCGGCGCACGCGAAGATCTTCAGCGCCCGGAAGAAGGCGCGAGCGGCGGGCAGCCCGCCCTTGATGACGAAGGTAAGCATCCCGCCGAAGCCCTTCATCTGCTTCGTGGCCAGCGCGTGCTGCGGATGCGAGTCCAGCCCCGGCCAGGTGACCTTCTCGACCTTGGGATGCGACAGCAGGAAGTGGGCGACGGCGGCGGCGTTGCGCTGATGCCGCTCCATGCGGACCGCGAGCGTCTTCACGCCGCGCATCACGAGGAAGCAGTCCAGCGGGCCCGGCACAGCCCCGATCGAGTTTTGCAAGAAGTACATGCGGTCGGCGAGCGCCTGATCGCGCGTGCAACAGAACCCGCCAACCACGTCCGAGTGGCCGTTGAGGTACTTGGTCGTCGAGTGCATCGCCACGTCGATGCCGAAGTCGAGCGGGCGCTGGAAGTACGGTGTCATGAAGGTGTTGTCGCAGATGGAGACGAGCCCCCGGGTGCGGCAGAGTTCGGCGAGGGCCGCCAGATCGATGAGCTTGAGCATCGGGTTCGTGGGCGTCTCGATCCAGACTGCCTTCGTGTGCGGCTGGATAGCGTTCTCGAGGTTCTTGAGGTCCGTCAGGTCGACGAAGCTGAACTGCCGTCCGGCGCGCGTGAAAACCTTGTCGAACAGCCGGAAGGTGCCCCCGTAAAGGTCGTCCGAGCAGACGATGTGATCGCCCGTATTGAAGAGGTGCATCAGCATGTCGGCCGTCGCGCAGCCGGAGCCGAAGGCGAGCCCATACCTGGCTCCTTCGAGGGCGGCGAGGCAATCCTGCAGCGCCTTGCGCGTCGGGTTCTTGGTGCGGCTGTACTCGTAGCCCTTGTGCTCGCCTGGGCTCGCCTGCACGTAGGTCGATGTGAGGTAGACGGGCGTCATGATGGCGCCGGTCGTCGGATCGGGCTCCTGTCCGGCATGGATCGCGAGAGTGTCGAATCGCATGGCTCTTCTCCTCTCCATGGATGAGGGGGATGAGGGGGTTGATGAGGTCGAAGCGCGTCCTCGGATCCTGGGGGCGCCGTACTTGGATCGGTCCGGCGGGGCGCGCGCTTTTAGTCTTGCGTCACTGGGCCTCTTCCACTCGATAGCTCGTGGTTATCCTGGCCGCCTTTTTCAACATTCCCATGACTGAACAGTACTTTTGTTCGGAAAGCTCAATGGAGTGCGCGACAGCGTGAGGGTCCACGTCGTGACCACGGACAACATATTCGAGAGTGATATCGGTAAAGACCTTGGGATCATCCTCGGCGCGCCCGCCGTGGGCGAGCACTTCGAAGCCGGTCACGTCCTGGCGTTTCTTTTTCAAGATCCAGATGACATCCATAGCGGTACAGCCCGCCAGCCCCACGAGCACCAGTTCTATGGGCCCGAGACCGGTGCCGCCTCCCTCCTCGGATATCGTATCCAGCCGGACTGAAAAGCCGCTCCCGGCAGTCCCGTCAAAGGCCAGCCCCCCTTGCCAAACGACCCGGGCGTCTTTCGGTGCTGTCACGGTGACCCCTCTTCACGACCACGCTTCGAGATGCAGTGTGCCTTCGGCCACGAAACGTGTGCCGCCGCCCAGGAACAATTCGTCGAACGCGTCGCCCTGGCGCGCGAAGGAGACGCTCAGTTCGCCGCCCAGCACGCGTAGCCGGAGGGGCGTGTCCACCTGTCCGAGCAAGGCGCTGATGACGCTCGAGGCTACAGCACCAGTGCCGCATGCCAGCGTCTCGCCTTCCACACCCCGCTCAAAAGTGCGTTGCCAGAGCGTGTGCCCGTCAATCACCTGGACAAAATTGACGTTGACGCCCTGCGGAAAGTCGGCGTGATGGCGGATGGCCGCGCCCAGGCGATGGATGGAATCGCTCGCGGCGTTGGCAACATCATTCATGTACACCACGGCGTGTGGTGCACCAGAGACTTGTACGGTATGGACGATGTACCGTTCGCCGTCAGCGATCAATGCGTGATCCAGTTCGATTCGCGAGGTGAGCTGTAATTTGACGCGCACCTCCTCGTCCTCGACCCAGGCGTACACCGGGCCGCCCAGCGTATCTATCCTCATTCTGGCTCCGGCGAAGCCATGTGTATGGGCATAGCGGGCCACGCAGCGCGAGGCGTTCCCGCACATCTTGACTTCGGTGCCGTCGGGGTTGATGGTGCGCATGGAAAAATCGCCGCCAGACGTGGGCAACTCGACCACCATCAACTCGTCGCCGCCCAATGAAATCCGACGCCGACACACCTGGCGTGCAAACCGGTGTATCCCTATCTCGTTCAAGATTCCCGCGCGGTTGTCCACGATGATAAAGTCGTTGCCCGCGGCCGACATCTTGGTAAAGGACACCGCCTTCAAAGCCTGCCTCTCTGCGAGCCTGAGCCGCCGGCGGTCAATTGCTCAGCATAGGCGAACAACGCCGCAGAGCCGCCCGTGTGCCAAAAGACGATGGTCTCATCCTTGCCGAACTCGCCCTTGCGGATGAGGTCAATCAACCCCGCCATCGCGCGGCCCGTGTACACAGGATCCAGCAGGATCCCTTCGTAGCGCGCCATCAGTTCAATGGCCTCCCGCTCCGGCTCGCCCATGACGGCGTAGCCGGCTCCCAGGTAGCCATCGTACGCCACCACCTCATCCGGCGAGAACGACATCTCTAACCCCAATCGGCGGATGGCGAGAACGGCGATGTCGGCCACCTCGGCTTGAAGCTCGTGACGGTGACTGTCTATGGCGATGGCAGCGAGCTGACTCTTGAAGCCGATCGCTTTAGCGCCCACGCACAGCCCGGCCTGCGTCCCGGCGGAGCTGCTGGCAAAGACGACTCGATCGACGTGGAGTGTGCGCTCTTTCAACTGGCTGTCCAATTCTTCGATGGCCGCTACGAAACCCACTGCGCCAATCTCGTTCGACGCGCCCACAGGAATCAAATACGGCTGATGGCCGGCGGCCCGCTGTTCCTTCACAACTTCCTGGGCGA
>JBIOJT010000188.1:0-9035 GCA_044451055.1 Methylomirabilales bacterium (SeqCode)
ATGCTCACAGTGTGGACTCTCACCCACTGCCATTCTTACTATTTTTGACGCCACAATATATGAGGCCAGCCGTACCACAGGAGTTCTGCCCGTACTCAAGCGTGCAGAAAGTCAATCGGAAATGGTTGGACAGAGCGCGAATCGTCCAAGCAACTTATCAGGGGGAGATTATAGAGATTTTTCGGGGAGGGGTTTCCCGACTTCCCAATGATGAGACCGCGATGAGGAGCGATCCGTGATTCCCCTTTACGCTCGACCCCTCTGCCTCACCTGTGGCGAGCGATTCGTCCCGTGGGGGGCTGACCGGACGCACTGTGAGGAGTGCCAGCAACGCCGGCGGGCGACGGAGACCACCGGGACTCAGCAGGAGGTTCCGACGCCCGAATCGCCAGTGCTCGAGGTGCCCCCTCAGAGGCGGGAGGCGGCCGCCGAAGGCAAGGCGACCCGGCGGGAGCAGGCCATCGCCCGGGTCTTGGTGGCGGTGCAGCACCATCCGGGGGCCGCCGTGCTCGAGCTGGCCGACACCTTGAAGGTCTGCGACAAGACCGTGCGGCGCCACTTGAAAGCCTTGGAGCGAAGCGGGGATGTGGTTGGACAACAGGAAAGTTCCAAGCATCCGCGCCGCTTCTGGCCGAAGCCCGCAGAAGGTCAAGGGGCCGTGGCTGGACAGAACGCAAATTCTCTGAACATTGGTCAGTAGGTCGCGGACCTGCCCGCAGCGAGGAAGTAAGGGCCATGAGGAACTACAAGCCGACCGGACGGCCACGGGGCAGACCGAAGAAGGATGCCGCAGGGAAATCTGCCCCTAACAGGCCCGCCCCGAATAATTTGCCCTCGTCTAAATTATCCCCCGAAGAAATTGCCAAGGCAACCGAGGGATTGAAGCCGAGGCAGGCGATGGTGGCCGCCGGGATCATGCAAGGGAAGACCATGAGTCAGGCCCTTCGAGATGCCGGCCTTGCGCCGGACTCTGGGAACTATGGGCCTGGGCAGCCTGGGCGAATAGCCGTGGACTCCGCGATCGTGCGGGCCCTCAAGCGCAAGGGGGTGAATATGTCGCTCCTCGCGCAGCGCCACCGTGAGGGCCTTGACGCCGTGGTGACCAAGCATTTTCCAACCCTCGCCTATGAGGATCCCAACGAGGGTGTGGTCATCCCTGAGAAGACCTTGGTCGACTTCAAGGAGCGGCGTGAGGCGGTGGAGCTAGGCTACAAAGCCTTCGGCGCGATCCCCACAGAACCGGTGGAGCAGAAGGGTGGCCAAGGCCCGGTCCTCGGGATCCTGTTCGTGGAGAAGACGACCGACGCCAAGACGGGCCAGACCGTGGAGCAGAAACAGGTCACAGCGGTCTTGGACTTCCGAGAGAAGGGCGAGGGCGATCGGTAGGGCGATGGCTAGGCAGATCGCCGCGTGGGGGGGATCGTTGAACCTGGGGCAACCTGGAGGCCTCCGTATTGGTCCCTCGGAGCCGATCGGCCGGTTTCGGAGAAAACGGGGGTGGCCGACGTCCCGGAGGCAAGGAGAGATCGGGTATCCTGGAGGCGCGTAGAGGGGAGCTCCCTCCCCAGGGGGAGGGATTTTACTTGCTGAGTGTGGAATTCCCGTGGTACGGGCCTTTGTGGTTCTGAGGAGAGGGGAGTCGAATGGCAGAGGAGAAGCCCGTCGGAATTCCTGTTGCCGATGGGAAGGTACCTGGTGATCTGCCTGGTGATCCCAACGGTGCGGCCCAGGCCCCAGCGTGCCCGGCGAACCTGGAGTGGCTCGCATCGATGTTGGGCATGTTCCCGGTCGGCGCGGCCGGCAAGCTGGAGCGGTACAGGAGCTGTGGCCCGCCTAGAGGGTCCAGGGCCAAGGAGACTCAAGGGACCCAATAGGAACCTGGTGAGAGGAAAAAGCAAGGAGCCTACAGGGAACGATGACGGTGTCCCACTAGGAAAAGTGAAGGGGATTCAAAGGGACCCACCAGGGAAGGTCAAGGGGAACTAGTGGGGAGCTACCAGGGGACCACCAGGGGCCGATGAGGACACCCTTGAAGGGTCCTCTAAGGGACCAACAAGGGGCAATGAGGGTCCCCTTGAGTTGTCCTCGTTGCTAGTGGGTTACCGTGGGGCGACTAGCTGGGGGAAGCAGGGGCAAGGGCAGGCGACTCTGTGACAGGTCCAGAATGCGTGTGATCGAGGCGGTGAACATTTCAGGGAAGCCCGATTTGCTAGAATGTGTCGGCGCGCCCGCCGGTGCCGCGGTGAGGCACGCATGACGTTCCTGACAGTAGACCAACTGGCTGAGGTTCTGAAGGTGTCCGACGACACAATCCGGCGGGAGCAGGCCGCTGGCCGGATCCCGGCTTACCGGGTGGGGCGTCAATGGCGGTTCAACCTCGAGGAAGTCCTCGCGGCAATCCGGAGGGACGATGGGGAGCCTCTACACGATCCAGGGGAAAGGGGGAAGGTCCTGGGGGATCGACTACCGAGTGGACGGCCGGCGCATTCGCCGGATCATCGGGCCGGACCGGAAGGCGGCGGAGCAGGAACTGAAGAAGGCCGAGGGCCAGGCCGCGTCAGGTCAAGGCCCTGGCCCCTACGGTTCAAGAAAGATCCGCTTCCGGGATTTCGCCGACGAGTATCTTGAGCACTGCGCTGCCCACGTGAAGCCGTCGTCCCTGAAATCTTACCGGCGGCGCCTCAAGGTTCTCACGTACGCTTTCGGGGATATGTATCTGACTGCGCTTCGTCAGAGTGATGTTGAACGCTACGTTGCCGCCCGCTCGCGGGCCGTGAAGCCCTGGACCGTCGTCGGAGAGATCAGCACCCTGAAGCAGATGCTCGGCACGGCGATCCGCTGGGACTACCTGTGGAAGAACCCCGCGCAAGCGGTGAAGAAACCGAAGGCCAAGTACCGGACCCGCCACCTGGACGAGACGGAAATGCACCTGCTGTTGGCCTTCTGCTCGGCGAAGATCCGCCCAATTGTATCCCTGGCCTTTCATGCGGGGATGCGGCAGGGGGAATTGCTGGACCTGACGTGGGATCGGGTCCACCTGGACCTCCGGACCATCTTCCTCCCGGACACCAAGGGCGACGAACCGCAGACGGTTCACTTGAACGACAGCGCCGTGGAGGAACTACGGGCGATCGCCCGGCGGCCTGGTGACCCTCGCGTTTTCCGGGTTCACCCTCGGACGCTCAACTACCAATTCCGGGATGCTTGCACGAAGGCCGGGATAGCCGATTTCCGCTTTCACGACTCCCGCCACACGTTCTGCTCTCGCCTCGTGGAGCTGGGGGCCAACCTCCGGGCGGTCCAGGCCCTCGCCCGGCACAAGCAGATCAGCATGACGATGCGCTACGCCCACCTTCGAGACGACTACCTGGGGGAGACGGTGCGCCTCCTGAACAGCGGCGTAGACAGAAATCCAGCCAGAAATTCCGAACCCTCCCGAGAAAAGGGTTGATATTACAGGAGAAATTGAGAGCTTGCGTGAACGTGGTATGTCCCCGAATCCAGGAAAGCCTGGTTCATCTCCGGCGAGAGCCCGGACCGATCCCCGAGAACTGTGGCCTTGAGCAGTGCTGCCTCGAGTGGCGGCATCGCGGCATCGAGCCTCCGGAGGAGGAGAGCCCGCAAGCGGAAGACGAAGGCGAAGATGGCGGAGCCGCGGGAGGCCCTCACGGTCTCCACCGGTTCCCGCGTCCATCCCTCCAGGAAGATGCCCTGGGTCGCGAGATACGCCGGGTAATCGAACGCGCTGGGATTGTCGAAGCGCCGCGGCTGGCGCAGCCGGAAGGTTCCCCGGACTTCGTCCCCATATGCCAGGTCCAGTGGCTCGCCCAGCACGGTGAGGCGCGCCTGCCCGGCGGCGGCAACCCACGTCTCCCCGAGCCGGAGCCGGGTGACCTCGACGACGAAACGGGTGCGCTCGGGATCGGTCGTGTCCCGAGCCTCGGCCGGGCGCGGATCCGGCGGGGCCACGACCCAGCCCTCCAGCGGGACGGAGGACGCCAGGTATGCCTCCGGCAGTCGGCTCACGTGGTTTGCCGGCTGCCCGAAGAGGGCCTGGCCCATGGCCTGGCCCCCCAGACAGGCGAACGCGAGGGTCAGGGCAGGGAGCAGCAGACGGCGCGCACCGAGCCACCAGATGCCGCCAGCCAGGAGCAGCGCGAGCGGGAGGGCCAGCGTCCAGAGGAGCGGTCGGAGGTGAAGGGCCTGCTGGAACGCGATCCCCAGACAGAGGGCCACGGCCAGCGGCACGAGGGGCCGGTCGGGCGCGGGCTCCGACGGGTCCGTGGGCGGCAGGTCCCGCTCGTCGGGCAAAGGGGCGACGTCAAGCCTCACCAGCGCCTCACCCCCTCGGAAAAACTGTTGGTCCGTCTCCGACTCCCGGAGTACAATGCCCGCACGTCTTTCCCCCGATCACTGGGAATCGTGATGACGCTCTTGGATCGCGCGACGCTCAAGGAAATGGGCGCGGCCTTCGGCCTGGGCCTCATGATCTTTACCTTCGTCCTCTTGACGAACAAGATCCTGCGCCTCGTCGAGCTGATCGTAAACAAGGGGGTCGGCATCCTGACGGTCCTCCAGCTCTTCCTGTACATCCTCCCCTACTCGCTGGTGGTGACCATCCCCATGTCGGTCCTCCTCGCGACGCTGACAACCTTCACGCGTCTGGGCGCCGACGGGGAGCTTTTGGCCCTGCGTGGGGCCGGTTTGAGTCTCCTCCGCCTCACCCGGCCGGCCGTCTGGTTCGGCCTGCTGGCGTCGGCCATGACCCTCCTCATCACCATCTGGATCCTGCCGTTCAGCAACCACGCCTTCAAGAATCTGGTCTTCCAGATGACGCAACGGCAAGCCGCCGTCGGGATCCAGGAGGGCGTGTTCAACAGCGACTTCGAAGGACTCATCCTCTACGTCGAGCACGTGGACCCGAAAACCTCGCGCCTGGAGGGCATCTTCCTCGTGGACAGCCGGAACCCTGCGGAACGCAGGGTCATCGTCGCCCGAGACGGCCGATTCACCTCGGACCCGCAGAACCTGAGCCTGGGGCTCAGCCTGAGCCAGGGTACCATTCACCTGTCCGCCTCCGAACTCACCGGCCGCTACCGCCTGCTCACCTTCTCGGATTACAGCCTGACGCTGGACATGAACCGAACCCTGGCCGATCCCGTGCAGCGCCCCATGGGAGAGCAGGAGTTGACGCTGACCGAGCTGCGGGAGCGCGCGGCGACCCTGCACTCGCAGGGGCGAAACTATCATCCTCCCCTGGTGGAGTTCCACAAGAAGTTGGCAATCCCCGTCTCCTGCGTGTTGTTCACCCTGGTGGGGGTCCCCCTGGGGAGCCGGTTCCGGAAGGGAGGCCGGGGGCTCAGCCTGGCCATCTCGGTGGCGTTCGCCCTGGGCTACTACCTGCTGATCGTCGCCGGGGAAGGCACGGCCAACCGCGGACTCGTGCCCGAGGCGTTCGTCATGTGGCTGCCCAACCTTCTGATCGCCTTGGGGGGGAGCCTGCTGCTCATTCGAGCGGACTCCTTCCCCGCCACCCTTCGCCAGGCGCTCTCCACGCCAAGGCGACGTGTCCCGGCGCTCGGGCGGCGGAGCTGATCGTCGTGCGCCTGCTGGATCGGTACATCGCCCGCGAGTGCCTGAAGATCATCCTGCTGTGTCTGGTGGTCTTCATGGGCATCTACGTGGTCGTGGACCTCTTCGAGAAGTTTTCTCGCTTCCTGGAGGCCAAGGTCCCGCTGGCCCTGATCCTCCGCTACTACCTCTTCAGCCTTCCCAACATCTTCACCCAGGTCCTGCCCGTCGCCGTCCTGCTGGCCAGCCTGCTCAGCCTGGGCGGCATGGCCCGGCACAATGAGGTCCTGGCCATGAAGATGGGCCAGGTCAGCACCTTGCGGATCGCGCTGCCCTGCATCGGTGTGGGTCTCGCCGCCAGCCTGGCCGCCTGGACCGCGACGGAGTACGTGGCCCCGCGGACCAGCGAGCGGGCGCTGAGTATCTGGCAGACGGAGGTGCGGCATCTTCCCGCCCATCGGATCACCCGGGACAGCGACATCTGGTACCGCGCCCGCGGGAACCGCTTCGTGCACATTTCCCTGATCGAGACGCGATCCGGCCTCATCCAGGGCATGAGCATCTTCGAGCTGTCGCCGGACTTCGATCTGGTGCGGCGGGCGGACGCGCGCGAAGCGACGTGGGCCGCAGGCGGCTGGACGCTCCGTGACGGGTATCGGCTGGAGTTGGACCGGCAGCCCGTCCAGATCGAACCCTTCCGCGAGATGGGCATTGCACTGGGCGAGGGGCCTGAGGAGTTCGCCCGGGTCGCCCGCTCCCCGGAGGAGATGAGCTACGTCCAGCTCCGCGACTACATCCAGCGATTGGTCAGCAGCGGGGTGAACGCCACGCGCTACCGCGTGGACCTGTACGCCAAGGTGGCCACGGCGCTGGTCAGCTTGGTCATGGCCCTCATCGGTGTCAGCTTCGGCCTGCGAACCGGCAAGGCGGGAGTCATGCTGTGGGTGGGGGCCTGCATTCCCATTGGCTTTCTCTACTGGATGCTCCTCTCGCTGGGCTTCGCCCTCGGCCGGGGCGGCGTCCTGCCCCCCCTGGTCGCCGCCTGGCTACCCAACCTCGTCTTCGGGTCGGCCGGCGTGCTCTCCCTCTGGCGCCTGCGCGGCTAACGCTAGCCGGGAGGCACCGTGCGCCTCCCAGCCTGCCGTTCTCCTCTTGACTCTTGGTTCTACGCTCTCGGCTCTCTTCGCTACGTCCCCATCTCCCACGACTCGAGGTACTTTTTCTGTTCGTCAGTCAGGGAATCGATCTTCACCCCCATGGATTCGAGTTTGAGCCGGGCGATCTCGGCGTCGATGGCCAGGGGCACCCGGTAGACCTTCTTCTCCAGCTTGCCGCGATTCTTCACCGCGTACTCCGACCCCAGCGCCTGGTTCGCGAAGGACATGTCCATGACGCTGGCAGGATGTCCCTCGGCCGCCGCCAGGTTGATGAGCCGCCCCTCGCCCAGCAGGTAGATCCGGCGCCCGTCCCGCAGGCGGTACTCCTCCACCTGCTCGCGGATGGGCCCATGCTCCACCGCCAGGGATTCCAGGGCCGGGATGTCGATCTCCACGTTGAAGTGGCCGGAGTTGCAGACCACGGTCCCGTCCCGCATCACCTCGAAGTGCTCCTTGCGAATGATGTGGATGTCCCCCGTCACCGTGACGAAGAGCTCCCCAACCCGCGCCGCGTCCAGCATGGGCAGGACCGTGTAGCCGTCCATCACGGCCTCGAGCGCCTTGAGGGGATCCGCCTCCACCACGATGACGTTGGCGCCGGCGCCGCGCGCCCGCATGGCCACCCCGCGCCCGCACCAGCCGTAGCCGCACACCACGAAACGCTTGCCGGCCAGGAGCAGGTTGGTCGCCCTGAGGATCCCGTCCACGGTGCTCTGGCCCGTGCCGTAGCGGTTATCGAAGAGGTGCTTGGTGTCCGCGTCGTTCACGGCGATGATGGGGTATCGCAGGACGCCCGCCTTCTCCATGCTCTTCAGCCGGATCACGCCGGTGGTGGTCTCCTCGGTCCCCGCGATCACGTTGGCGGCGAGGTCCGTCCGCTGGCTGTGGATGACCCCGATGGTGTCCGCGCCGTCGTCCATGGTCAGGTTGGGCTTGAGATCCAGCGCCGCGTTGACGTGGCGGTAGTAGGTGTCCGTGTCCTCCCCCTTGATGGCGTAGACCGGGATGCCGAAGGTCTTCACCAGCGACGCGGCCACGTCGTCCTGGGTGCTCAGCGGATTGCTGGCGCACAACCGGATCTCGGCCCCCCCGGCCTGGAGCGTCCGCATCAGGTTCGCGGTCTCGGAGGTCACGTGCAGGCACGCGGAGACCCGGATCCCCTTGAAAGGCCGCTCCCGGGTGAACCGCTCTTCGATGAGGCAGAGAACGGGCATGGCGCTCCGCGCCCATTCGATGCGCCGCCGCCCCTTCTCCGCCAGGCTCAGATCCTTGACGTCATAATCCATGCGTCCATCCCTTTCTGTATCGGAACCCGCTGCTCACGCAAAGGGCCAGGGGATCGTCACGCCTCCCCTGGCCCCGGCCTTCGTCCTGCAACGCAAAACTGACAACCGACGATTTAAGACCGAACGGCCTTGTTCGGTTGTCCGTTGTCGGTTGTCGGTCTTACATTCTCCTTTTTCCGGCCTCAGCCGCCCAACCGTCCCGTCTCCTTTTTCAGGGCGTCGGCCTTGTCGGTGCGCTCCCAGGTGAAGTCCGGATCGGTCCGGCCGAAGTGCCCGTACGCCGCTGTCTTCCGGTAGATGGGCCGCCGCAGGTCCAGGCTCTTGATGATTCCGGCCGGCGTCAGCTCGAAGTTGCGGCGCACCAGATCCTGCAGCGCCTCGTCGGGGACGCGGCCGGTGCCCTTGCCGTCCACCATGACCGAGACCGGCTCCGCCACGCCGATGGCGTAGGCCAGCTGGACCTCGCACTTGCCGCAGAGACCCGCCGCCACCAGGTTCTTGGCGATGTAGCGAGCCATGTACGAGGCCGAGCGGTCCACCTTCGTCGGGTCCTTGCCGGAGTAGCAGCCGCCGCCGTGGCTCCCCACGCCGCCGTAGGTGTCCACGATGATCTTGCGGCCGGTGAGACCCGTGTCCCCGTGGGGGCCGCCGATGACGAAGCGGCCGGTCGGGTTGATGTGATACGTGATCCGCTCGGGGTCCAAGAGCTCCCGCGGCAGCACCGGGAGGATGACCGTCTCGATGATGTCCTCGCGGATTTGTTTCAGGCTGACCTCGGGGCTGTGCTGGGCCGAGATCACCACGGTATCCACGCGGGTCGGCTTCCCGTCCGTGTATTCCACGGTGACCTGCGACTTCCCGTCGGGCCGGAGGTATTCCAGGATCTCCTTGCGCCGGACCTCGGTGAGGCGCATGCACAACTTGTGGGCCAGCATGATGGGCATCGGCATCAGCTCGGCCGTCTCCGTGGTGGCGTAGCCGAACATGAGGCCCTGATCGCCCGCCCCCTGGATGTCCACCC
>JBIOJT010000189.1:0-8885 GCA_044451055.1 Methylomirabilales bacterium (SeqCode)
GGCCGCGACGGCACCCCAGCCCTGGCGGCCTGGGGTGGGGCGGCTTGCTCCGGGTCGCCCCGCCCTCTGGCGGGGCTCCGGGCCGGACCCGCCGCCCACCGCACGGCCTGCCTGCTCGCGGCACCCCGGAGGCATCGACCGGGGTGAATTAACTTAGCGGCGATGCGGCATAGCTCAATATACAAGTACTCGCATACGGGGTCAATAGCTTCCTGCGATGGGGGTCTGTAGCTGCAGAAACAACTTGCGATATGAGGGGCACGGGACGGGTCGGGCACTTGCGTCGAGCGCGCCAGCACCCGTGAGGCCCCCTCGGTGAACCGGGTGGCCGGGTAGCACTGGGCTGCGATCTCCTAATCAGATGTGATGGGGATTGGTTTTGAAACAGCTTGATTGGATTCAGTTCCCGCTGCGCGGAAATCATCCGCCCCGAAAAGGCAACAACCTTGTCAGGGAGGGTTTCTCCAAAGGGCTGCTGTCCCTCCGGTCGGTGGATTGCTTGTCGCCCGGCATGGCAATCCTCACCGGGCTGATTGGAGGAAAGCCTCGAAAGTCCGGGGGGACGCTATCGCCAACCGGACCGACAAGTCATGGAGAAATGGCCAGGGAACGTTCGAAGGACTGAAGGGTGTTCTTGAGCAGCATTGCCACGGTCATGGGGCCGACGCCGCCGGGGACGGGGGTGATGGCAGGCGCGATTGGATCGTCTGGCGACCTGGCGTTCAGCCGCGAGCCTCGCGAGCCCGGGGCAAGGTGCTGTTAGGCGGCGTACCGCAGCACCGCAATGAAGTGGCACGCGGTGCCTGCCAGGACGAAGAGGTGCCAAATGAAGTGGCTGTAGCGCATTCGTTCCGCCGCAAAGAATGCCACACCCGCCGTGTACGCGAGACCTCCCGCCAGCAGCCACAGGAGACCCGAGAGGGGCATGCGCAGCCACAACGGCTGTACCGCGATGATGACGAGCCACCCCATGCCGAGATACAGGCATGTCGAGAGCACCGGGTGGCGTACCCCGCCCAGCGCCTTTAGGATCACGCCTGCGGCGGCCAACCCCCATACGAGGCCGAGCAGCGTCCAGCCCCATGTGCCGCGGAGCACGCCGAGCGTGAACGGCGTGTAGGTGCCGGCGATCAGGAGAAAGATCGCTCCGTGGTCAAGCACCCGGAATACCCGCTTCGCCCGGTTCCTCGGCAACGCGTGATACAGTGTGGAGGTGAGGTACAGCAGCACGATGGTGGCCGCGAAGACGCTTGCCCCCACGATGTCCGCAACGCCGCCACGGCGGACCGTCCTGAGCACGAGAACCGGCGCGGCACCCATCGCCGCCAGAAGACCGACACCGTGGCTCGCGCCGTTCGCGATCTCCTCCCCGAACGACTGCGGGCGCTTTGGCAATCCGGGTGTTTCGACCACGGCCTCGCATCCTACGCGGTGCATAGAAAAGGCACCGGACGGCAAGTGAAGGGTACGTGCCTTTACTATGCAGGCTTCACGCAAGCGATCGCTCGCATGCCTGCAGCGTGTTCTTGAGAAGCATGGCGACGGTCATGGGGCCGACGCCGCCGGGGACAGGGGTGATGGCGGAGGCGACCTGAGCAGCGGACTCGAAGTCCACGTCGCCCACCAGCTTCCCCTCCACCCGGTTGATCCCCACGTCAATCACGATCGCACCGGGCTTGACCATCGGGCCCGTAACGAGACGGGCGCGACCGACTGCGGCCACGAGGATGTCGGCGCGGCGTGTCTCGGCGGCGAGATCGGCCGTCCGCGAGTGGCAGATGGTCACCGTAGCGTGGCGATGCAGCAGCAAAAACGCCACCGGCTTTCCCACGATCTCGCTCCGTCCCACCACCACGGCGTGCTTGCCTTGAATCGAAACCCCCCCTCGATTCAGTAGCTCGATGATCCCGGCGGGCGTGCAGGGGACGAACCGCGGTTGGTTCTCCACCAATCGACCGATGTTGGCGAAGGTGAAGCCGTCCACGTCTTTGTCAGGGTCCACCGCCTCCAGGATGGTTCGCTCGTCAATGTGGGACGGCAGCGGCAACTGCACCAGGATGCCGTGGATAGCCGGATCGCCGTTGAGTTCGCGGACGATCGCGAGCAGATCGGCCTGAGGGATGTCGCCCGGCGGGGTGAGCTGGCGGGAGAAGATCCCGGCCTCTTGGCACGCTTTCGTCTTCGACCGAACGTACGAGGCAGAGGCCGGATTGTCACCGACCAGGACCGCGGCCAGGCCAGGGACCCTGCCTGTGGCCTCTTTGAGCTGGAGGACGCGCACGCGGATCTCCTCCCGAACCGCAGCCGCGATCTTCTTCCCGTCAATGATCCGCGCGCTCATGACGAGGTCTCCGATGGGCGACAGGGACAGGGACAGAAACGCAAGCGGGACCGCAGCGAAGGGCCTACGGGGCTAGTCGTCGTAGATCTGGAGGCGCGCAATCTTCTGAGCCCGGCCGTCGTCGCCGACGTCCACCATCACCGCGCACAGCTGTGTCGGTCCGTGGGCCAGGGTGAACTTCCGGGGCATCTGCGTGATGAACTTCTGGATGGCATCCTCCGGCTTGATCCCGATGACGGAGTTTCGCGGGCCCGTCATCCCCACATCCGTGATGTAGGCCGTCCGCCCGGGCAGGATCTGCTCGTCCGCCGTTTGGACGTGGGTGTGGGTGCCGATCACCGCCGAAACGCGCCCGTCCAGGTACCAGCCGATGGCCTGCTTCTCCGCCGTCGCCTCGGCGTGGAAATCCACCAGGATGCTATCGGTGACCTGCGAGACCTGCGCCAGCTCCCGATCCGCCGCCTTGAAGGGACAGTCGATCGACGGGAGAAACGCTCGGCCCTGGAGGTTCAGCACGCCCAGCATCCGGCCGTTCTTGCGGAGGATGTGGACGCCAACGCCGGGCGCCTCCTCGGGGTAGTTGGCGGGCCGCAGCACCCGGCTTTCCTTCGCCAGGTAGCCCTCCGCCTCTTTCTTGTCCCAGACGTGATTGCCGGAGGTGAGGAGGTCGATCCCCAGGCCGAGCAACTCTTCCCCGACGGACGGCGTGATGCCGAAGCCCCCTGCGGCATTCTCGGCGTTGGCCAGGACCATCTCGGCCCCATGATCCGCCACGAGGGCCTTCAGGTGGCGGGCCACCATCTGGCGTCCCGGTTGCCCGACGATGTCGCCGATGAAGAGGATGCGCATAATTGGGCGCGAGGCGTGAAACGTGAAGTGTGAGGAGAGGAGACGAGGAGCCCTCTCGCCTACGGCCTCACCCCGAACGCCTGACGACGGGTACTACCGCGCGTACTCGACGGCGCGAGTTTCGCGGATGACCGTCACCTTGATCTGCCCCGGATACTCCATCTCATCTTCGATGCGTTTGGCGATATCCCGGGCCATCACGTAGGCCGCCTGGTCATTCACCTGCTCGCTCTCGACCACCACCCGGATCTCCCGGCCGGCCTGGATGGCGAAGGACTTCTCCACGCCCTTGAAGGAGGTCGCGATCTCCTCCAGCTTCGCCAGGCGCTTGACGTAGGTCTCCATGATCTCGCGCCGGGCGCCGGGCCGGGCCGCGGACAGGGTATCCGCTGCCTGGAGGATCACCGCCTCCGGGTACTGCGGGGCCACCTCCTCGTGGTGGGCGGCGATGATGTTCACCACCCGGGCATCCTCGTTGTACTTCTTGGCCAACTCCGCCGACAGGAGCGCGTGGGACGTTTCCGTCCCCTGATCCGCCGCCTTGCCGATGTCGTGGAGCAGCGCCGCACGCTTCAACGCCTTCACGTCCAGGCCCATCTCCGCCGCCAGGAGGCCGGCCAGCATGGCCACCTCCTTGGTGTGGGCGAGCTGGTTCTGAGAGTAGCTGTACCGGTACTTCAGACGGCCCACCATCCGGACGAGCTCGGGGTGGAGGCCGGTGATCCCCAACTCGAAGCAGGCCTGCTCCCCCGCCTCCCGGATATCCTTCTCGACCTCCTTGGCGACCTTCTCCACCATCTCCTCGATGCGGGTCGGGTGGATCCGACCGTCCTGGATCAGGCGCTGGATGGCCACGCGGGCGATCTCCCGGCGCACCGAATCGAACCCGGAGAGGATGATGGTCTCGGGGGTGTCGTCCACGATGATGTCGATCCCCGTGGCCTTCTCCAGGGCCCGGATGTTCCGCCCCTCGCGACCGATGATGCGGCCCTTCATGTCATCGCTGGGCAGATCCACGACCGACACCGCCGCCTCCGCCACGTACTCGGAGGCGATCCGAGAGATGGCCCGCCCGATGATCTGCTTCGCCTTCTCCTCGGCCAACTCGTTGGCCTCGTCCTCGATGCGCTTGATGCGGGAAGCGGCGTGGAGTTTGGCCTCGTCCTCCAGGGCCTGCATGAGCTTGGCCTTGGCCTCCTCCGAGCTCATGCCGGCGACCTGCTCCAGCTTCCGCTGGGCTTCCTCTACCAGGTGCTGCCAGTGTCCTTCCTGCTGGGCCACGGTGGACTCCCGCGTCCGGAGTTCCTGCTCCCGTCCCCCGACCTCGCGCTCGCGGCGATCCAGGGCCTCCAGCTTTCGGTCCAGGATCTCCTCGCGCTGGTTGAGGCGCTTCTCCAGCGCCAGCAACTCCTCCCGGCGCGCGCGCGTTTCCTGCTCGAACTCGGTCCGCGCCTGGAGCGTCCGGCCCTTGATCTCCAGGTCGGCCTCTTTCCGGCGCGCCTCGATCTCGCGCTCCGCCTCCCGGACGATGCGCTTGCCCTCGTCCTCCGCCTGCCGCTTGAGTTTCTTCTGCCGTTGGCGTTCCAGAGCCCAGCCAGTGGCCAGCCCCAACAGGCCCATCGCCAACACCAGCACGATGGTGACCCAGATATCCACGGGAATCCCTCCCTCGTCCGTGTCCACTCACAGGGTCGCGCCCCGCACGTGAAGGACCGACCCGTTGCCATCCACCGAGTCCAATCGGAATCGAGACGAAGCGCCCGACTGCGCGGGACACCATGGCCACAGCCCGCGAGGCCGCGCAATGCCCGAATGTGCCCGGGCCGTCGGGGAAGGCGCTGCAGGGGAGAGAGGGCGGATGGGGTCAGGACAACCTGATGCCGGCGGAGCAGGGAGGAAGGTCTACCTCGCTGAAAAAGAAACAACCCCTACCATTGTGCCGTGTGCCGGTCCCTGTTTGAACCTGGATAACCAGGTGGAGATCCCGCAAACGCTTTAGGCTTCCCCTCCGCCGAGGCGGAGAGGCGTGCTCACCGCATTCTTGGAGGGATCTCCGTTCTAGGGGTGTTGGCTCAAAAAAAGTTACCGCATCACGCGCACGGTAGGGGTTCTCGGTATCCCTGATCTCTGCCAGAAACGCTAGCACAGGTCGTTCCCCGTTGCAAGCCCTTTCCACGCCCCGCCGCATCCTTCTGCGCGCGGCCTTCGCGGCGACGCGCCGACGAGAACGCGGCGCTATCCCTTCACGCCATCACGATGCAGCAGTTGAAAGATCCCGTCGATCCGGGCCAGGAGTTCCTTCTCGACCCGATGTTTCGCCTCGTCCTTCTTGAACAGGTCGTCGGCGATATTCAGCGATGCCAGCACCGCGACCTTGACAGGGGCGAGCGCGGGGCTCTCCTTGGCCACCTCATGGAACTTGCCGTCCACGTACTCCGCCACCCGGTTGAGGTACTCGGGAGTGTCGGTCGCCCGCAGCGTGTAGCGCTCGCCGAAGATCACGACCTCGGTGACCTCTTCGCCTGGCGTCATCCCCTGGCTCCTTCGGTTCCAACCCCGGCCCCCTGCACGGTCACCTCGAGACGCGCGATCTCGGTGAGCAACCCCTCCACCCGCGTGCGCACCTCATCTCTCTCGGCGCGCAGGCGTGCCAGCTCGGCCCCGTCCCGCTCGCGCTCCGCCAGGACGGTCACGATCTCCTCCTCGCGGGAACGGAGGTCCCCCTCCAGGGCGCGGATCTGCGCCTGGAGCGCCTCCCGCCCGCGGCGAGCATCCTCCAACTCCGCCAGGGTCTCACGAACCTTCATCTCGAGAGCGGCAAGCCGCTCCAACACCGCGTCCATCTGGTCTCCCCCGTGACAACCGAGCAGACCCTAGCAAAGCCCCAGACCTTTGTAAAGGGGGAATTCTCCGGTGGTGAGGATTCGGGGGAAGATTCCTGGCAGGCGCGTCCTCAGGCCCGCAGTCGGGCCCCCAGGCGCTTGGCCACCGCCTCGACGATGCGGCGCTTCTCCGCCTCCACTTCCGCATCGGTCAGCGTTCGATCCGTCGCCTGGAACACGAGGGAGAGAGCCAGGCTCTTCTGGCCAGAGGGAAGCTGCGGTCCCCGGTACACGTCGAAGAGGCGCACATCGTAGAGCAGCGGCCCGCCCGCGGACCGGACGACCGCGGTGAGGTCGGCCCCCGAGACCCCTTCGTCAACGACCAGGGCAATGTCCTGCAGCGCAGGAGGGAACCGTGGAACGGCCGCCACGCGGTACGTCAACGGCACACACGTGAGCAGCGCGTCCAGGTCGAGTTCCGCCAGGCAGACCGGTCCGGCTGGTAGGTCGAAGGCCGCTCGAACCTGCGGATGCAACTCGCCCAGGGTGCCCACCTTCTGGCCGCCGACGAGGACCCGGGCCGTTCGGCCCGGCGCGAAGGTTGGATGGGTCACCGGCTCAAAGGCGACCGCCGTGAGATGCAGCCCCGAGAGGAGCGCCTCCACCACACCCTTGAGATCGAAAAAGTCGGCGCGGCAGGGATCCGCGTCCCGCCATGAAGCCGGTACCACCCGTCCGGCCGCCCCGATGGCCAGCCGGCGCGGTTCGGCCGGCAATTCGGCCGCGCCGTTCGGGAGGTAGACCGGACCGACCTCGAAGAACCAGAGCCGATCGCGAAGCCGCGTGTTTTGCACCATGACATCCAACAGGCCGAGCAGCAAGGTCTGGCGCATCACCACTCGATCGGCGCTGATGGGATTGGCGAGCCGGACGTAGGGCCGCTCTCCGACCGAGGCATTCCCGCAGACCAGAGCGGCCTCGCGCTCGGGGGTCGTCAGGCGATAGGTGATCACCTCCTGGAGCCCGGCGATCGCCAGGAGATCCCGCACCCGCTCCTCCAGATCCACGGACACCCGATCCCGCTGCGGCGGCAGCTCGTCCGCCATCTCGGTCACGGGAATCCTGTCGTATCCGTAGATCCGCGCGATTTCCTCGATGAGGTCGGCGGCCCCTGTCACGCCCGTCCCGACGTCCAGCCGGTGCTCGGGGGTGGTCACCCGCAACGCCGTCTCGCCCGAGGGCTCGCACCGGAACTCCAGGGCCGTGAGGATCCGCTCGATCTCGGCCCGGGGGAGGTCCATACCCAGGATGCGTTTCACCTCGTCGGTCGTCAGGAGAACCACGGAGGGGACCTGGGGGGTCGGGTAGCAGTCAGCCACGCCCCGGGCGATCGTTCCGCCAGCGAGCAACCGCATCAACTCGGTGGCCCGCGTGGCGGCCGGGACCGCCGACGAGGGCGGGACGCCCCGGCCGAACCGGGCACTGGCCTCGCTGGGCAGCTTCAGCGCCTGCGTGGTCTTGCGGATGGAGACGAAGTGGAAGTTGGCCGACTCCAGCAGGATGGTTCGCGTGGCGTCGGTGACCTCCGTCTCGGCCCCGCCCATGATGCCCGCCACGGCGATCGGACCCGCCGTGTCCGTGATCAGCAACCGCTCGGACGCCAGCGTGCGCGTCACCCCATCCAGCGTGGTGAGCATTTCACCCGCCGTGGCGGGTCGGACCGTGATCCGCGGGATCCCCTTGGCGCGGCGGACCAGGACGTCATAGTCGAAGGCGTGCAGCGGCTGGCCCCACTCCAGCATCACGTAGTTGGTCACGTCCACGATGTTGTTGATGGGCCGGATGCCCGCCAGGCGTAGCCGGCGCCGCATCCACTCGGGCGACGGTCCGATGGTGACGCCGGCGATCAGCGTCGCCGTGTAGCGGGCAGACAGGGCGGGATCCTGGATGGCGACTTGCACGCGCCCCTCGATCGGCGCCCCATCGGCCTGCATCCGGACCGGGGGATACCGCACGCGCCCTCCGGTCAGCGCCGCCACCTCACGAGCCACCCCCAGCACGGACATGCATCGCGCCATGTTCGGCGTGATCTCCAGATCGAGGACGATGTCCCCCAGGTAATCCGCCAGGGGCGTCCCGACCGGGGCCTGCGCGTCCAGGATGAGGACGCCGGTGTGATCGTCCGAGAGGCCCAGCTCTTTCTCTGACAACACCATCCCGTCGGAGTGGATCCCCCGGACCTTGCGTCCCTTCAGAGTGGTGATCTCCGGCGTGGCGCTGTACCCGTCCCAGTGGCGGGCTCCTTCCAAGGCAAAGGCCACCTTCTGCCCCTTCTCCCCCACCCGGAGGTTCGGTGCCCCCGTCACCACGGTCTTGGGCTGGCCGGCACTGTATTCCAGCGTCGCCAGGACGAGCCGATCCGCATTGGGGTGCGACCGGATCTCCAGGATCTCCCCCACCACGATCCGCTCCGGATCCCAGGGCAGGGCGGCGCCGGACAGGCCGATGATCTCGAGGCTCGCCACCTCCAGCCCGGCGAACGTCAGACGCTCGGCCAGCTCGGAGACCGGCAGGAGGATGTCCACGTACTCTTTCAGCCAGCTGATCGGCACGCGCATTGGTTGTGGGTCCGCGAGAAGCCGCCCGTCGGGGACGGGAGATCTCCGTCAGAATTGTTCGAGGAAACGGAGGTCGTTGGCCCAGAAGTAGCGAATGTCCTCGATCCGGTGCCGCAGCATGGTGATGCGCTCGGGGCCCATCCCGAAGGCGAACCCCGAGAAGCTCGCCGGGTCATAGCCGCCGTTCTGCAGCACCTGGGGGTGGACCATGCCGCAGCCCAGGATCTCCAGCCACCCGGTCTGCTTGCACACGCC
>JBIOJT010000190.1:0-8867 GCA_044451055.1 Methylomirabilales bacterium (SeqCode)
ACCTGGATGACCTCGTGCATCTCGAAGACGTTGGGGCCGGCGAACATCTCTTTGGGCGGGCGGCTGGAGTGGGCGCGGCGGAAGTCCTCGCTCTCCGTCCAGGCCACAAAGGCCTGTTCGTTCTCCCAGTAGGTCAGGACCACGTAGTAGTCCGACCCTCCCATCTGCCCGCCGTGCATCGTCACCGGCTTGGGTCGGAGGATTTCCAGGCGGACGAAGCCGGGATGGTTCTCGACCAGGCCGGCGCGTCCTCGGAACCGCTCCTCGAACGCCGCCTCGTGGCCTTTGGCCACCGGGATCCGGTTCGATACGACGATCATTCTCGAGTCCTCGCAATTGAAAATGAAAAACTGACAACCGACACTTACCGGGCTCGCCGGCGTTACCGAGCGGTTTTCAATTGTCCGTTGTCGGTTTGAAATTTTGCATTGCCGGACGTTATTGTCCGGCAATGGTCATCCGGGCGATCTTGAGTGTCGGGGCGACGATTGAACCGCGCCACTCCAAGTCGTTCCCGATCATCTCGATCTGCTGCAGCATGTCAGTGAGGTTTCCCGCGATGGTGATCTCTTCCACGGGGTAGGTCAGCTCTCCGTTCTCGATCCACAGTCCCACGGCTCCCCGCGAGTAGTCCCCGGTCACCAGGTTCACGCCGAAGCCGATCATCTCCGTGACGTAGAGTCCCCGATCCACCGAGCGGATGATCTGCTCGGGCGAATGGGGACCCGGGACGATGTGGCAGTTCGTCGGCGCGACGGTGGGAGGCTGGCCCAACGAGCGTGAGGCATTCCCCGTGGAGGCCAGACCGAGCTTCCGCCCGGTATAGGTGTCCAGGAGATAGCTCCGCAGGACGCCGTCCTGGATGATTGCCGTCCGCCGCGTGGGCAGGCCTTCGCCATCGAAGGGAAGGGAGCCGAGCTTCCCTGTCATTCTGCCGTCATCGACAATATTGAGATCGGTGACAGCCACTCGTTCCCCCAGCCTGCCCGTCAGGAAGGAGGCGTTGCGGTAGATGGCGGAGCCCGAGACGGCGCCGCAGATGGTTCGCAACAGGCTGGCAGCCATTTCCGGGTCGAAGATGATCGGTGCCTGCTGGGTCGGCACCTTCCGCGCGCCCAGGCGACGCAGGGCCCGCTCGGCCGCCGTCCGGCCGATCGCCTCGGGCGCCTCGAGGTCTTGCAGCCGGCGCTGGACCGAGTACCAGCCATCCCGCTGCATGCCGCCGTTGTCCCCGGCGATAGGGGAGGCGGACAGGATGACCGAGGAGCCCCGGTACTCCCCCGTGAAGCCGTGGCTATTTGCCAGCAGGACGCGGGCGTCCTGGTGGCTGTACTCGCCCCCCTCGGAGTTGGTGATCCTGGGGTCGAAATCCAGGGCGGCCGACTCTGCCGCCGTGGCCATGGCGATCCGCTCCTGGATCGGCAGGTTCGCCGGCTCCGGGTCCCACAGGTCCAGATCCGGAACGTCGCCACGGAAGAGTTCGGGTTCCGGCAGGCCGCCGCAAGGATCCTCGGCCGTGGCCTGGGCCATGGCCACGATATCGTCCAGCAGCCGTTGCAAGGATTCCGGGGAGAAGTCCGACGTGGCCGTGGTCGCCGACCGCTGGCCGAAGCAGACCCGAAGACCCAGCCGCTTCTCGCGGGCACTCTTCAACGTGTCCACAGCCCGCATCCGGACCTGGACGGAGAAGGACTCGTCCCCGACGACGATGACCTCGGCGCCGCTGGCCCCTTTGGTCGCGGCCCGTCTCAAGAGATCGTGTGCCAGTTGGCGATAGTCCATACCTTCTTCCTTGCTGGTAAGCTGGGGGGCTGGAATGCCCGCAATCTACGCTGACCCGGTCCTCTTGGCTTCCGCGGCTTCAAGCGTCCTAGCCTTCCTGCCTCCTAGCCTTGTGTGCCGCCGACGGTCAGGCCGTTGATCAGGATCGTCGGCAATCCGACGCCCACCGGCACGGACTGGCCGTCCTTCCCACAGGTGCCAATGCCCTCGTCCAGCTTGAGGTCATTGCCCACCATGGTCACGCGAGTCAGGGCGTCGGGGCCATTCCCGATCAGCGTCGCCCCCTTCACCGGCCGGTCGATCTTCCCATCCTCGATCAGGTAGGCCTCGCTGGCCGAGAAGACGAACTTGCCGTTGGTGATGTCCACCTGGCCGCCCCCGAAGGCCACGGCATAGAGGCCGCGCTTCACCGACTGGATGATCTCCTCGGGTGGAATGGGTCCCGGCAGCATGAAGGTGTTGGTCATCCGGGGCATCGGGTGGTGGGCGTAGCTCTCCCTCCGCCCGTTCCCGGTCATCGCCATCCCCATGAGCCGGGCGTTGAGCCGGTCCTGAAGGTAGCCCTTCAGGATGCCGTCCTCGATGAGGACGTTGCGCTGCGTCGGCGTCCCCTCGTCGTCCACATTGAGGGAACCTCGCCGGCCAGGGATCGTCCCGTCATCGACCACGGTGCAGAGAGGGGAGGCGACCCGCTCACCCAGACGGCCGCTGAAGGCAGAGGTGCCCTTGCGGTTGAAGTCGCCCTCCAGGCCGTGGCCCACCGCCTCGTGAAGGAGGATGCCGGGCCAGCCGGGACCCAGGACCACATCCATGGTGCCGGCCGGCGCCTCGTCGGCATCCAGGTTGACGATGGCCTGCCGGGCGGCCTCCCTCGCGAAATGGGCGAAGCGGTCGCCCTCGAGGAGGAAGCGGTACTCGGCGCGCCCGCCGCCGCCGAACGTTCCGATCTGGCGCCCGCCGGAACCGCGCGCGGGGTCCTCCGCGATGCAGGTCACCTGCAGCCGGTGTAGGGGCCGGGTATCACCCACGACCCACCCCTCGGAGGTGGCGACCAGGACCAGCTTCTGCTCGCTGGCGATCGTGGCCATCACCTTCGTGATGCGGGGATCGGAGGCCCGGGCGATCCGGTCGATCTGATGCAGCAGGTCGATCTTCGTCTGGATGGGCACGTCGGTGGGCGGAACCTCGACGGGATAGAGGTCCCGGGGAGCCATCCGCGACTCCCGCACCGCCACGGCATCCGGCCGGCCCGAGTCGGCCGCGATGTAGCGCGCCCGTTGCGCGGCCAGTTGCAGGTTCTCCACCGTGATCTCATCCGAGTAGGCGAACCCCGTCTTCTCTTCGGCCGTGGCCCGGACGCCGACGCCCTGGCTGATGCTCTTGGCCGCCTTCTTGACGATCCCCTCCTCCAGGCCGATCTCCTCGTTCACCCGGTACTCGAAGTAGAGGTCCGCGTAGTCGATCCGCTTCCCCAGGGCGGCACCCAAGGTGCGCTCCAGCGTCTGTTCGGTCAGGCCGAACTTTTCCAGGAAGAATCGCTCAGGTTTGAGGATGTCGGTGGTCATCTAAAATAGCAGGCCTCACGCCACACCCTTTACGTTTCACGGGTGCATCAATGGATCGTCCGCACCTTCTTCGTCATGTAGTCCATCAGCAGGTAGCGCCCCAGGGTCATGGGGGTGGTGAAATACGCCTTCCCGCGGCACATCTCGGTGACCTTCTGCACGAAAGCGACCAGGTCGTAATCCCGGGCCAGCATGAAGGTATTGATGAGGATGTCCGAGCGGCGGCACTCCGCCACCTCTTTCAGCGTCTCCTTCAGGACCCAGGGGTCCAGCCCCATGGAGTTCTTGTAGATCCGGCCGTCCGGCAGGGTGATCGCCGACGGCTTGCCATCGGTGATCATGATGATCTGCCGCATGTCCTTGCGCTGCCGGTCCAGGATGCGGCGGGCCAGGCGGACCCCCTCCTGAGTGTTCGTGTGGTACGGGCCGACCGTGACCCGCGCGAGCTGGCCGATCGGCACCTCTTCGGCGCTGTCGTGGAACAGGACGATGTTGAGGCTGTCGCCGGGATACTGCGTTCGGATGAGGTGGGTCAGCGCCAACGCCACGCGCTTGGCCGGGGTGAATCGATCCTCCCCGTAGAGGATCATGCTGTGACTGCAGTCCAGCATCAGGACGGTGGCGCAGGAACTCTGGTATTCCGACTGGTGCACCAGGAGATCGTCGTACTCCAGGGGAAGCGGGTTCTTCAGGCCCTCGCGCTGGATGGCCCGAAGCAGGGTGCCGGGGATGTCCAGGTTCAGGGTGTCCCCGAACTCGTATCGCTTGGGGGCCTCGGACGCCTCGACTCCGGTGGACAGCTCGCGCGTGTCGTGGCGGCCGACGCTGCTCCTGCCCAGCGACGCCATGAGATCCCGCAGTGTGCGATACCCGAGGAAGTCAATGCCCTTGCTGGTCAGCTCGAACTTGACCTGCGCGTTTTCGGGGCCCATCCCGCCCATGAATCCGCGGGGCTCGCGCTCCAGCCGGCCGAAGTCCTCGCCCGGCAGCGTGACATACCCCTCCTGGAGCATCCGTTCCAGCAGGGCCTTGAGGATCTGGCCGAGCTGCTTGGTGGCCTCAGTCTCTTTTCCCTCCATCCAGTCTTCGACGTCCTCGTACCGGATCTTCCCGCCGCTAGCCAGGGCCTCCAGGATGGCCTGGTACAGCTCCTGGAGGTTCTGGTCGGATTCCATCTCATCGAGGTCGTCATCGAGATACCGGCTGTGGAACCCACTCTGCAAGAGGTAGTCGCCCAGCTCGCCGAGCAGGTCCTCCAGGCTCAGGCTGTCCCACCACTGCCCCGTGTACTGGCTATATCGCGTGATTCGCATCTTCGATCTCGACTCTACTCGGCTAGTTGTAGCTCCTCCGCCTCCCCGGCGGCGGTCCCTGCGCCTCTTCCCGCGGTTTCCGCTCGACCTTCGGTGTGCCGACGTATCCTCGCTGCTCCGTCCGGTCGATCTTCTGCTGGACGTGCAGGGCCTCCAGGATGAACTCGCAGGCCGAGACGACGAGCGCCGAGTCGGCCTTCTCGGGCACGCCCAGGAGGGCCGTGGTCTCGACCAGGCCAGGGACCTTCTCCAGAAAGCGCAGGGCCTCGCCCGCCGGCGTCGTGTCGGCGATCTTCACCGCGCCCCCGGCGTCGAACCACGCCACCGTCTCCTGGATGGGGGCGCCGGCCAGGCGGGCGCTGAAGACCCGGTTCACGGCTTCCTTGATCAATGATCGGGCGATGACCTCGCCGCCCTTCAGCTCGCCCTCGTACTCCAGCTCCAGCTTCCCGGTGATGGAGGGCATGGCCGCGTACACGTCGCTGGGGCGCGGGACGATGGTCCGCTCGCGATTGATGGCGGCGCGGCGCTCCGCGCTGCTCACCACGTTCTCCAGGCACGAGATGGGCAGGCGCTGGCTGACGCCCGAGCGACGATCAATGTGCTTGCTCTCGCGGGCGGCGAAGGCGATCTGCTCCACGATCTCCTTGATGAAGTCCGGAACCACCAGGCGGCCGTCGGCGTGCCGGCGGATCCAGGACTCTTGCTCGGTGATGGCGATGCCGTGGGCCAGGTCGACGGGGTAGTGGGTCCGGATCTCGGAGCCGATCCGGTCCTTCAGGGGGGTGATGATCTTCCCGCGGGCCGTGTAGTCCTCGGGATTGGCGGAGAAGACCAGGACCACGTCCAGCTTCAGCCGCACGGGGTAGCCTTTGATCTGGACGTCCCCCTCCTGCATGATGTTGAAGAGGCCCACCTGGATCTTCCCGGCCAGATCGGGCAGCTCGTTGACGGCGAAGATGCCGCGGTTGGCGCGCGGAAGCAGGCCGTAGTGGATGGTCAGCTCGTTGGACAGCTCCAGGCCGCGCCGCGCTGCGCGAATGGGGTCCACGTCGCCGATGATGTCGGCGATGGTGACGTCCGGCGTGGCCAGCTTCTCCACGTAGCGCATCTCCCGGGGCAGCCAGGCGATGGGTGTGCGATCCCCAAGCTCCGCCAGGGCATCCCTGCAGGCCCGGCACAGCGGCGCGTAGGGGTTGTCATTGATCTCGCAGCTGGCGATCATGGGGATCTCGTCGTCCAGAAGATCTACCAGGCTCCGCAGGATCCGGCTCTTGGCCTGGCCGCGCAGTCCGAGGAGGACCATGTGGTGCCGCGACAGGATCGCGTTGACGAGCTGGGGGACGACCGTGTCCTCGTAGCCGATGACGCCGGGGAAGAGGGGTTCCTTCCGCTCCAGCTTGGCCAGAAGGTTGTCGCGCATCTCGTCCCGGACCGAGCGGGAGGCGATGCGCTCCTCGGTCCACTGGCTATGCCGTAGGTCCCCCAGCGTCTCCGGCCGTTTCTCTGATTTTCCCTTTGCCATGCGGTTTTTCCCTCCCCAAAGACACCGAGAGCCCTCGGGACGTCTCGAGGGCCGCTTGTGGATTGCACCACGCCAAAAATATGTCGGGATGAGTCTATGAGGCGTACGGAGGAATGTCAAAGCGTTTCACGGTGTCGCCGGGGCCGAAAAGGGGTGCCTGGCGGGCGCCGCGTCACGCGGTTCCGATCCCAGCGAAAGAGATGGGGCTCGCCCTGTCGTGATAGAATCGCTTTGGCGAACCGAGGGAGTCAGCCGGATAGTCTCTCAAAGGTGTCCGGTACCTTGGTGGTGCTTGCGGAAGCTCACGGGCCCGCTCGCCCTGTTGGTCCTTGAAAGTGAAGAATGAATATGGCTAGAGTTCTGGCCAGACCGAAAGGGGGGACCAGCATGCGATTTGCCAGCGTGGCACAGGTCAAGGACCATCTCTCCGCGTATCTCGCTCAGGCGAGACGGGATAAGCGGCCGGTCGTCGTGACGCATCATGGAAAGCCGTACGCGCTGATCCAGCCGATCACCGAGGGTGACCTGGAGGCCTTGGAGTGGGGCGAGTTGGCGAAGCGGCGCGAGCGAACGTGTAGCGGAAGTTTCGCGCAGCTGAGTATAGGCGGGGACAGGCCATCGTCGTCAATGTGCCTCTCTCGGATCGGTCGGGGACAAAGCCGCGGCCGGCGCTCGTCATCAGCAGTGAAGCCTTTCATGCGAAGGTACCCGACCTGATAGTCTGTCCCATCAGCAGCCAACCACGATTCTATCGCCGCCCCGGCCCAGGGGATTGCCCGCTCCGAGACTGGCGCGCCGTCGGCCTCCGGCACCCGAGCACGGTCCGGATCTCAAAGATTCTGGCGGTGGACAAGGCGATCATCAAGCGATCGCTTGGCCTCCTGTCCGCTCAGGATCTCGCCCGTGTCGAAGCCGCGGTGCGGCAGGCCCTCGGCCTCGCCTGACGCCGCCAGCCTCCTCGGGCCGCTGGGCGCCCCGAGTCACGAGTCGCTTGAGAAGAGACGGCCGGGATCCTCTCTGGAGTGGTGAGGGAAGGGTCATGGATAAGGCAAAGCGGAAGCGGCTGGAAGCAAGAGGGTGGAGAGTGGGGACGGCGGCCGAATTCCTGGGATTGGCTCCGGAGGAGTCGGCCTATGTCGAACTGAAGGTGGCCCTGAGCGGCAAGTTGAAGGACCTGAGAAACCGGAAACGTCTCTCGCGGGTGGAGCTGGCGAAGCGCATCGGGTCCAGCCAGTCGCGGGTAGCAAAGATCGAGGCGGCCGACCCGTCGGTGTCCCTCGACCTCCTCGTCCGGTCGCTGATTGCCCTCGGGGCGACCCGCAAAGACCTGGCGAGGCTCATCGCCTCGCCCACCCCCCGCGCCGCGGCGTGAGGTTTCATAGCATGACGTGGGTGGCAACGGAGCGGAGCGGTTCTCCCTTGACTTTCCCCTCCGATGAGAGGTAGCGTCCTTCCCGATTGGATCAGGCCCTCCAGGTGTCGCTGTGCAGAGAGCGACGATGCCGATGAAGAGTCCGGCTGGGAAGGACGTTAAATCGTGGGTCGATGCTTCACGGTATGATCTGGAGACCGCCAGGGCATTGCTGGAATCGCGTCGTTACCTCTACGTGCTCTTCATGTGTCAGCAGTCCCTGGAAAAGCTCCTCAAAGCCCACGTGGTGTCAAGGACCGTCGAATTTCCGCCAAGGATTCACAGCCTTGTGCGCCTCGCAGAGCTGGCCGAGCTCAACCCATCCGAAGAGGAAAGGGGGTTTCTGGAACGCTTGTCGCTGTACTATATTCAGAGCAGATATCCTCCGGACATTCAGAACCTGACCAGGAAGGTGAGCCGATCGTTGGCGGTCGAGCACTTCACAGAGACGGAGTCGCTGTGGAAACGGCTAAGACGGCAACTCGGACAGAGGAAATAGTCAGGCTGGCCGTTGAGCGCCTGCAGCAGAAGATCCACGTACAACAGGCGATCCTCTTTGGGTCCCATGCGCGTGGGGAGGCCGATGTCTGGAGTGACGTGGACCTGGTTGTAATCTCGCCCGACTTCTCACGAATGAGCCACCGCAAAATCATGGACCTGCTCGTGGAAGTGGCTTTGGCGGTGGATCTTTCCGTCGAGATCCGACCGTACACATTAGAGGATCTCAAGGAGGCACGGCCCACGAACTTCCTCGGCCATATCCTCGCGGCGGGAAGGGTCGTCTACAAAGACGGCGAGTTCATACTCTAGAACTCGACAGCTTGGCACGGAGCCGTTTTCTTTGATCCCAGCGTCGGGGACTGACGGGTGATTGCTGAGGTTCTCCCTTGATTTCCACCTCCGAAGAGAATTAGCGTTTTTCCCGATTGAACGGCGCCCCTGGCGACTGACCCGGAGGGGGCAGGGATCCTGGCTGGAAGGATGTTGATCTGCCAGTCTGATGGCCCTTTGGGGATGATGGCCCCCCAGAGGGCCGTTGCGTTATCAGGGGAAGGGGGCGTTGAGGCGAGAGTGCGCCGTCCGTTGCTGAGACCACAACAGCGGTCACAGACGCGGCGGAAAGAACAGGTCCACTCAGTCAAAGACGTCCCTTTTATTGACGGTCGCTGATCGCCCTCGGGGCGACCCGCAAAGACCTGGCGAGGGTCATCGCCTCGCCCATCCCCCGCGCAGCGGCGTGACGTTTCGTGATTTGGCGTACTTGGCAACGT
>JBIOJT010000191.1:0-8851 GCA_044451055.1 Methylomirabilales bacterium (SeqCode)
GGCAAAGGGGACGGCCCAGCAGCCGCCGCGATCAACCCGAAGCCCGCGGACTTCACGAATAAGGTCTACATGACGGCGCTCAAGGACCAGTATCTCTTCGACCTCATCCAGAAAGGCGGGGCCGCCGCCGGGAAATCCCCGCTCATGGTCCCCTTCGGCTCGAAGCTCAAGGATGGAGATATCCAGGATCTGGTCGCGTACGTTAGGAGCTTAAGTAAGTAGAGGGCGCGCAGTATTTCTCTTGGCATCGGTTGGAACCATCCTGACGGTAACCATGCCTGATTCCCCGATTTGACCTGCCTCCCGCCGGCCCCTCACCGAGCCCGGCCGAGTGTTTGGAGGAAGGCGACGAGGTGGGCCATCTCTTCTGGGCGCAACCGGGGCCAGGCCACCTGCCGGCGCTCGGCACGCTCCGCCATGATGAAGCCGTGGTTCCACAGCACCGCGATGACGGCAGCGGACGAGTCGAGACCCTTCACCTTTGCGAGGTCCGGGCCGACCTTGCCGCCCGTGGTATCGAGCGAGTGGCAGCCCAGGCACCCTTTGGCCGTCGCGAGTTCCCGCCCCTTCGTGGGGTCGCCCGACTCGGCGAGATAGCGGACGGAGTAGAGGTAAGCGACGAGGTCGGCCATTTCGTTCGCTTGAAGGCGCGGGACTGAGATCGATCGCGCCTTCATCTCCTTCATCATCGCGGGGGCCTTATTCCACATGGCCGCCGCGAACTGGGTGAGGCTCCAGTGCAGCCCGCGCTCAGCCAGGTCAGGTCCCACTCGGCCGCCCTCGCCCCCGACGCTGTGGCAAAGGATGCAGCCCTTATCCCTGAACAGCCGGCGGCCCTCGTCGGCGCGGCCGGGCAGGACGTAGAGCGGCTCCTCGGAACGGGTCTGGGAGGTGGCTTTGAGGTAGGAGATCAGATCGCGAAGCTCCGCATCTCTGAAGGTGGGGCGCGCGATCCCCTTGTCGCGCATGGCCTCGGCCATCGCCGGGCCGTGGTTCCACAGCTCGGCCGCGATCAGGATGGGGGAACCGAACTGCTTGAGGAAGTCCAGGTTCGGGCCGGCCACCCCGCCGGTCCCGCCCGCCTGGTGGCAGATGACGCACTTTTTCTCCGTGAAAAGCCGCCGGCCAGCCTCGACATTCCCTGGGGGATCAAAGTAGTCGAGTGTGTAGAGAAACCCGATGAGGTCGCCGGTCTCCCGCGGGTCCAGCTGAGGGCGAGCGATCCCGAGCTCTCGCATGCGCTCGCCCATCTTCGGCAAGTGGTTCCACATCCCGGCGGCGAGATCGTAGAACGATCGGGGACGCAGGTTTCGGCCAAGATCAGGCCCGACCTTGCCGCCCACGCCGTTGACCGCGTGACACTTGACGCAGCCCTTGGTCCCGAAGACCCGCGAGCCTGCTAGCGGGTCTTGCGTGGGGCTAAAGAGGGACTGGGCGAAGGCCGCCTGGGAACCCCAGGGAAGCAGGAAGGACACCGCGAGAACCATCCACTTCATGGCCCTGACCTCCCGCCGGACCTATTTCTCGGGCAGCGTCTGGGCATAGGCCGGCACGTTAACGATTTGTCGCGGGTGGCGTCTGCCCCGATGGGCTTCTGGGCTTCCGTTCGGCTCGTTCGCTCCCGCAACGATCTTCGCGAAGGCCGGGGGCATCACGCGGGCTCCCGTTGACCGTTCCATCGCCCACCTCCTTCGGGCTAACTCCTCATCGGCGGTTGCCTTTGGGCTCAGAACCCTTGGCCGCCGCCGGCCGGAGCGCTGATCCACGGGCCTGGAGCAGATAGGCGATCAGGTCGGCCATTTCCCCTTCCTGGAGAACCGGCCACGTGACGTTCGCCCCAACCATCACCTGCTCCATAGTGGCTGCGTGATTCCACATGCCGGTGATGACCTCCAAGGACGTGTCGAGGTTTTCCACGGTCGCGAGATCGGGTCCCACCTTTTCGCCGACCCCCCGGAGGGCGTGGCAGGTGCCGCAGCGTTTCTCCTTGTAAACCACCAACCCTCTTTTGGCATCGCCGGGCGGGTCGATGAACTGGAAGAAATAAAGATAGCTGATGAGATCCGACATCTCCTGGGTGCTGAGGACCGGCACCTCAATCCCGCGCTCGGCCATCTTCGTCCACATTTGGGGGCCGTGGTTCCACATGGACCCGGCGATCCGCATGAGGCTCCCCTTGAGCGTGAGCCCGAGGTCGGGCCCCACCTTGCCGCCATGGCCCCTGACCGAGTGGCATTCGACGCAGTGCTTTTTCGTGAAGAGCACCTCCCCGTCCTTTGGCTTCCCCGGCGGGACGTACACGCGCTCCGTCCCTCCACCAGCACTCCGGATATAGGCAAGGAGGTCGGGGATGTCGGTTCCCTGGAAGGTCGGGCGGGGAACCTTCAGCCGCTCCATTGTCTCGGCCATTCGCTTTCCATGGTCCCAGAGGGCAGCGGTCAGGAAGAGCGGGGACGTGTACCGGCTGTATTTGTCGAGCCGGGGGCCCACGCTCCCGCCTTTGCCTCCGAGCGAGTGGCAGATCTCGCATCCTTTCTGGCCGAAGAGGCGGGCCCCGGTCACCGCATCGCCGGGAGGATCCAGAGAGCCGAGGTAGTAGAGAAAGGAGAGCAGGCTTGCCATCTCCCCCGGCTCGAATCTGGGCCGGGGAACCCGTTTTTCCTGGAAGACCTGCTCCATCGCGGGCGAGTGATTCCACATGACCCCGGCGATCTCGAGGAGCGGGCGGTTCAGGATCCTTCGGCCCAGATCGGGTCCCCTGGTTCCTCCCACTCCATGCACGGCGTGACAGCGGATGCACCCCTTGCCGGTAAAGAGTCGGCTCCCCTCCAGGGGATCGGCGGGGAGCAGGACGGAGAGGCTCTCGTGGCTGGCGAAGGCGGGACTGACTGCGAGCCCCACCCCTGAGAGCAGAATCAGCCCGACAACCAGAGGTCGTCCGTTCATTGCTCCCCTCGATCTCCGCGGAGCCCCACGAAGACGTAGAGGATCACGCCCAGCATAGTCAGGAAGATGGGGATCGCCACGATCGAGATCCCAATGGAGGCCGAGGGGGTATCGCCGAGGCGCCAGGCGGTGCGGATCAGGTGGATGATCCAGGTGATGATCCCCCCGATCAAGCCAAAGGCCACAGCAATCCACAACCATTGCAGCTTCCTCACCGTTCTCTCCGACACCGAGCGCTCATCTCTCATTTCACAGCCTCCGTCCGCTGTCCGGCCACGTCCGGCTCCGCCGCGTCCGGCAGATAGGTCAGGAGCCGCTCCTCGACCTCCTTGAGTCCCACCTCACGTCCCTCCCGGATCTCCCAGATGGAGATGATGGGGAAGACTTTTGTGAAGAGAACGTAGAAGAGTGCGAACAGGGCGAAGCTCCCCGCCATTTCCCCCCATTCCACCCAGGTCGGCGCGTAGAGTCCCTCCCCGAACGGCAGCCGTGGATTGGACAACGTCGGGACGACGATGATGAAGCGCTCGAGCCACATCCCCACGATCACCGACAGGGACGCGATGAGGACCTTCCCGATGGTGCGGCTGCCGAGCCTCATGAGGCAGAGGACCGGGATGGCGAGGTTGGTGACAACCATCCCCCAGAAGAACGGCCAGAAGCGGCCGGTGAACTTTGACCAGAACACCCTCATCTCCTCCGGTTCGCTCCCGTAGTATCCCGTCAGGTACTCGGCGAAGGTGAAGTAGAACCAGAGGAGGGACATGACCAGGAGCAGCTGTCCCAGATAACGGAAATGGATCGGCTTGAGGTAACTCTCGAGCCCGTAGGCTTTCCTGAAAGCGATCATCGCCACGATGAGGGCCGCGATCCCTGAGAAGATCGCCCCGACCACGAAGTAGGGGCCGAAAATAGTCGAGTGCCACATGGGCTGGAGCGTCATGGAGAAGACGAAGGAGACCACCGAGTGGACCGAAACGGCGATGGGGATGACCAGGACAGCCAATATGGCGATGGCCCGGTTGAGCACGCGCTGCTGACGCTCGGTACCGGTCCAGCCCAGGGCCAGGACAGAGTAGAAAAGCTTCCACTTGCCCGCGCGGTCCCTCAGGATCGCGATGTCGGGAATCATGGGGATATACAAGTACGTCAGGCTCGCCGTCATGTAGGCGCTGATGCTGGTGGCGTCCCAAAGCAGGGGGGACTGGTAGCGGCCGTGGAGGATGACGTTCAGCAACCGGTCGGGACGACCCAGGTCCACCAGGATCTGACTGGCGCCGACGAAGATCACCATCACCGTGATGACCTCGGCCATCCGGGTGATCGGCCGTCGCCACTCGGCTTTTGAGAGTCGGAGGATGGCCGAAATCAGAGTGCCCGCGTGGCTGATCCCGATAAAGAAGACGAAGTTGGTGACGTAGAATCCCCAGGAGACCGGCTGGTGGAGGCCGCTGACCCCCAGCCCCTTGCTGAACTGGGTCAAGTAGGCGATGGCCCCCCAGAGGATGAGGGCGGCGAGAATGCCCACCGTCACATAGAACCCCCGCCCCGTCCGCTGGATGGGAGCAAGGAGCGCGGCATCACGGCTATCGGCAGGATCAGCCACGGCCTTCTCCTTCGGAGAGATAGATCACCTTCGGCTTGGTCCCCAGCGCCTCCAGAAGCCTGAAGGCCCGGGGGCTTCTGGACAGCCTAAAGACTTCGCTGCCGGGGTCGGAAAGATCTCCGAAGACGATGGCGCGCGCCGGGCAGACCTCGGCGCAGGCCGTGACATACTCCCCCGGGGCCAACTCTCGCCGCTCAGCCAAGGCCCGCTCCCGCGCTTTCTGAAGACGATGGTGGCAGAAGGTACACTTCTCCACGACGCCCTTGGGGCGAAGCGAGACGTCAGGGTTTTGGCCGGGAGCTTCCTCCTGGTAGCGGTACCAGTTGAAGTATTTCGCGTTGTAGGGGCAGGCCGCCATGCAGAACCGGCAGCCGATGCAGCGGGGGTAGATCTGCGCCACGATCCCCTCTGGGTTCCGGTACGTGGCATAGACGGGACAGACCTTGGTGCAGGGGGGGTCGTCGCACTGAAGGCACGGCCGCGGGACGAACCGCTTCACCTCGCCGCCGTGTTCCTCGTCTTCCTCGGTGAGAACCTGCATCCAGCTGATGACCCGCCCCTTGACCGCCTCCTTCGCCCCAACGGCGGGCACGTTGTTCTCCGCCTTGCAGGCCATGACGCAGGCCTGGCAGCCCGTGCAGCGGTCGAGATCAATCACCATCCCCCAGAGCGCCATGGCGTCAGGCCTTGAGGAGCCGGACGCGGGTGGTGTTGAGAAGACCGAAGCCCCTGAAGGGATCGGTTTCGTTGGCGATGAGGTCGTTGGGTTTGGCCCCTTCGCCGCCGAAGAGGGGGATGTGAACGATCTCCGGGAGGGTGCCGGTATAGAGCTTGGCCTTGAGCCTGACTCTCCCCTTGGCCGACTCGACCCAGACCCAGTCCCCGCCCTTCACTCCCACACCGGCCGCCGTCTTGGGATGGATCTCGACCCACGCTTCCCACGAGGCTCGGACATGAACCGCCGGCTGCTCCAGGAGCCAAGGCTGGTTCCCCCCGCCTCCCAAGGGCCGGCTCATCAGGCGATAGGTGTTGAGGCGGAGCGGGAACACCTCGGGCTTCGGCGCGGCAGGGATCGCCACGGCGGGGAGATAGAGGAGATCGCGCCGGTCCCGTCCCCCCAGCGCCTGGACCAAGGCCTCGCCCGTGCCATCCCGTTTCGCGGCCTCGTCCACCAGCCGCTTGAGACCGCTGGCATAGAATTCGAACTTCTGAGACGGTGTCGCCAGAAGCGCCTCTACGCTGACGGGCAGTCCCGTGGGATCCCACCAAGCGCCACGCTTGCCGAGCGCGGCCCAGAACTCTTCGTAAGACTTGAACTCCGGAGTCCAGTACCCCTGGCGCTCCAGGATCTTTCTCAGCGACTCCTCAGCCGGAGCAGAGACCACATACCCGCGCCCGGCCTCGTAGAGCCCCCGCACCCTCTCGAAGAGAAAATCTTCGAAGTTCCGCCATGGCAGGTTCTTCGCGACACTCCCGCCCGTCGCGGTGGCGATCTGAAGCACCACGTCCGCGGTGTTGCGCGTCTGCTGAAGAGGCGCCGCAGCCGGCCGCGCCAGACTGAAACAGGTAAAGCCAGCGAGGTGCGTCACCTGATCGTCCTGCCACCGCTCGAGATAGGTATGGTCGGGAAGGATCAGGTCGGCTCTAGAGGAGCTCTCATCGAGAAAGGGCGAAAAGCTCACGATGAAGGGGATCCGGTCGAAGGCCCTGGCGAACGCTTCCTTCGCCGGATGATTCGCCAGCGGGTTGGTGGCAAAAAGGAGGAGCGCGTTAACCGGGTACGGCGTCGCGCCCAGTATCCGCTCTGGAAGGGCCTGCGGAGCATCGGAGGCCAGGAAGTATTCGCCCCGTCCCGCCCCGTCAATCCTGGGGTGCTCCAGCCCGCGCGCTACCGCCTCGTCTTTCTGAACCGGTCGAAGCGGGCTCAATGGCAGTTCGCCCTGGATGAGGAGCCCGCCCCGGACGCCGATGCTGCCGCTGAGGGCGTTGAGGCTGTGGATGGCCATCCGGGTGTGGAGATCGTCGGGACCGTACGCGGGGCCCCGCTCACCAACCACCACGGCGGGCTTGGTCGTCCCTAGGTCCCGGGCAATCTCGAGGATGGTCCTGACGGGGACTCCGGTGGCGGTTGACACGGTGATGAGCCCATATTCCCTGAGAACGAAGTTCTTGAATCCTTCATGCGCTTCCCCGCGCTGGTCCACCCAGCCGTCGAAGCCGAAGGCATGCCGCTCAATGAACTCTTTGTCGTAGAGCTCCTCCCGGATGAGGACATTGGCGATCCCCAGCGCGAGGATCCCGTCGGTTCCGGGCACGATGGGAACCCACCGGTCCGCCTTGATTGCGGTCGGCGAACGTCGTGGATCCACCTGGACGAACTTGCCGCGGGGACGTTCGCCGCTTCCCCGCAAGCGCGCGAAGGCCTGCGAGACATGGACTGGACCGAGCCAGGCCTCCAAGAGGCCGGCTCCGAAGGACAGGATGAACTGGGCTTCTCCGAGGTCGTAGCTCAGAGGGGTCGTCACTCCCTGCATGAGCTGATGGGCGAGAGCGGGTTTCTCCGGCGGGAAGCAGCGAACCCGGATATAGTTCGGAGTGCCGTACGCCTCGGCAAATCGCTTCCAGAGCGTGTCCCGATAGCCGCGATACTGGCCGCCCAGGATGGCTACGGTGTGAGAGAGACCCTTGGCTCTCAGCTCGGACAACCGGGCGTTCAACGCCGAGAGGGCTTCATCCCATCCGATGGAGCGGAAGCGCCCGCGCTCACCCGCGCGCACCATCGGCCCCTTGAGGCGCTTCGGATCGTAGAGGAGCTCAAGCCCCCCGAATGCCTTGGGGCAAAGCGCTCCCCGGTTGATGGGATGGAGGGGATTCCCCGAGAGCCCTGCCACCTCGCCATCGAGTGTCCGGACCATGAGCCCACATCCCCCCGGACACTGCTGGCAGACGGATGGAACCATGACCTCTTCGGGTGTGGCCCACCGCCGAAGCTCCTCGCCCGTCTGCTCGGCCTTGGCCATCTTGCCCTTGATCAGGGCCGCGGTCCCGGCCGCTACCCCGATCGATTGAAAAAAGCCCCGTCGCGTGACTCGCATGCTCTCCCTCAGTGATGGCAGGTGGTGCAGTCCGTGGAGACGTGCCTTGACCCGGTCTTCACCACTCCGGCTCCCTCTCCGTTGGCGTACTCCGACTTCTCGTGACAACCGATGCAGTTGTTCATCGCGAGCGTCTTGAGAGGGCGCGCGGGCGGGCGGGTGAGGGTCTCCATCGGCCCATGGCACGTCTGGCACTTCACCTTGGCCACCGCGACATGGATCCGATGCGGAAAGAAGACATATGCCGGCAGTCGCCAGACACGCTTCCACGGGATCTCTTGGCTCTTCTCACCGAAGGCCCGGATCTTCTTTACCTCTTCGCTCTTGGTCTCTCCTCCCGCGTGGCAGGCCAGGCAGAGCGCTGTGGGCGGGCGGCCTGCGACGTTATCCTTCTCTGCACGCTGATGGCAGCCCGTACAAGGGAGTTTCAGTTGCTCCACGTGGGTCTTGTGCGGGTATTCGATCGGCTGCGTGACAGCGGGCCCCATCCACCAGAAGGCCCCCGTCAAGAGGGCCACGGCAACGACCACAATGACTCCGAGCCACTTCAGCTTGGGCACGCCACTACTCCCGAAACCGTGAGCGGGTTGAAGCGCCGCAACGCTTGCCCGAGTTCCCGTGGGACCATGATCCGGCGGATCGCTGGCTGGCGTCGCCTTGAGGCGTGGCACTTGTCCGGGGCGTGGTTTGGCGAATGGTTCGCCACAGCAACCGGCACCTGAATTCGCCCCTGCATTGCTCTCCTCACCGTCTCCACCGCACTCTCCCACTCCGCCTCTCTCATCGAGGCGGCTTTCAGGTCGTGGTTGGGGTGAATGCGACAATTGCTCCGAGGGGACGAACAGCAAGCCCTGTGCCAGGGTAGATTCGGAAAGCCATTCTGTCGGGAAATTACATACTTGAATATCGCGATGACGGGAGGTTGTCCCCTTCGGAAGGGTCCCGGGTGAGGAGAGCCCGCCTCACCTGTGGGGATTTTCCCCACCGTCCACTTAGGGCAAATCTGACGTGATGTCTTGATCATCTGCCCTGCTACACCCCGGGAGTCATTAGGGATCGGGCGGCAAGGAAAACCGGCTGAGCGCCGCGGCGCCAGGATCTCGAGACAGCAGAGACGAGAGCGAGAGGAAACAGCGCGACGGGATCGTCGAATGCCCTCGACGATCCCGTCCCTGCGGCAGAGGCTACTGGAAGCGGTACTTGA